>CAVEJY010000001.1:0-5441 GCA_963616155.1 Acutalibacteraceae bacterium
CAGCAGATCAACCTCAAGAACTACGCCCGGCGTTTCGCCCTCTCGGGCAAACCCGTCACCAAGGTGGGCATCAACTTCGACTCCGCCCAGGGAAACATCGAGGCCTGGGTGATAAAGGGAGAAGGATAACTCATATATTTTATATCTGCCGCTTTATGTGACTCCACTATTGTAGGATTTGCTCAAGAAATCTTTTACTTCGGATTCGGAATCTTCTTCATCAGCTGGGTGAAAAGCCAGGCGAGGCAGAGGCTCGACACGATGTAGAGGAGCAAGCCGGCGTAGATGTCGCCGCCACGGCTGAGGGGGATGAAGATTTTTCTCGTGATGGGATGGCAGACGAAGAGGGCGGCGGAGATGCTGCCCGTCCACTCCAGTGCCTTGTAGAGACCGGAGAGGCACTTCGCATTCTCCAACAACTCTGCCACGAGTACACTCAGCAGGCAGATGAAGAAGGGCACGAAAGTCCAGCCCACCATACTGCCGCTCAGACTGTAGATGAGCGAGAGGCAGAAGATGCAGCCGAAGAGATTGGTGACGGGGGAGTGGAACGTCATGAGAATCTTCTCGCCATAGCGGGCATAGAGGATGCCGAGTCCGAAGGGCAGCATGCCGCCCATGAAGTTGTAGCGGTAGCGGTTCATCTCCTCGCCCTCAGGATTGGTGATGCCCAATGCCAACTGGAGGGCGATGCAGACAGCCATCAGTGCCACAGTCCATCCCCAGTGGCGGCGGTAGAGCAGGATACGGTAGACGATGTAGAGCTGCAGCATCAGTCCGAAGAACCAGTAGGGACCGGGCCAGATGATGTGGTCGGGATCGGGCAGGACGTTGTTGAACATTCCCAGCATCGCCACGATGTCGAGCAGGTGATACTTGTGGGTGCCCGGGGTGATGTAGTCGAGCATGGTGAACGCCACGAAGCCCACAATCATCATCTTGAAGAGTTTCAGATAATGATAGCGGACAAAGCGCAGGGGATTCCGCCAGTCGGGCATCGCCTTGCCGGAGATGTTGTACATCTGCGCACCAGAGTCCAGATGGGGTCTCGCCTCGTATTTCATCACCAGTCCGTAGGCACTGAGGAAGAGGAACACGGGCACGCCGTAGTGACCGAAGAAGGACAGCAGGTGAACGGGCAGGTAGATGTCGGCATTCGCCAACACCTGTGCGAGCCAGTCCACGTTGTGCTGGAAGTACTGGTACTCGTTCTCCTTGACTATGGGACCGAGCCAGTGGCAGTAGTTGTGCAGGAAGATGCCGATGATGGCAAGTCCGCGCAGGGCATTGCACGCCTGTCTGGACAATATTGACTGGTGGTTCATTTTTTGTTTCCTTTCTTCTTTTCTTCTTCTTTTTTCTTAGCTTCTTCTTGCTTTAGATGATTGTCACGGAGCTGGTCGTAGTCCACGGAGTTCTTGAGGATGCGCGGACGCATCTCGTTGTACTTCGGGCTCAGGATGTTGTACTCCTCCTTGTAGGTGGGTGTCTCGATGCCCGCCAGGTAGAGCAACAGGTGGGGCAGGGCGTCGGTCATGTAACGCTTGTCCCTCGCCCGGCGTATCTGCCGGTAGATATCGCGGTGGGTCTTGATGTACTTGGGCGAGCAGTAGATCCAGAAGGGAATCTCGAACTCGTAGTGCGCCAGTTCCCAGTCGATAGCGGCGGAGTGGTTGCGGCAGATGAAGCCGCGGTCGCCCTCGTAGCATTCCTCGCCGTGGTCGGGCATGTAGATGACGATGGCGTTCTCCTTGGAGAACCGCTTCACGATCTGCGCCACGATGGAGTCGTTGTAGAGGGTGGCGTTGTCATAGTGACTCAGGGTCTTGCGCTGCCAGTTGTCGAGGTCGGGACGTTTGTCCTCGTAGCTGCTTGCCCAGAAATGCGCCTGTTCCTTGCGGTAGCGGTTCTTGTAGCTCACATGCTGTCCCATGAGGTGGAAGATGATGAGGTTGTGGTCGGTGCGCTGTGCTTTCAGCGAGTCGTCGTAGTCTTTCAGGAGTCCGTCGTCGAGGGCGTGCAGCTCGCTGTTGCGGCTGTCGAACTGCAACTGGCTCAGCTCGGGGTTGTTGAGGAAGAAGCCGCCGCTGAAGTCATATACAGCCTCTTTCGCCTGGGGCAGGAACTCGTTGGTGATGAAGGTGACGTGGTATCCCGCCTTGCGGAACAGCTCGGGGAAGAGGGGATAGTCGCACCAGTCGCCCTTCTCGCCGATGACATGGGTGGAGAACACGTTCTTGAACACGAAGCTGGTGAGATTCCAGCAGGTCACCACATCGGTGAACTTGGTGAGCTTGCGCGTCTTCTCCAATGTTGCCTGTCGCGGGGTGGTCTTCATGAAGTAGCCGTATTGCTGGGAGTGTTGCTTGCCGAAGCTCTCGCCTATGATGAGAACGATATTGGGCGAGCGGTAACTACAGCTGTCCACCTTCACTTCGTGGGCGGCATGGATGAGCTGGGTAATCTGCTGTGCCGTCAGCTTGTTGGCGTAGATGCTGAAGGAGAGCCTGTGGATGGGCAGGTAGAGGTTGGCGCAGTCTTTTCTCGTGAGGATATGTTCCACCTCTCCGATGCTCTTTGCCGACATCAGTTGGCGGGTAGCCACTTTGTTGGGCCATGAGGTGAAGAGACCGACGATGAAGAGGACGCAGCCGGCGAGGGTGAGACAGTAGGGCATCACCTGGGTCAGTTTGGGCACGAAGGCAAAGCGCTTCTTCAGTCCGTACAGTTCCACGCAGGTGACGAGGAAGACATACAGTTTCACAATCTGTCGGCGGAAGATGGCGATGAGTGCCTGTGCCACGATGAGCAGCAGCACCCATCCCACACTGCTGAACACAGTGGAGGCAGAGAGGCAGGAAGAGATGAAGTTGCTTGCCTCGGAGCTGTTGGTCTCGCCCACGAGCATCAGCATCGAGGGGTTGAGGGTGGATCCGAAGTTGACGAAGCAGTAGGTGTCGGCGACGGCGGTGCTATATAATATAATGTACAGGAAGGCCCTCAGCCAGAGCCTTGCCTTCCGTGGGAAAAGGGCGAGGACGGCACAGAGCAGGTACAGTTCCACGAACAGCTCGGGAAAGAGGTTGTCGTAGAGGGTGGCGTTGGGATTGTCGGGCAACGTGATCACGGCACTCACCACACCGAGTACATACATGAACATGAAGAAGTTGGCATTCCGTCTGATGGGGGCGGAAGCCAGCCTGAGGCATTGCTTGGTAATGGTTTTCCAACTCATAGGTTCTGTTGCTTGTAGTGATTGATGGCAAGTTGCCCGATGCTTTCCGGCACCATGCCCTGTATGCTTTTGCCCTCGCGGATGCGCTGGCGTATCTCCGTGCTGCTGATGTTGAGCAGGGGAGTGTTGACGACGGTGACGCCCGGTGGCAAGTGGTTGGTGTCCAGCTGACTGCCCTGCCGGGGATAGACCACGACGGGACAGGTGGCGAGGATTTCCTCGTGGCAGTACCACTTGTCGAACGCCGCCCAGTTGTCACCGCCGATGAGGAGGGTGAACTGCGTGTCGGGGAAGTCGCGGATGAGTGCTTGCAGGGTGTGCCAGGTATAGGAAGGCTTGGGCAAGCGGAACTCATAGTCGCACGCCTTCAGCCTCGCCTCGTCCTTGACAGCTTCCCTCACCATTTCCAGGCGCAGGTGGTCGTCGAGGAGGTCGGTTGCTCCCTTCTTGAACGGGTTTTGCGGTGATACCATCAGCCACACCTCGTCCAGTCCTGCCTTCTCGCACAGGCTCTTCGCCAGAGTAATATGGCCCGTATGAATGGGGTTGAAGCTCCCACCGAATATTCCCACTGAGTGCATGACAATTTTCACTCTTCACTCAAGAAACCCTTGACGAGCTGATACACTTCTTGCTCCGCCTTCTCCAGGTCGTCGTTCACCACCACATGGTCGAACTGGGGGGCGAAGGTCAGCTCGTAGCTTGCCCTGGCGAGACGCTGCTCGATTACCTCTGGAGCGTCGGTGCCCCTGCCGTTCAGTCTCTTGCGCAGTTCCTCCACCGAAGGGGGCTGCACGAAGATGCTCATGGCACGGTCGCCATAGAACTTCTTGATGTTGACACCGCCTTTCACGTCCACGTCGAAGATGACGGTGTCACCAGCAGCGAGCTGGTTTTCCACCTGCGACTTCAACGTGCCGTAGTAACGGTCCTGGTACACCTCCTCGTATTCCAGAAACTCGTCGGCATCAATCTTTTCCCTGAACTCCTCCGGGGTCAAGAAGAAATACTCCACACCATTCTTCTCCGTGCCGCGTGGGGCACGGGAGGTGCAACTGATGGAGAATGCCAGCTTCAACTCGGGATGCTCCTGCATCAGCCAGTTGACAATGGTACTCTTGCCGCTGCCCGACGGGGCACTGAATATCAATAATCCGTTCTTCATATTCTTCTTAATGTTTAATGTTTAGTGTTTAATGAAGAGGCATTTGAATTCTTCACTCTTCGTTCTTCACTAAAATTCTTCACTCTTCACTCTTCGTTCTTCACTCTTCACTTTACAAGGCATTCAGCACCTGCTCCTTGATCTGCTCCAGTTCGTCCTTCATCTTCACCACGATGTTCTGCATCTCCGCCTGGTTGCTCTTCGAACCGGTGGTGTTGATCTCGCGTCCCATCTCCTGTGCGATGAAGCCGAGCTTCTTGCCCACACCGTGTCCCGTCTCGTTCATGGTCTCGCGGAAGTAGTTAAGGTGGTTGGCAAGGCGCTGCTTCTCCTCGCTGATGTCGAGCTTCTCGATGTAGTAGATGAGCTCCTGCTCCAGCCGGTTCTTGTCATACTCCACGTTGGGAATCTGCTGCAGACCGGTCACGATGCTCTGGCGGATCTTCTCCACGCGTGCCTTCTCGTAAGGCTCAATGCTGGCGAGGAGTGCCTGGATATTGTCCACCTTCTCCGTGAATTTCTTCTGGAGGGCGGCACCCTCCTGCTTGCGGAAGTCTACCAAGTGGGCGATGGCCTCGCCGATGGCGCATCGTGCAGCCTCCCACTCCTCGTCCGACAGTTCCTCCACGTCAGTCTTGGTCGTAACGTCGGGAAGGCGCAGGAGCGTCGCATACCAGTCAGTAGGTTCAGGAATGCCCGTCTGCCGTGAGATTTCCTTGATTTGCCGGTAATAATTCTCAACAAGCGAGGCATTGATGGGCGTGGCATCTGCTACCACGTCCTTCTCTATCCAGATGGCGAAGTCTATCTTTCCTCTTTCCAGACTCTTAGCGATGGTCTGACGTATTTCCATCTCCTTCTCGCGGTAGAGGGGAGCGATACGTGTAGAGAGGTCCAGGTTCTTGCTGTTTAATGACTTTATCTCTACATTAATTTTCTTTTCCTTGTAGGCAACGGTAGCTTTTCCGAAGCCTGTCATTGACTGTATCATATAATCTTTCACGTTAAATTTCTGCAAAAGTACAAAAAAATGCGAGAAAA
>CAVEJY010000002.1:0-6594 GCA_963616155.1 Acutalibacteraceae bacterium
TAGTTGTAATGTATTAAAGTTCGTGCTGCAAAGATAGTGCTTTTTCTTGAATAGGTAACCATTTTGGTAACCAAATCTTTCTTTTTTATGGAATATTAGCTAAAAAATAAAGCCAACCTCCACATGATAGTAGAAGTTGGTGTTATTGCGTAGAGTTAGATACAGCATTCCATGCGGTGCTCCAATAATTAACTCCTACAGCGATAGCTATATTTAGGGAAATGGGGGTACTTGTTTTTTAATTGAGATTCTGAGATTTGAGATTCGAAGGCAGAACATCCCCTACTCCACAACTATCTTGCCAGCCCTGACCGACACCTTGGCGATTCCGAGGCCGTTGAGCAGCTGCACCGCCTCCTCGGCAGTCCCTCTCCTCTCCGAGGCAAAGTCCAGGTGGATGGTCTTGGCTGAAGGATTGCGGAACTCCACACCCAACTGATAGTGCTCAGCCAAGTCGCCCACCACATACTCCAGTGTCTTGTCACGGTAACTGTACACGCCTTCCGCCCACGCTGTGGTCTCCTCCGCATCCACAGTCTTCACCTGGGTCTGCATCGTTTCCCGGTTGGCAGAATACTCCTGTCCGGGAGAGAGGACCACGGGGGCTTGCTTGCCGCCCTTGGCGAGCACCGCCACGCTTCCCTCCACGAGCGTCACCCTGCACTCCCTTTCGGAATAAGCCCTCACATTGAACGTGGTGCCCAAGTCCTTGGTGAGAACGCCCCCGGCATCCACCACAAACGGACTCTCCGCATTGTGCCTCACCCGGAAGAAAGCTTCCCCCTCCAGGCTTACGACGCGCTCCTTGCCCTTCTCGAAGCGGTGGGGATAAGTAATCCTACTGTTGCCGTTGAGCTTCACCTCGGTGCCGTCGGCGAGCGTGAGCGTGATCATCTCGCCCTCGGCGGTCTGCAAGGTGGCAGTCGCCGTCTCGGCAGAGCCATCAGCTGCAAGCATCCCCTTGCCAGCCTCATTGCCATTCCTTGTCCATTGCCACACCAGCACGACTGCCAACATGGCGGCAGCACCCAACAGTGCGCCCATCAGGGGTCTGACCCACGCCCGGTGCAGAACTTCCTTAGGTTCGTCCGGATCTGCCTCATCCTTGTTTTCCCTTGGCTCCGCCTTGCCGATGATTTTCTCCAGCTCGGCGTCCAGGTCGGGAAGGGGGCAGCGGGCGCGCAGCACGCTCTGTTCGATGGCAACCAGGTCCTGGATGTCATTCTGCAAGCTCTCGTCGTTGAAAATATCCGTTTCCTTCATCATGTTTCTATTTCTTTACCTAAAACAATACGTTCTACCTTCCAAAATGGTAACACTCGCTTCAGGATTATTTTTTCTTGTAATGTTCTCTTAACAGTTTCAGAGCCCTCATAATGTGCCTTTTCACCGTTTCCTGACAGACGTTCATCTCCTCTGCCACCTCCCGGTATTTCTTGTGGTTAAGATAACATTCCTCCAGAACATGACGGGTGGTGTCGGGCAAGAGGTCGAGCATATCCTCCACCAGCCGCAGCCGTTCCCCGTTCTCCTCGCTGTCCGCACAACACTCGTCGACGGCATGGAGGTAGTAGTCGGCATACTGGGTGCGAACGGCATTGTGGCGCAGGTGGTCGAGGCACCTGTTGCGCACGGTCTTCATCAGGAAGGCAGGGAGCGTGGCTGGGTCGCAAGAGCCAAAGTCTGCCCATACTCGGGCGAACGTATCGCTCACGATGTCGCGGCTCGCCTCTGCGTCTTTCAGCAGTTGCAAGGCGTAATAATACAGCTTGGGATATTGGGCCTTGAAGATGAGCCCAAAAGCCTCTCTCTTGTCCTTTTCCTCCATCATAGCTAATCTTTCCCTTTTACCTTATTAAATGTCTTTCTACCCTTTTACTTTATTCCCTTTTTACCTTTAATTCTCGTTCATGATCTTCATGTACTCCTCGTAGGAAATGTACCTGCCGCCCATCGACTTGAGGTGCGCGGTCTCCAGCTGGCAGTCTATCATCCTGCCCCCGCTCTCCTTCAGGAAGCGCGCCAGGAAGATGAGGGCGAGTTTGGAGGCGGAGGGAACGAGCGAGAACATGCTCTCGCCGATGAACACCTTGCCGATGGTAACGCAGTAGAGACCGCCCACCAGTTCTCCTGTCTCGTTGTCCCACACCTCCACGCTTGCGGCGAAGCCCTGATTGTAGAGGGCGGTGTAGGCCCGGACGATGTGTTCGCCCAGCCACGCCCCGTCTTTCTCGTTGCGGCCGTTGGCCTTGCCGCAGGCCCTGATCACCGCACCGAAGGCCTGGTTGATGCTCATGGAGTACTTCCGCTTGTTGATGAGCGTGCGCATGGAGTGGCTCACATGCACCTCGTCAGGGAAGATGACGAAGCGTTTCATCGGACAGAACCAGAGCGGCTCCTTCTGGTCGCGGAAACTGTACCAGGGGAAGATGCCGTTGCAGTAAGCCAAGAGCAGGCGGTCGATGCTCAAGTCGCCGCCCACAGCGAAGCAACCGTCGTCGTCGCCCAGATGGGGGTCGGGAAAATAGAGTTTCTCCGCAGTGTCGTCTATCTCGAATATCATGATTCCTTTTCTTTTAAATGTTAGAGACTGGCTGCAAAGGTACGGATTTTCCCCAACATACCCACATCTTTTGGACAATTTGTCATGTTTTCCTGCGCTTTTTAGAAGAAAAGTCCGTACCTTTGCACCCCGAAAGCCAAACGGCTTTCAAATCATTATTCATTTACAAACATTTCAATTCATGTACAAGACAATTTACAACAAGCGCAGCAGCCTCCGGTTCAACCGCTTCTCCAACAAGGGCTACGCCCTCTTCTCCGTCTTGGGAAGAGAGGTGCTCGTGGGAGCCTTGAGCGTAGCCACATTGAGCCACGCCAAGGCGGAGGGCATCAGCACCGAGGGCATGAAGGCCGACTCCACGCTCTACAAGGGCGGAAAGGCCTACGAGCTGGATGCGGTGAGCGTAACGGGCTCCCGTGCGCCGATGACTGTGGAACAGTCACCCAAGATTGTGTCTGTCATTACCCGCGACGACATTCACCGTGCGGCGGCGCAGACCATCAACGACGTATTGAAATTAGCCACGGGCGTGGATGTCCGTCAGCGCGGTGGCTTTGGTGTTCAGACGGACATTTCCATCAACGGTGGAACCTTCGACCAGATTACCATTCTCCTGAATGGGGTCAACATCTCCAACCCGCAGACGGGACACAACGCCTCCGATTTCCCCGTAACCCTCGCCGACATCGACCACATCGAAGTGCTCGAAGGGGCAGCCTCGCGGCTCTTCGGAACGTCTGCCTTCAACGGTGCCATCAACATCGTGACCAAGAAGGCGCAGGACCCTCGTGTGCAAGCCAGCGTGGAGGGTGGTTCCTTCGGCAGCTTCGGGGCGCAGGGACGCATCCAGACGGCACTGGAGACGGGAAAGTGGCAACACGGATACTCCGTGAGCGGAGGATACAAGCGATCGGACGGAGGCACGGAGAACAGTGACTTCGAGAAGGGACAGGGCTACGGCAACTTCTCCTTCTCCTACGACCGCCGGTTCGACATCGGGGTTCAGGCAGGCATCGCCACGCAGAGCTATGGGGCGAACACCTTTTACTCCGCCAAATACAACAACCAATACGAGAAGACCCAGCACGGCATCGTCTCCCTCAACCTGAGCCTGCACGACCAGGAAAAGACGTGGGAGGTCTCCCCTACCTTACATTATAACAAGTTCAAGGACCATTACCAGCTGATCCGTGGACAGGAAGGTGCCAAGGCGGGCGAGAACTACCACGACCTCGACATCTGGGGCGGCGGGCTGAACGCCAACCTCTCCTGGTTCCTGGGCAAGACCGCCGTAGGCTTTGACATCAGCAAGGAGTGCATCTACTCCACTGCCCTCGGATCCGCCCTTGCAGAGAGTGAATACAAGAACATTTCCGGTTCCGACCGCCAATACGACCACAAGGGCGAGCGCACCAACACCAACATCATGCTGGAGCACAACTTCATCTTCGGAGGCTTTACCCTGTCGGCTGGCGTATTGGCCAACAAGAACACGGGGCTCGACAACGACTTCCGCTTCTATCCCGGCGTGGACGTAAGTTATCGTCCTTCCGACAACTGGAAGTTCTACGCCTCCTGGAACAAGGCACTCCGAATGCCCACCTACACCGACCTATATATAAGTAATGTAGTGCAGCAGGGCGACAAGAGCCTCAACCCCGAGAAGAACTCCACCTTCAAGGTGGGCGCGCAGTATCGCCGTCCCGGCTTCTCCGCCGTGTTGAGCGGTTTCTACGCCCACGGCACCGACATGATAGACTGGGTGCAGACCTCGGCGACGGAGCAGCAGGACAGCAAGTATCATGTGATGAACATCGGCAAGCTCGACAACATGGGCTGCAATCTCGATGCCACCCTCTATATGCAGGAGTTGATTCCCAATAGCTTCATCACCCGCATCAAGATCGGCTACGCTTACATCCACCAGGACCACAAGACCGATGCCACCATCCTGAAGTCGCTCTATGCCCTGGAGTACCTGAAGCACAAGGCGGTGTTCGGCCTCGACCACCAGATATGGAACAAGCTCTCCGCCTCCTGGAGCGTGCGCTGGCAGCAGCGCATGAACGGCTACCATCCCTACACCAAGGTGGACTGCAAGCTGATGTGGGACGAGAAGAAGTACAGCATCTATGTGAAGGCCGACAACCTCACCTGCCACCGCTACTACGACCTCAGCGACGTGAAGCAGCCCGGACTGTGGATCATGGCTGGAGCCAGCGTGAATATTGACTGGTAAAAGGCAATTCTTCGGCCGAAGTCCGAATGAAATCCGAGCCTTGAAGTAAACTTTCGTTAGTCACTTCAAGGCTCGTTCCTTTATAAGCAAAATTAACGGAATAGGCTGCATAACCCCCAAAAATATGTCTTTATCCTCCCGAAAATTTGCGCTTACAGATGTTTTTCACTACCTTTGCACCCGTATTGACAAATTCATAAACAATGATAACAAGCAAGAAATCACGCAGATGGAGCCTCATCACCCTATTACTCACCTTATTGTCGCTATGCGCCTACAGCGGCAACAAGGCACAGGCGGTGACTCCTCAGGAGAACAGCACCTTGCAGACCTTCGCCCCCGGCGACACCGTACCCGCCTCGGCAGTGAAGAAAGCGGGAGCCAAGAGTTTCTTCTTCTCCATCCCCATCCCCGACAGCATCTTCGCCCTGATGCAGGGCAAGACTTTCAAGGCAGGCTGCACCGTGCCGCGCAACAGTCTGCGCTATCTGCAATGCCTGCACGTGGACAAGGGCGGAAAGACTCTCGTGGGCGAGATGGTGGTGAACAAGAGGGTGGCAGACGACGTGCTCGACATCTTCTACCAGCTCTACCTGGCGAAGTACCCCATCGAGAAGATGCGCCTGATAGACTACTGGAACGCCGACGACGAGCTGGCGATGCGCGACAACAACACCTCCTCCTTCAATTTCCGCTTCATCTCGCACACCAAGACGGTGTCGAAACACGGCAAGGGACTCGCCATCGACATCAACACGCTCTACAATCCCTACCACAAGGTGCTGCGCAACGGCAAGGAGGTGACAGAGCCAGCCACCGGCAAGCCCTATCTCGACCGCACCAAGAAGTTTGACTACAAGATTGTGAAGGGCGACCTCTGCTACCGCCTCTTCACGGCGAAGGGATTCAAATGGGGCGGCGACTGGACCAGCCGCAAGGACTACCAACATTTTGAATTACCATAATCACAGTATTCATCAATATCTTACAAGACAAAGCATCATGAAGTACATTCTATTGGATTTCGACGGCACCATCGGCGACTCACAAGCACTCATCGTAAGGACTTTCCAAGACTCCATGCGCCAAATGGGCAGGGAGGTGAAGTCGGCGGAGGAATGCGCCAGCACCATCGGCATGCGCCTGAGCGAGGCATTCTCCCATCTCTATAATACCTCCATCGAGGAAGGCGAGAAATGCGCCGAGGTTTATCATAAGATTTTCCTGGAGAACTGGGAAGCCTTGGGCATGAAGCCCTTTCCCCACACCGTGGAGACCATCCGGGAACTGCACCGCAGAGGATTTGTCCTGGCGGTGGCAAGCAGCCGTGGACGCGACTCGTTGCTCGACCTCATCCGCCAGATGGGCTTCGAGGACTGCATTTCCTCAGTAGTGGCACAGGAGGACGTGACCCGCGTGAAGCCCGAACCCGACATGGTGTTCAAGGCCTTGATGGAGATTGCCGGCAGGGAGACGGGCAAGGATGACTGTCATGTATTGCCCGAAGACTTAAGACCGATGCTTTCCGACACCATTGTAGTGGGCGACATGAGTTTCGATGTAGATATGGCACACAATGCCGGGGTAAAGGCTTGTGCCGTGACCTACGGAAACGGTACAAGAGAACAGTTGGCTTCGGCGGAATGGATGACCGATGATTTCGCAGAGCTCTTGGAGATTGTATCGTAACGAGAAGAAAAGAACTATACAATGAATATCAAATCTATAAGCAGCAAACTGAAGGGCAACCCTACGATGGTGGAGGGCACGGTGTATTCGATGCTCATCATCT
>CAVEJY010000003.1:0-11623 GCA_963616155.1 Acutalibacteraceae bacterium
AGATACAGGAGTTCCTGGAGAGCGAGGGCAACCAGGACGACGAGTTCGACAAGTACAACCGCGTAGACATGCTGGCGAAGACGGAGAAGGGCGAGCTCGTAATCATCGAGATACAGAACAGCCACGAGATCACCTATTTCCACCGTATGCTCTACGGCGTGTCCAAGGCTATCACAGAGTACATCGGCAAGGGAGACACCTACGACAAGGTGCGCAAGGTGTACTCCATCAACATCGTCTACTTCGAGTTGGGTCAGGGTCAGGACTACGTCTACCACGGCAAGACGGAGTTCAAGGGTGTGAACATTCCTACTGACCTGCTGAAACTCTCTGCCCATCAGAGCGAGCGTTTCCTCGGTGTGCCGAGAAAGAGCAAGGACCAGGAACCGAAGGATGCGGGCGAGCTGTTTCCAGAATACTTCATCCTGCGCGTGAACGACTTCGACAAGGTGGCCACCACCTCGCTCGACGAGTGGATAGAGTTCCTGAAGACGGGCAAGATAGACGACCGGACGAAGACCGCCGGTCTTCAGGAGGCCCGTGAACAGTTGCGCGTGGACTCCCTGCCCACCAAAGACCGGCGTGCCTACGACCGGTACATGGAGTCGGTGAGGCACATGCGCAGCCTCTTCGACACCAGCCGTGAGGACGGATTCTTGGAAGGCCGAGCAGAAGGAAGAATTGAAGGAAGAATTGAAGGAAGGATAGAGGGGCGTGCTGAGGGACGTGCTGAGGGGCGTGCTGAGGGACGTGCTGAGGGACATGCTGAGGGATTGCAAGAAGGCATCGAGGCTGGCGAGAAGCAGAAAGCCCTCGCCATCGCCCGAAATCTCAAGAAGATGGGAATCGCCGTGGAGCAAATCATCGAGGCTACGGGATTGACAGGACAAGAGATAGAAGCATGCTTATTATGAAAAAAATGTGATAGGCCCTGCTTCTTCAGAAAAACGAGGGCTTCCCTTTCTCCCGCCAAGGGGAGCGTAGGGAAGCCCTCGTCAACTTTTCTCTCTAATTTTATGATTGTTTTATTCATCCGTTTTCTCGGGTTGGCTTATCTGTGGCCGCCACCGAAATGACCGCCGCCATTGTTGCCTCCACCTGTGTTGCCACCGCCACGGTTGCCGCCGCCGAAGGAACCGCTGTTAGGCGTGGAGCGAGGGGTGAAACTGCGGCTCTGGCCTGTGCTGCCGCCACCGAAGGAACGGCTGTTCCCCCCTCCGAAGGAGCGGTTGTTGCTGCCGCCGTTGCCGAAGATATTGGACCGGTTGTTGTCCGACGGACGGGTTCCGTTTCCGAAGGAACGGTTGTTGCCGTTGTTGAAGGAGCCATTGCCGTTGATGCCCCTGTTGCCCTGTGAGGGACGGGTCACGGTGGTGCGTGTGCTGCTTGGGCGGTTCATGTTGCCGAAGCTCCCGCGACCGTAGTCGCCACGCTTGAAACCGTCGCGCATTCCTATCCTCTGGGGACCGTCGCCATGGTGGGGACCGCCGAAGTCACGGCCGTGATACCAACTCCTGCCGCCGTTCTCGCGCCAGCTGTGCCCGCCACGGTATACGGCGTAGAAACTGGGTCGGCCGAAGAAGAAATAGTCCCTGCGGGGATAGCGTGCGTAGATGCCGAAGTGCCAGAAGCCGGCGTCCCAGTAGAGCGGGCGGTAGAAATAGGAGGCGTTCACATAGGTGCGGTACTGCCAGTCGAGCAGGATGTAGCTCAGGTCGGTGTTGCGCTGGCGCCAGTAAGCCCCGTAGAGGTCGTCGTAGGTGTCCACGCCCATGAGGTAGTCGAGGTTCACCTCGTATGCCGCCTCATACTGTGCATCGGTCAGGTTGAGCTCGTAAGCCATCTTGTCGGTCAGGAAGAGTGCCTGCTGACGTGCCTGCTCGTAACTCATTGCCGATGCGGCTGCCGTGATGGTAAGCATTGCTACTAAAGCTAAGATAAACTTCTTCATAATCGTATGTTTTAATGTCGTTTTTGTTTCTTTCCTTTTGTGGGTCAAGGGAGACTTTCTCTCTTTTCACGGTGCAAAGATAGGCGAAAATCACGACCCGCTGAAAGGATTTTCCCTAAATGGGGGGAGGAAATTCCCTAATTGGCGAAAAAGCTGCGTTTTCTTGAAAATATTTCGTACCTTTGTAGCCATATTATCAAGACAAGGAGAAAATGACCCATTCAATTCAAAGTATGACAAGACTTGGAAAGTTGCGGCAGGGTGCCATGGCACTTGCCGCCATCCTCGCCTGTTCGCTGTTCCTTGCCTGCGGGTCTGGAGACGGCAGGAGACAGGTGAGGGAGAAGGACGACCTGAAGAGAGCCACCGTCGGCGTGCAGCTCGGCACCACGAGCGATGAGCACGTCACCCAGCTCGAAAAGGAAGGGGAGGGCACCAGGGTGGTGCGCTTCAACAAGGGTGCAGATGCCATCCAGGCTCTCAAGCAGGGCAAGGTGGACTGCGTGGTGACGGACGAGGCTCCGGCGAAGGCGTTCCTGAGGGTCAATCCCTCTCTCCGCATCCTGCCCGGGTATCTGGGTGGTTCCGACTTCGCCATCTGCGTGTCGAAGGGGAACGTCGCCCTCAGGGATTCCGTCAATGCCGCCCTGCGACGGCTGAAGGCGAACGGCACCATCGACTCCATCGTGAGCCGCCACATCGACCGGGGGCTGGCGGTGGGTTACACTTCCCCCGCACAGAGAAAGAGGAGAGCCTCCGGGGAGGAACTCCATAAATTGGGACTGAAGGGCACACTGCGCTTCTCTACCAATGCCACCTTCGAGCCTTTCGAATATTACGAGAACGGCAAGATCGTGGGCATCGACGTGGACGTGGCCCATGCCATCGGCGACGAGCTGGGCGTGGAGGTGGCGGTGCGCGACATCGAGTTCGATGCCATCATCGCCTCCGTGCAGGCGGGTAAGGCAGATGCGGGCATCGCCGGTCTTTCCGTCACCCCGGAGCGGGAGAAGAATATCCTCTTCACCGACACCTACACTGCCGTACACGAGGTGGTGCTGGTCAACCGTGACGGGGCGGTGGCAGAGACGGAGCCGGGGATAGTGGACAAGTTTCGGTCGTGTTTCGTCGACGATGCCCGTTACCAGTACCTGCTCCAGGGATTGGGCAACACGCTCGTCATCACCTTCTTCGCCATCCTCCTCTCCCTCGTCCTCGGCACGCTGATAGCCATCGTCCGTGCCACCTATGAGCGCACGGGCAGGTGGAAGGTGCTGAACGCCCTCTGCCAGCTGTACCTCACCGTCGTGAGGGGTACGCCCACCATGGTGCAGCTGCTCATCATCTATTATGTGGTGTTCGCCTCGGTGGACGTCAACAAGATTGTGGTGGCAATCATCGCCTTCGGCCTCAATTCGGCGGCGTACATCGCGGAGGTGGTGAGGTCGGGCATCATGTCGGTGGACAACGGACAGATGGAGGCGGGCAGGAGCCTCGGCTTGTCATACGGCACGACGATGAGGCTCGTCATTCTGCCGCAGGCTTTCAAGAACGTGCTGCCCGCCTTGGGCAACGAGCTGATCACCCTGCTCAAGGAGACCTCCATCAGCGGCTATATCGGTCTTGTGGACCTGACGAAAGGTTCGGACATCATCCGCAGCATCACCTACGAGGCCATGCTGCCCCTGGGCATGGTGGCGTGCATCTACCTCGTCATCGTGATGATGCTCTACCTGGGAGTGAGACGGCTGGAGAGACGGCTGAGGAAGGGAGAGCGGAAGTAATGGTAAAAAGATAAAGAGTAAAAAGGTAAAATGGAAGAGAACAAGAAAGAAATCATCAAGATAGAGTCGCTGGTCAAGAGATTTGGCGACAACGAGGTGCTGAAAGGCATCACGACCACCGTGAGCAGGGGTGACGTGGTGGCGGTCATCGGACCGTCGGGATGCGGCAAGAGTACCTTCCTGCGGTCCATCAACCTGCTGGAGACACCCACTGCTGGGAAGGTGCTGATAGACGGTGTGGACATCACCTCGAAGGAGGTGGACATCAACAGGATGCGGCAGCGTGTGGGTATGGTGTTCCAGCAGTTCAACCTCTTCCCCAACATGACCATCCGCCGCAACATCATGCTGGCTCCCATGGAACTGGGCAGGATGACCAAGGCTGAGGCTGAGGAGAAGGCTACGGAACTGTTGGAACGCATCGGACTGGCTGACAAGGCTGACGCCTATCCCGACAGTCTCTCCGGCGGACAGAAGCAGCGTGTGGCGATAGCCCGTGCCTTGGCGATGAATCCCGAGGTGCTGCTCTTCGATGAGCCCACCTCCGCCCTCGATCCCGAGATGGTGGGCGAGGTGCTGCAACTGATGAGGGACGTGGCTGCCGCCGGCATGACCATGGTGGTGGTGACGCACGAGATGGGGTTCGCCCGGGAGGTGGCTAACCGTGTACTCTTCTTTAGCGACGGGTACATCACAGAAGAGGGGACACCCGAACAGATATTCGGACATCCCCGTTCTATGCGGTTGAGGGAATTCCTCGGCAAGGTGCTGTGAGATCAGAAGCCCTCGGGAAGTTGCAGCCTGACGGTGTCGTCCACCCAGGTGCCGTTCTTCTTGGCGAGGGCGATGGTCTTGTACTTCTCCTGGTGGGCGGCGGCACGTTCTGCGGCGCGGTCGGCGACAGCCTTCTTCTCGGGGTCATTGGCGATGTCCTCGGGAGTGATGCGCCATGCCCCGGCGTTGCGCACGAGGTCCTTGATGACCTCACCGCCACAGATGAGTCCTGCGGCGGCAGGCACGAAGGCGTTGCTGGCTGGGATGTCGCGGCGCTCGGTACACTTGCGCATGTCCTTGTTGGGACAGATGCAGTGGAAACGGCAGCTGATGTTGGGGTCGTCGATGGGGCGCAGTGGCTCCTCTTCGCTGTACACCACCTTCAGGCGGTTGATGTGGAGCTTGCGCAGCTTCTTCCTGATTACTTTGGCGAGGGGGTCCATCTGGGTCTTGTTGATGTCGGTCACGCGGAAGGCGGTGGCGTCCATCTTGTTGGCGGCACCCATGCACGAGATTATCGGGATGTGGAGGGCGTGGCAACGCTTGATCAGCTCCAGCTTAGCCGACACGGTGTCGATGCAGTCCACCACATAGTCGAACTGCGAGAGGTCTATCTTGTCGGCGTTTTGGGGGATGTAGAACATCTGGTATTTGTGTACGATGCAGCGGCGGTTGATGTCGTGCACGCGCTCCTCGCATACGTCCACCTTGTGTTTGCCCACGGTGCTGAGGGTGGCGATGACCTGACGGTTGACGTTGGTGAGGCATACGCGGTCGTCGTCGATGATGTCGAGTTCGCCCACGCCGCTACGGGCGAGTGCCTCCACTACATATCCTCCTACGCCTCCTACGCCGAACACTGCCACACGGCTTCCCATGAGTGTGTCGATGGCTGGTTTGCCCAATAACAGCTGTGTGCGCGAAAATTGATTTTGCATTGCTTGTCCTTAAAAGTTGTTTGTACCTATTTTATATATTACGAAAATGCCCGAAAGACAGAAGAGTATCCGTCTTTCGGGCTGCAAAGTTACTTATTTTTCTCCTAATAAAAGAGAAAAACGCCGGTTTTTTCTCAGCATCCGAAGAAAACCATCAGTCCGCCCAGCACGATGTAGAGCAGGGCGTAGGGGATGGCGGAGCGCAGGATGTCTCCGTCCTTGCCCTGCATGTCGCAGGCGGCGGTGGCGATGGCGATGCTCTGCGGACTGATCATCTTGCCGCCTGTGGCTCCCGTGGTATTGGCTGCCACGAGCCAGTTGCTCTGGCTACCCTCCATACCGTAGAACGTGCCTTGCGCCGTCATGCCGAGCTGGTTGGCGACATGGGCCTGGAGCTTGGCGAAGAGGATGTTGGAGGAGGTGTCGGAACCTGTCACGAAGGTGCCGATGGCGCCTATCAGCGGGGCTACGAGGGGATAGAAGTCGCCTGTGATGGCGACGAGCCCCGAGGCGATGGCGGTAATCATGCCGCTATAGTTCATCACGCTTGCCAGGGCTATCAGCGAGCAGATGGTGAGGGCGGTCTTGCGCAGGTTGACGGTGGTCTTGGCGAGGATTACGCAGAGCTGGCGAAGGCTCAGCCCCTGTATCAGTCCGCCGATGGTGGCACCGAGGAAGAGCATCAGACCTGCGTTGGAAATCCATCCGAACTTGAAGGTGGAGTCGAGTACGGGCAAGTGTACCTCGCTGACGAGGTGGGTCTTCAGAAACTGGTTGACGGGAGGGCAGAGGGCACCCGAGATTAGGATGAACACCAGGATGAAGAGGTAGACGCTCCATGCCTTGAAGCTCTCTCCCAAGGTGAACTGCTTGGTGTCCTTCCCCTGTCCTGCCTTGCGGGCAAACAGTTTGGCGTAGACGATGATGGCTACGATGGCGGCGAGGGAACCGATGATGGCGGGTGTCTCGGAACCGAGGTAATAGCCGCAGGCAAACTGTACGGTGACGGAGATGATGCCCACCCATAACGCCACAAGAATGTTCTTGACGATTGCCTTGCGGGAGTGGTCGGTGAGGGTGAGGATGATGAAGGGCAGCAGGACGAAGAGGGGAGAGAGCTGGATGATGGCGAAGGCGGATGTCTCGCAGATGGCCTCTGCCGAAGCCGTGCCGCCCGGTGCCACCTCATTGCAGAGGGTGGTGACGGGAACGCCCACGGCTCCGAAGCCCGTTGCCACGGTGTTGCCTATCAGTGCCACGAGGGCGGAGAACATCGGCTTGAATCCCAAACCTATCAGGATGGCGGCGGGGATGGCGACGGCGGTGCCGAAGCCTGCCATGCCTTCCAGCAGTCCGCCGAAGCCCCATACGAGCATCAGCACCAGCAGTCCGCGGTCGTCGGTGATGGACATGAACTGCTGCTTGATGACTTCTATCTGCTTGCTCTCCACGAGGATGTTGTAGCTGTAGATGGCCATGAGGATGATGAGGAGGATGGGGAATACTGCCTTCAGCACGCCCTCTGCCACTGCCCATCCCGTGAGGGCGAGGATGTTGATGGAGGCGTAGGCCTCCGGTATCATGCCGAGGGGAGAGGTGGCGAAAATTGCCAACAGTACGGTGGCGACGAGCGTGATGACGGCACTCTTGTCACCCGACATCTTGAGGCACAGCATCAAGATGAAGAGGAGGAGGATGGGGGTAATGGAAATGATTGCTGACATAACCTTGAGTTGTTTAGTTATTGATAATTTTAAGTTTATGGCAAAGGTACAAATAAATTCATAAGAATGATGGAAAAAAGCTGTTTAAAAAATCTTAAAAGTTTCCCTTGCGGGGGGGGGATTTTTGGTGATTCGGAAATTATTGTTACTTTTGTGGCAGTAAAAGTAATAGATGTGCAAGTTTAAAACTACTAAGATATATTTATGAACAGAGAATTTGAAGCTTATTGGAACCAGAACCAAAAACGGTTGATATTGAATGCCCCGAAGAAGTTGAGGGATGAGTATCTGGATTCCACCAAAATGAGTTCTGCGTTGGATTGGCTTTGTTTCGTCATTCCGATAGGGGCGGGCATTTCCGTACAGTCTCTTTTGCCCTTGCAGAGCGAGATTCTTTCCTGGGTGATCGCCGTCGTGCTGGTCATTGTGCTGTTCGTGTTCATGCAGATATTGAAGCCCGTCCTCCAGAAAAAGAAGTCCACCATCCAGGTGGTGGAGCGAATCAAGCAATATTATTACGAGCGTTACTTGAAGAAGGGACTCGACCACATCGAGCCTTGGAAGGACTGATGTAGCTTCCGCGAAACACTTGGCAAGTGGGTTTCCTCACGGGACAATCATGAAATCGCTCATGATGTCGTCGGAAATGTAGAGTCCTGCCCGGGTGAGTGAGAGGCGGCCGTTCTCTGTCTTCATCACTCCCCGCCGTATGTGATGTCCCGCCTCGGTCATGAGAAGGCGGTAGGCACGCTCGCCAAACTCCTGCCGCATCTTTTCGAGGTCGATGCCGTCGGCGGTGCGAAGGGCGGTGGTGATGAGGTCGTTGTAACGCGTGTCTGCGTCAAGGGTCTCCTGTTCTGACGGCAGGCGGTCTTGGCGTATGTTGTCGATGTAGGTGCGGATGTCGGCCACGTTCCAGCTTCGCCTCACCAATGGGACTTTGCCAGTGGTGTCCCTACAGTAGGAGTGGGCTGCCGCCCCGATGCCCACATAGGGTGTCTCTTGCCAGTAGCTGCTGTTGTGGCGTGAGCGGAAGCCGGGACGGGCGAAGTTGCTGATCTCGTAATGCTCGTAGCCTGCTGCAGTGAGCCTGTCCACGAGGGTGTCGTACATCCGCAGGCTCAGTTCCTCGTCTATCTCATTTACCTTGCCTTTTTCCAGCAACCGGTACAGCGGTGTGCCTTCCTCGTACATCAGACTGTAGGCTGACAGGTGCTCCACGTCCAGGTCGAGTGCCCGGTCGATGTCTGTCTGCCAGTCTGTTAGCCCCTCGTGGGGGAATCCGAACATCAGGTCGATGCTGATGTTGCCGATGCCGGCGGCACGGAGTCGTTCCACTGCCTGCCTTACCTCCCCGGCATGGTGGCGGCGGCGGAGAAAGCGCAGGCGTTCATCGGAGAAGGTCTGTGCCCCCATGCTGATGCGGTTGACGGGCAGTTGACGGAGATGGTCGCAGAACTCCTCCGTCACATCGTCGGGGTTGCACTCCATCGTTACCTCCATGCCCTCGAAGGCATCTTGGTCGCCGAATCCTTCACCCTTCACCCTTCGTTCTTCACTCGACAGGTATTTCCTGATGCCCTGAAACAGGCGCAGGAGCTGGTCGCCGGAAAGTTGGCTGGGAGTCCCTCCTCCGAGGTAGACGGTGGTGACGGGTTCCTTGCTTCCGAGAGCACTGGCGAGTGGGCGCAGCTGCATCTCGTGACAGAGTGCGTCGACGTAATCGTCACGGAGGTCGAGGGAGGTGGTGCTGAAGAATCCGCAGTAGATGCAGCGGCTCTCGCAGAAGGGGATATGTATGTAAAGTCCTGCCATTTATTTCATTTATTTAATAAGGTGTAACCCTTAATTTTTGTCTTAACGAGGTGCAAAATTACTAATATGTTTTAAAAGAAACACAGTTTTTGGCGGAAACTTTTGGCATTCTCGGGATTTTTCCTTAATTTAGACCCTTGAAAAGCGAAGAAATGACAACATTCTCTTCCTTTTGGCGAAAGTATAACCTTTTAAAAACCTATAACGTCATGAGAGTATATCAGACTAATGAAATCAAGAACATCGCATTGCTGGGCAGTGCGGGTAGCGGCAAGACTACACTTGCCGAGAGTATGTTGTTTGAAGCAGGCATCATCAAGCGCAGAGGTTCTGTAGAGAATAAGAACACGGTGAGCGACTACTTCCCAGTTGAATTGGAATACGGCTACTCTGTTTTTCCCACCGTTTTTCATGTGGAGTGGAACAACAAGAAGCTGAACATCATAGATTGCCCCGGAAGCGACGATTTCGTCGGCGGAGCCATCACTTCACTGAATGTCACCGATCAGGCGGTCATCCTCATCAACGGCCAGTACGGTCCTGAGGTGGGCACGCAGAACAATTTCCGTTACACGGAGAAGTTGGGCAAGCCCGTCATCTTCCTCGTCAACCAGTTGGACTCCGACAAGTGCGACTTTGACAATCTCATCGCCACGATGCAGGATATCTATGGTCCCAAGTGCGTACAGATACAATACCCCATTGAGACGGGTTCCGGTTTCAATGCTCTCATTGACGTGCTGTTGATGAAGAAATATTCCTGGAAGCCCGAGGGCGGCGCGCCCACCATCGAGGACATCCCCGAGGAGGAGATGGACAAGGCGATGGAGCTTCACAAGGCACTCGTGGAGGCTGCCGCCGAGAACGACGAGGGATTGATGGAGAAATTCTTCGAGAGCGAGAGCCTCACGGAGGACGAGCTCCGCGAGGGTATCCGCAAGGGACTGGTTACCCGCAGCATCTTCCCGGTGTTCTGCGTCTGCGCAGGCAAGGACATGGGAGTGCGCCGACTGATGGAGTTCTTGGGCAACGTGGTGCCCTTCGTGAGCGAGATGCCTAAATTGCACAACACCCGTGGCGAGGAGATCACTCCTGATGCCGCCGGTCCCGAGAGCGTCTACTTCTTCAAGACGGGCATGGAACCGCACATCGGTGAGGTGAGCTATTTCAAGGTGATGAGCGGCTGCGTGAAGACAGGCGACGATCTGGCCAACGCCGACCGTGGCAGCAAGGAGCGCATGGGACAGATTTATGCCTGCGCCGGTGCCAACCGCATTCCCGTGGACCAGCTGAACGCCGGTGATATCGGTTGTACGGTCAAGCTGAAGGACGTGAAGACGGGCAACACTCTGAACGGAAAGGGTGCTGAGTGGAGGTTTGACTTCATCAAGTACCCCAACTCCAAGTACTCCCGTGCCATCAAGGCTGCCAATGCGCAGGATACCGAGAAACTGATGGCTGCCCTGCTGAAGATGCGACAGGAAGACCCCACATGGGTGGTGGAGCAGAGTAAGGAGCTGAGACAGGTCATCGTGCATGGACAGGGCGAGTTCCACCTGCGTACCCTGAAATGGCGTCTGGAGAACAACGAGAAGCTGAACGTCACCTTCGGCGAACCCCGCATCCCGTATCGTGAGACCATTACCAAGAAGGCTCGCGCCGAGTATCGTCACAAGAAGCAAAGCGGTGGTGCCGGACAGTTTGGCGAGGTACATCTCATCGTAGAGCCTTATGCAGAGGGAATGCCTGACCCGACGACCTTCAACTTCAACGGCCAGGAGTTCAAAATGAACATCAAGAGCCGTGAGGAGATAGACCTGGAGTGGGGTGGCAAGTTGGTGTTCCTCAACTCCGTGGTGGGCGGTGCCATCGACGCACGCTTCATGCCTGCCATCCTGAAGGGTATCATGGACTGTATGGAGCATGGGCCGCTGACAGGAAGCTATGCCCGCGACGTGCGTGTCATCGTCTATGACGGAAAGATGCACCCCGTGGACAGCAACGAGTTGTCGTTCATGCTGGCAGCCCGCCGTGCTTTCAGCGATGCTTTCAAGCAGGCTGGTCCCAAGATCCTGGAGCCCATCTATGACCTGGAGGTGTATGTGCCCGCCGACTTCATGGGCGATGTCATGAGTGACCTGCAGGGTCGCCGTGCGCTCATCATGGGTATGGACAGCGAGGCTGGCTACCAGAAACTGAGTGCCAAGATTCCTTTGAAGGAGTTGGCAAACTATTCCATCTCGCTCAGCTCCCTGACAGGCGGCCGCGCTTCCTTCACCACCAAGTTTGCCAGCTACGAGCTTGTGCCCAACGACATCCAGGGCAAGTTGATTGCGGAGCATGAGGCTGAATTGGCAAAGGAAAACGAGAACTGATAAAAACATCGCGTAAGTAATTGATATACTTTTTCTTTATCTTTTCTTGCGCGATGCCTATACAAAGTTATAGGGGTGGAGGCTTCACGACCGGGGAGTGGTATGGCTATCGCAGAATAGTTACATATTTTCTTTGAATTGAAAAAAAAACTTAAAAGTTGCGTTTCTTTTATGTTTTCTTTTGTGTATTCGGGAATTATTTGTAATTTTGCACCCTGTTTGGAATAGGTATCAATTAACGAATTAGAAAATTAAAGATAGA
>CAVEJY010000004.1:0-6471 GCA_963616155.1 Acutalibacteraceae bacterium
TATCATATCCTTAATGTTTTAGTGTACTACTTTAATAGAACACTGCAAAGGTATGCTTTTATGTAATATGCACCAAACTTTTCGGCAATTATTTTCCGACTTTAACATCGCATTAACAATTCCACATTATTATATAAACAGCAACAAGAGAATATACCGTCCTTTACGGCATATCCTCTTGTTGCTGTTCCTGTGTTTCCCCTTACCTTCCCAACAATATCTTCTTGATGTCGTTGAGTTTGTTCAACGCCTCCACAGGTGTGAGGTTATTGATGTCCAGTCCGAGGATCTCGTCTCTGATTTGGGTCAGCACGGGGTCGTCGAGCTGAAAGAAACTGAGCTGCACGCCCTCCTTCGGGTCATTGATGTGCTGCATGTTAGGTTTGCCTGCACCGCCAACTCCCGCATTGTCGTCTTCTAACTGCTTTAGAATAACGTTCGCACGCTTTACGATGCTACGGGGCATACCTGCTATCTCTGCTACGTGAATACCGAAAGAGTGCTCGCTGCCTCCTGGCTCCAGTTTGCGCAGGAAGATAACCTTGCCGTCCACTTCCTTTACACTCACGTTGAAGTTCTTGATGCGGGGGAAATTCTTCTCCATCTCGTTCAGCTCGTGATAGTGGGTGGCGAAGAGCGTGCGGGCATTTGCCTTCTTGTGCTCGTGCAGATACTCCACGATGGCCCAGGCGATGGAGATGCCGTCGTAGGTGGAGGTACCGCGGCCCAACTCGTCGAAGAGTACCAAGGATCGGGGCGACACATTATTTAATATGTTGGAAGCCTCTGTCATCTCCACCATAAAGGTGGATTCGCCGAGCGAGATATTGTCGCTGGCTCCCACACGGGTGAAGATTTTGTCCACCAAGCCCACTCTCGCACTCTCTGCCGGCACGAAGCATCCCACTTGCGCCAACAAGACGATGAGTGCCGTCTGGCGGAGCAATGCCGACTTACCTGCCATGTTGGGGCCCGTTATCATCATGATCTGCTGCTTCTCGGTGTCGAGTAACACGTCGTTGGGCACATATCTCTCGCCCAACGGCAACTGAGTCTCAATGACGGGGTGGCGTCCCTGCTTGATGTCGAGCACCTCGGAGTCGTCGATGACGGGGCGCACATAGTGATGCTCGTCCGATGACTTGGCGAAAGACAGCAGACAGTCCATGCGGGCGATGAGGTTGGCGTTGATCTGTATCTGCGGGATGTATTCCTGCATGGCAGCTATCAACTCGTTGAACAGCTGGGCTTCCAATACCAGTATCTTCTCGTCGGCACCCAGGATTTTCTCCTCATACTCCTTCAGTTCCTGGGTGATGTAGCGTTCCGCCTGCGCCAGGGTCTGCTTGCGGATCCATTCTTCCGGCACCTTGTCCTTGAAGGTGTTGCGCACTTCGAGGTAGTAGCCGAACACGTTGTTGTAGCCTACTTTCAGACTGGAGATGCCTGTCTTTTCTACTTCCCGCTCCTGTATCTTGAGCAGATAGTCCTTGCCGTGGCGACTGATGGCACGCAGGTCGTCAAGTTCTGCGTTGTAGCCGTCGGCGATGACGTCGCCCTTGTTGATGAGCTGCGGCGGGTCGGGCTGAATCTCTTTGGCGATGCGTTCTTTCAGGGTCTCGCAGAGGTTGAGCTGTTCGCCCACTCGCTTCAAGGCATCGTTCTTGGCATACTGGCAGGCGGTCTTGATGGGCTGGATGGCCTCAAGGGCATTCTTCAACTGCACCACCTCGCGGGGAGAAACCCTGCCCACTGCCACCTTGGAGATGATGCGCTCCAGGTCGCCGATGCGGTGCAGTTGGTCGTCGAGGAGCTGCTGGAACTCCGGCTCCTTGAAGAAATACTCCACGATGTCGAGTCGCTCGTTGATGGGGCGCACGTCCTTCAGGGGGAACACCAGCCAACGCCGGAGCATTCGTCCGCCCATCGCCGTCACTGTCCGGTCGATGACGTTGAGCAGCGAGGAACCGTCTTCCTGCATCGGGGCAACCAACTCCAGGCTGCGGATGGTGAAGCGGTCCATGCGCACAAACTTGTCCTCTTCGATGCGGGAGAGGGCTGTGATATGGTTGATCTGTGTATGCTGTGTGATTTCCAGATACTGCATGATGGCACCGCTGGCGATGATGCCGTTCTTGAGGTGTTCCACGCCGAATCCCTTCAGCGACTTGGTCTTGAAGTGACCGAGGAGTTTTTGGCGTGCCGTCTGTTCGGTAAACACCCAATCGTCGAGTTCGAAGGTACAGTATTTGTTGCCGAAGTATTTCTCAAAATCCTTTTTGTGGGCACGGTCGTAGAGCACTTCCTTGGGCTGGAAGTTGCCCATCAGCTTCTCCACATAGTCGTAAGTGCCCTCACCGGTGAGGAATTCGCCGGTAGAGATGTCGAGGAAGCTCACGCCACAGGCCACCTTTCCGAAGTGCACGGCGGCAAGGAAGTTGTTTTCCTTGTAGTTCAGTACGTTGTCGCCCATCGCCACACCCGGTGTGACGAGTTCGGTGATGCCGCGCTTCACCATCTTGTCCATCTGGCTGAGTCCCTTCTTGCCCTTTATCTCCTGTCGTTTCTTCTTGGGGTCTTCCAGTTGGTCGCATACTGCCACGCGCTTGCCTGCCCTGATGAGCTTGGGCAGGTAAGTATCGAGGGCATGATGGGGGAATCCCGCCATCTCGGTGGTGGCGGTACCGCCATTGTTGCGTCGTGTCAGGGTGATGCCGAGGATGCGCGCAGCCTCCACGGCATCCTCGCAGTAAGTCTCGTAGAAGTCGCCACAGCGGAAAAGCAGCAATGCCTCGGGGTGTTTGGATTTCATCTCGAAGAATTGCCGCATCATGGGCGTAAGACCCTTGTTGTCGTTTGCCATTATCTTAGTTCGTTCGTTTCTGTCGTTAAAAGCGCAAAATTACAAAATATTACACAAAGGCAACTTGCCCTTATATAATATTTAGGTATTTTTAAGCGAATCTGCAAGCTCCTCGGCGTTCGAACTTTACTTGTTCTTCTTCGCCACTGCCCTCACGGAGGCTCCGAGGGAGCGGTCGTTCATATAAAAGGAGTAGTGTCCAAGGTTGAAGTACAGGCAGAAGGCCTCACCGTTGGATCGTGGGGCGAGGGTGCCGGTCCAGTAGAGGGCATCCTCGCCCTCCTTGTAGTAGTTCTTGCCGTTGTGTGCTCCTGTGGCTGGCAGGAAGAGGGTGTTGCCGTTGCGCACGCTCTTCACCTCATAGCCCCTGATGGTGTCGCCTTTGGCGGTGACTTGATCTGTCCATGTCCAGGTGCAGTTGGCGGTGTCGCCCAACTCCTTCAGTTCTTCATAGGTGGGCATCCGGCAGTTCTTTCCCCAGAGTATGGTGGCGGCATCATCCTCCGGAGAGAGGACGGTCTTGCGGTCGGTGCTGTTGTATTTGGTCATCTTCTCGAAGTCGGTGCCGTAGCGGTAGGTGGCTTGCGAATAGTCATCCTTCACCTTGGTCTCGCCCCAAGCATACTGATAGCCCAAACCGGTGGCTTCTTCCGCACCGACATTGTTTTCCGCCCAGAGGAGTCCGCTCGGCAACTGGAGGTCAACGAACCTATGGCCGTCCACTTCAATGCCTTTGTCCGCATTCTGCTGGGCGCAACCCACTTGTGTCATACTCGCCAGAAGGGCTATCAACAGATAAGCCCAGGTCGTGATATTTCTTTGCATATTCCTTTTTCCTGTTTTTCTATGATTCATATTACACATTGTCTCATCAGGTATGCAAAAATATAAATTATTGTCCAAAGACAAGTGGGTCAAGGAAAACATTTAGTTATTTTTAAACCAACACCTCATGCTATCTGACAATAAATGCGTATTTTTGCAGCATGAAAAGAAAACAGCTGTACATCATCATATTTTCCCTTGCCTGCTGCACCCTCGTGGCAATAGGCATCACCCTGCATCTCCATAAGGAGGGTGCTCCCCAACCTGTCATCATGAAGAAGGTGGTTCAAAAGTCCAAACCTAAGCCTTTGGCAGTGGACACGGTGAAGAAGAAAAAGCCTGTCGTCAAGCCAGACTATCGCATATCGGGAACATTGCGTGACACGGCGGGAAATGCCGTGACGGATGTCATTGTGAGTGATGGCTATACCTGCGTGAAGACCGATTCCTTGGGTCGGTACAAGATGAAAAGAGACTCGCTGGCTCGCTTCATCTACTATTCTGTGCCTGCCGACTGCGAGGTGCCCACCCATTCCGAGACCGACCGCACGGCTTGTTTCTATCAGGCTGTTTCCGACAAGAAGAAGGTGTACAACTTCACTCTCACTCGCTTGCCCGGTGGCAAGGAGACACATTATAAGATGATTGTCATCGGCGACCCGCAAGTTACCAATGCTTACAGTCCTTATTATACATCGCCCGGTGACAATCCCATCAAGAAGAGTGACTTGGAACGGTTCACTTCCCAGACGATGACTGATATCAGGAAGACCATCAGCGAGATGCCGCCCGGCACTCCCGTCTATGGTCTCAGCATGGGGGATGACGTGCAGTACTATGGCGGTTACAATGCCCAGTTGGAGCGACAGATTCGCGAGGCTTTGGGGTCGTCGGAGATGCGGCTCTTCTCCGTCATCGGCAACCACGACCAAGACAACAAGGCACTCTATAAGCGCAAGTGGGAGGAGAGCTTCGGCCCCACCGATTATTCCTTCGACCGGGGCGATGAGCATTATGTGTGCATCAACAACTGCTTCTTCACCAAGGGCAAGGCGTATTACTCGCCGGGCGAGTTGCACAAGACCCAGGTGGAATGGCTGGAGCAAAACCTCGCCCTGACACCGAAGGACAAAAAGGTGATACTTTGCTACCATATCCCCTTCACCTTCGGCAATTCGCCCTACAAGGGAGCCAGTCCGCTGGGCATAGAGAGTGAGCAGGGACATTACTTCTCCTCCCGATTACCCCACCTCCTTACCCTGCTGAGGGAGTTCCAGGGAGGATATGAACTGTTCTGTGGACACACTCACTTTGCCGTCAACCACGAGATAGACTTTGAGGGACATCATGTGATGGAGCATTGCCACGCCGCCGCTTGTGGCAATATCTGGCAGTCGAACATCAACATCTGCGGTACGCCGAACGGCTATTATGTCTATTCGTTTGACGGTACCCGACTTGCCGACTGCTACTATAAGGGAACATTCTGGGAGGCATCCCGGCAGATGACCCTCTTCCGTGCCCAGACCGACTTCAACGGAGAGTCGTATGCTGCGGACTGGAATCTTCCAGCAGACAAGGATGTATTGGTGGCAAACGTCTTCAATGCCGATTCCCGTTGGCGTGTCGTGGCGGTGGAAGACGGCAAGGAGTATCCGATGGTGCGCATCAGCAGTAAGGGACAGGATGCCTTTGCCACGGGCTACCACCACAAGTACAGCGAGTCTGTCGCTTACTGGTTTGTGAGCAAGAAGAACGGCTATCTGCTCATGAACCACCTCTATCATTATACACCGAAGAACCCCAAGGCGACGATTACTGTAAAGGCCACCGATCCTTACGGACATACCTACGAGGCTTCCAGTAAGGAGGCGGTGACGGCAGCCTTTGACAATGATGCCCATTACTACGAGCGAGAGCGTGAAATGCAATAATTCCATGCTCTTGCCACTTTACTTCTGCTCTTTTTGAATCTTACTTTTTATTAGATGTGGATAATTGTAAATGATTGATATAACATAATCTACGGAATATATAACCTTACTATTCTGCTTACATACCCATACGACCTGCTGCTTTTCTCCGTAACTTTGCAACCGGAAAATTTAATAACCTAAATTAAAGCAACAAGTCAATGACCAATTACAAGAAATTCCTTGCTTCCACAGCCCTCTCTATAGTATGTATGGGCGGAGCAGCGCAAACACTACAGTGTGGTACGGGGAAGGCTCCCCAGTTGGGTGTCGACCCTATCGAGAAGGTTATCGCAGCGATGACGCTCGACGAAAAACTCAATGTGCTTATCGGTTCACAGGGCAACGTGAAGAGCGACGCCAAGGTGACCATCGGCAATGCCTCCGACCTCGTGCCCGGAGCGGCAGGGCAACTCAACGCCATCCCACGCCTCGGAATCCCCTCCACAGTGCTCGCCGACGGACCGGCAGGACTGCGTATCAATCCTACCCGTACAGGAACGGACAAAACCTATTATTGTACCCATTTCCCCATCAATACCGTGATGAGTGCCACTTGGAACACCCAACTGGTGGAGACCGTGGGCAAGGCGACGGGCAGCGAGGTGAAGCATTACGGTGTGGATGTTATCCTCGCCCCTTCCACCAACATTCACCGCAACCCACTCAACGGTCGCAACTTCGAGTACTACTCCGAAGACCCATTGCTCTCCGGCAAAATCTGCGCCGCCATGGTAAGGGGCGTGCAGAGCAATGGCGTGGGCACCTCGCTGAAGCACTTTGCCCTCAACAACCACGAGACCAACCGCT
>CAVEJY010000005.1:0-2294 GCA_963616155.1 Acutalibacteraceae bacterium
AACATAGGAGATTACGATTATGAAGACAATGATGAATATCAAGAAAGCAATGCTCGTCGGAATGATGGCATTGATGGGCACAACAGGTTTCGCACAGCGCAGACATCATGTGCATCCCCATAGCTACTATCGCCCTGCCGTGGTAACGGTGGTAAACCGACCCGCTGTCACTGCCAGCAACCGCCTGAGCAAGAAAGACCGACTGGACATGGCACTGGCATACTTGAGGAGCAACAAGACGCTCAGTATCTCCAAGTACAGCAAGATGACGGGCCTGGCACGGACCACGGCGGAAGCCGAACTGGATGCCTTTGCTGTCAGCAAGGCGAACCCCATCAAGATGGTAGTCAATGGAAAGAAGAAACTGTATGTAGTATGACGATAGACGACAAAGACATCATTCGGGCTGTCCGGGAGAAATCCGAAACGGGCTTCCGGCTCCTGATGCAGAAATACAGGCAACCCGTCTACTGGCACATTCGCCGACTGGTGGTTGCCCACGACGATGCACAGGATGCCACGCAGGAAACCTTCATCCGCATCTTCCGTTCCTTCGACAAGTGCAGGGACGAGAAGGCCTTCCGTGGCTGGATATTCCGGATAGCCACCAATGAGGCACTCCGACTGATAGAGAGCCGTAAGCAAGAACAGGTGTCGCTGGAGGAAGACACGAACAGTGCCAACCGCATCATAGCGGGCGACTATGTAGACTTCACCGACCTGGAGGCGGTGAAACTGCAAAAGGCCATCCACTCGTTGCCCACCAAGCAACAGGCGGCGTTCAACCTTCGCTACTATGACGAACTCAGTTATGAGGAGATAGCGGAAGCTACAGACTCCACCGCCTCTTCCGTCAAGGCGAACTTCCACATCGCCAAGGAGAAGATTATCAAGTACATGAACTCAAACGACTAACACGCACCATTATGAACAAAGAATTTGATTTCGAATCTATCGGCAAGCGAATGCCTTATACCACCCCCGACGGATTCTTCGACCAGCTCGAAGAGAATATCTGGAAAGAGGTGAAGGATGACTTCCAGAAGACAGATGAGACTTCTGTCGATGCATCCGGGAAACCTCAGACGGGAAGCAAGACAGTGGGACTGCGTCTCCTGACACGGAGTGCCCTCGCTGTGGCTGCATCCCTCGCTCTGGTGCTGGTTGTCGCCATCAACTTCCCCAAGACGGACAAGGCTTCCATCAACGATGTGGACCAGGCATTCAGCCAGCTTACCACCGACGACCAGACTTACCTGTTGAGCGTCTACCAGGAGGATGTCTTTATCAACGAATAGAAACGTGTAACATTTCATAAAGATACATGATGATGAAAAATTTAATGAAAACTTTTGTTGTCGCAATCATGATGATTGCATCTTGTGCCACTACTTTCGCACAGCAGAACACCCCACAACGCCCCAACCAGAAGCAGCGCATCTCCCGTGAGCAACTCGCCGAGGTGCAGGCCAAGCACATCGCCAGCGAACTGGCCTTTGGCGATGACGTGACGGAGAAATTCGTCAAGACTTACAGTGATTGCCAGAAGGAAATCTGGGCATTAGGCCCTCGCCATCGTCCTGGCAAGCAGGGAATGTCTGAGCAGGATAACGAGGAACGCATCAAGCAACGCTTTGCCATGAGCGAGAAAATCCTCAATATCCGCCAGAAGTACTACAAGGAGTACTCCAAGTTCCTCACCCAGACACAGATAGAAAAGGTGTATGAACAGGAACGCAAGATGATGAGCCGCCTTGCCAAGCGCGGACAGGGCAAGCGTGTGCAGCGGGGAGGACGTAAATGATGAGGAAGATATTCTGTTTCCTGGCTGTTCTGATGACCATGCTTTTTACGGCTTGTTCATCAGACAGCCTCGACCTGACGGGCGACAATTCGCCGTCGGGCGAAGTACAGGAAGAGCCTACCCAGGAGGTTTCGGCAGTAACTGTACCCGCCGAGCAGTCGGCCGGCACTGCGGTGTCATTGGAAAATCTTGCCAAGGAAGGACTGGGCGGCATCCGTCTCAATTTCCAAATGTCGGGAGTCACCCAGGTAATCTTGGAAAGTGTGGACGGGTATCAGATTGCGGGCAACCTTGAAGGCGACAAGCAGTCGATCATCACCTTCAGTGCCCCTGAAGGAGAGAGCTTGGAGCCTGGCAATGACTATAAATACTTTCTCTCTTCCCCTCCAAAGGTCAAGTTTTAGGACTTTTGGAGGGGCTTTTCTTTTGTGTACCTTATGCCTGTCGGCGTGAGGAAAGGTGGAACAGCAGGTTCACCAGCGATACTGCC
>CAVEJY010000006.1:0-4225 GCA_963616155.1 Acutalibacteraceae bacterium
CGAACGACGCGCCCTTCAGGGCGAGGAAGATGCTGCCCTCGGGACAGTCGCGGCTGTCGGTGGTAATCACCGGGTGGGCTTGGTAAATCTGATAGAGTTCTGAAATGTCCATAGTCTATAACTGTTGTTTTCTCTGCAAAAGTAATCTAAAATGTGGAAATAACAAACAAATTCCTTCGAAAAAAGATGGTAGTCTCGAATATTCTTTCTAAATTTGCAGAAGAATCAAAGAAACTTTTGGAAAGTGAGGCTTTTTACAATCAATATCAAGGGGCACTTGATGGACTTGAGTACCCCTCAGGTGATGGGCATCCTGAACGTAACGCCCGACAGCTTCTACTCCGGCAGTAGGAAGCAGACAGAGAAGGAAATAGCCGACAGGGCTAACCAAATCATAGAGGAAGGGGGAAGCATCATCGATGTGGGTGCCTTCTCCACTCGCCCCGGTGCCGACGAAGTTTCCGAGGAAGAGGAAGGCAGAAGACTGAAGTTTGCCCTCGACATCGTGCGCCGGGAACAACCCGGTGCGGCCGTCTCCGTAGACACCTATCGCCCCACCTTGGCACGCAAGTGCATCGAGGAGTGGGGTGCCGACATCATCAACGATGTGTCGGAAGGCGGAATCACGGGCATTGCCAACGTGCCCCTGGAGCAGCGGCAGGAGGAATACCCCGAGATGTTCCGGCTCGTGGGCGAACTGAAGGTTCCCTACATCCTGATGTCGGTGCAGCCCACGCTGAAGGACATGATGATAGGTTTTGCCAGGGAGGTGCAGCAGTTGCGCGACCTTGGGGCGAAGGACATCATCCTCGACCCCGGCTTCGGCTTCGGAAAGAATCTCGTTCAGAACTATCAGATATACAACGAGATGGAGAAACTGAACGTGATGGAGTTGCCGGTGCTCGTGGGTATTTCCCGCAAGAGCATGATCTACAAGTTGCTGGGCGGCGATGCCACCACCTCGCTCAACGGTACCTCCGTGCTCGACACCGTCGCCCTGATGAAGGGAGCCAGCATCCTCAGGGTCCACGATGTGAGGGAGGCTGCCGAGGCGGTCAAGATTGTGGAAGCCCTGAAAGGGTAAAAGGTAAAAAAGTAAAAGACTAAGAAAAGAAATGATTGAAATAGGAATCAAGGACATCATCGACATCTTCCTGGTGGCGGCAATGCTCTTCTACATCTACAGGTTGATGAAGGAGTCGCGCTCCTTGAACATCTTCGTGGGCATCATGCTCTTTGTGCTGATCTGGCTCTTCGTGAGTCAGGTACTGGAGATGCGTCTCCTCGGTTCGATACTCGACAAACTGGTGAGCGTGGGTGTCATCGCCCTCATCGTCATCTTCCAGGAGGACATCCGCCGTTTCCTCTACGAGATAGGATCGCAGAAGAGCATGAGGCGGCTCGTCAGCCTCTTCCGTTCCAACAAGGACAGCCAGAAGGAGGCCAACAAGGAGACCATCATGCCCATCGTGATGGCTTGCATGAGTATGGCGAAGAAATACGTCGGTGCCCTGATCGTGATGGAGAGGGGAGTGCCGCTGAACGACATCATGGACACGGGCGAGGAGATAGATGCAAAGATCAACCAGCGGTTGATAGAGAACATCTTCTTCAAGAACTCGCCCCTGCACGACGGAGCCATGGTCATCTCCAACAAACGCATCATGTCGGCGGGCTGCATTCTCCCCGTGAGCCACAACCTCGACATCCCCAAGGAACTGGGACTCCGTCACCGTGCCGCCTTGGGAATCTCGCAGAGCAGCGACGCCATCGCCATCATCGTCTCGGAGGAGACGGGACGCATCAGCGTCGCCATGAAGGGAGAGTTCAAACTGCGTTTGTCAGCCGAAGAACTCGAAAGTATCTTGACGCAGGAAATGGTTTAAGTGAAGAGTGAAGAGTGAAGAACGAAGAGTGAAGAATTCAATAGCCTTCGTTCTTCACTTTTTGCATTTAACGTGCGCCGACTTTTCCTGTTTGACCTCAAAACCGCCATTCAGACAGCAAAAATGCCCCAAAGGCTCTTTTATTGCTCCTGAAAGCCCTATAGATGAACTGTGAGCGTCGATATATGGCATTTTCGCCCGATTCTGCCTCACATTGCTCATCAAGTTTATGACCAACGTTAGGAGGTAAAGCCTATCAATAGGCAATATTGAATCAATTTAATGCCACTTTTCCGAGTGTACTCAAGTTTGATAATTAGGCACCACCATACCGTTTTTAAGGCAAAAAAGTAATTTTACGTGATATTTTCGTTGATTTTCAGAATATTCTTCATGTTTTACAGATATTTTCTGTATTTTTGCTATTGGATTTGGTATAACCATTTCCAGACATTAAGGAATATAAGGAGCGTTATGCTACTCTTGTAAGTGCAAAGCCTGAGAAACTGAAACACAAAATCAACAAGAATCGAATGAATCTCGTGGTTTGTGTCATCTTTCAATGAGGATATCATCTCAACTGTGTCAAGTACTAACACAATAAAAGTTTAATCTCTGCGTTATTATATACAGAAAAATGATTGACCAAAGAATCAATGACTCCCTGAAGGAGTTGGAGCAAGGTCTTAAAAATATCGACTCAGCTCGAAAGCAAGTAGAACGGACTATAAATTCGTATGATGGATTACACAATTCAACATCCGAATATGTGGCTCAACTGGGAAACTTGACAACAAAAGTCAAAGAACTTGTTGCAGCCATTGGAGCAGATTACAATCAGAAGGTTGCTGCTTTTGAGAAAGACCGCAAGTCTGTAATAGACTCTGCCAATTCTGCATCTCAAAAACTGTCTGAAGCCACAGACTCTTTCCGAAATTCTTTGAATGAAATTGAGTCTAAACTGAATTATAGCTTGATTATAAACGTAGTCTTGGCTATTGCATTAGGAGGAGTAATATTCTTTATCACAAGATAATAGACATTTTAATAAGCAACTTGAATGACAGATAAGAACAAACCATATTTCGTCACCTCCAAGAATTTTCATGGAGACAATGACTATATCGAATGGCTGAAAGAGATAAAAAATCGCTATCAGAACATTCGTAACCGTGTGGCTTTGCAAGCCAACTACGGTGCGTTGGAATTCAATTGGCTTTTAGGACGTGATATCGTACAAAAGAAAGCAGAATCGAGATGGGGTTCTGGAGTAGTAAACCAACTCTGTCTTGACCTGAAAGCTGCCTTTCCTGATGTTCGAGGATTCTCTGTGCGAAACCTTTATTACATGAAGGAATGGTATGAGTTTTATATGTCAGATGATGAGCACAAACAAATTTTGCACCAATTAGGTACAAAATTACAAAGGGCTGAAAATCAGAATCCTATAAAATTGCACCAATTAGGTGCAGAAATAGTTTCGGAAGACAAAATATCTGACATTTTAGAAAGCGATGGTATGTTGCCAATATTCGGAATTATTCCATGGAAACATCACTTGGTCATCACATCTAAGTGCAAATCTATCAAAGAAGCATTCTATTATATTGGACGTATTATCGATGAAGGACTCAGCAAACGTGAACTGGAAGACATTATAGACGCAGGTGATTTCACCAAGTATGGCCATGCAATAACAAACTTCTCGGCTCAATTGCCAGCTCAGCAAAGTCAACTTGCAATGAATGTCCTGAAGGATCCATATCGTTTGGATTTCCTTACATTGGAAAGAGGTTATAATGAGCGTGACTTGGAAAACGCAATTGCAAAAGACATAACTCGTTTCTTGCTTGAACTCGGAAGTGGCTTCACATTCGTAGGAAGGCAGCCAGAACTCGTAGTTGGCAATGAAGGATACTTTCCTGACTTGCTCTTTTATCACATTCGTCTTCGTTGCTATGTTGTCATTGAACTAAAGGTCGTAGACTTCAAGCCAGAGTTTGCTGGCAAACTAAATTTCTATGTGGCTGCATGTAATAGGTTGCTTCGTCAACCAGAAGATAATCCGACTATTGGTCTCCTGCTCTGTAAATCAAAAGACCAGACAAAAGTAGAATGGGCATTTGACAGCATACAAAATCCTATGGGTGTCGCTACCTATGAAGGGATTAGAATTAAAGACAAGCTTCCTTCTGTTGAAGATTTGAGAAAACGCCTTGATATGGTAGAACAAGAACTCAGAGAATATAAAGAAAAGGAGACTTCCGCAAAAGAAGAAACTGATGTAAGCCATCAGTAAACCCCGTATTGCAGGGTTTCTCCTAAAATGTTGGAGAGAT
>CAVEJY010000007.1:0-5139 GCA_963616155.1 Acutalibacteraceae bacterium
CTCTGGCATTATTTTGAGTATTCTCAACTCATCGGAATCAGTTGTAAGTGAAGAATTCCTTGGGCGAATCCTTGAAGAGGTTGCCGAAGTATCCGGCGTTCTCTATATAGACGTGGGATCCCAGGGTGTGCTTGTACAGGTATTCGTACAGTTCCTTGTAGGTCTGTGTCGGATTGGTGGTGAGCGTGTTGACGAGGTTGTTGGAGAAACGGTCGCTCATCCAGATGCCCATCATGCTGGAGTGGTAGTCGGCGAAAGAGCTCTCGTTGCCGTTGGCGGCTGCAATCGCCATCATTCCCGGTATGTGGTCGGTTTGCATGGCCATGTTCCTCGAGTGACAGGGCTCCAGCAGCATCAGCATCTTGCGGAAACGCTTTCCGTCGAACATCTTTTCCAGGGTCTCCCTGAACTCCGTTTCCGAGAAGATGGTTCTGTCGTTTCTCCAGTAGAAGCAGTTGGGCAGGGTCGCCGTCTCCGATATTCCGTGTCCGCTCCAGAAAAGGAGGATGTCCGACTGGTCGGTGGTGTTGAGCACGGTGGGGAGGTGGGAACTCTGGCTGCCCAGCAGGATGGACTTGAGGTCGGCGACGGTGAGACTGTCGCTGCTGTAGTCTATCTTTGCCGTCTTGTAGAGGTCGGGGCCGTTCAGGTTCGTGCGGACCTCTCCGGGCGTGAGGTTTCTCTTGTCGTTGGCGATGTCGTCGGAGATGATGAGGATGATGTGGTCGTCGGGCCATCCGTTGCGTTTCAGCAGCTGGTACACGTTGAGCACGTCGGCCTGGTGGCGGTAGTCGTCCCAGCCAGACGATCCCTGCACCAGAATCGCCCATTTGTCCTTCATCTCTTTAAAATGTAGGGGCGAGTCTTCGTCCTCCAGCTCCGGCACGTTCTCGGCGGCCCAGTTCCAGGCTGCCATGGCGGATGTCGAACCGTCGCTGCCGGTGAGGGTCCTGAATTCGAGAGCCTTGAACTCCTTATTATATACGAGCCAGTGGAGGTAGGTGCTTTCGACGATGCTCGTGTATGATTCGCTGTCGAAGCGCAGCAGTCCGCTGGCACCCGTAATCTTGGCATCCTCGCCCTTGGCGAGCAGTTGGAACAGGTTGTACATTCCCTGCTCGTCCCATGCGGTGCAGGGCGTGTCGCCGACGGCGGTGATGAGGCGGATGGTTTCGTTGGTCGACATCAGCTCGTCAGAGGCGTGCTTCTTCACGAATGCCGTTATTCCCGAGAGCAGGATGGCATCGTAGACCTGTGCTTCGAATCCTGCGGGGTAACAGCCGAAGCGTTCCTTGTAGGCTTTCGTGAAGCCGGTCTCCGGTTTGGCGTAATGGGCGATGCCCTCCAGTCCCTCTTTGGAGAGATTGTCCAGTTCCGTCAACGAGGAGCTCAGGGCTGCGTCGGTGAAGAGGATGCGGCCCACGTTGCTCCCCGAACTCTTCTTGGCTTCGAGGATGGTCTTCACTGCGGCTGGAGTCTCAGCCGCACAGATGAGGCAGTCGGCTCCGCTCTGCATGGCTTCCCGTGCCTTTTCCGCCAGGTTGTCCTGGGTGTATTGGACGAGGTTCTTGTCCTGTAGCTGTATTCCCATGTTGACTGCCATGTAGGGCACCCAGTCGTAGAAGGTCTTGCCGTAGGTGTTGTCGGGCGTTAGCAGGGCGATGGTCTTGGTCTTTCCTTCTTGGTCTTCCATTCCTTCCCATGCCGTGGCGACCAAAATGTTGCTTTGTGCCACGTCGCTCTCGCACAGTGACCAGAGGAAGGGCTGCTCCATCCTGTCTCCCGATTTTGTCACGGCGTAGCGTCTGATGACATCCTCGCTGGATGCGCTCGGCACAATCAGGGGCTTGTCGGCTTTTTGGCAGAGGGGTGCCAGGATGTTCACGTCCTCGTTCTTCTGTGGTCCCACGATCAGCATGATGCTGTCCCTGTGGGTGAGTTTGGTGCCCAGTTCCGACAGGTTCACCTTGTCCTCGTCGTACCATTCGATGTCCAGCGAGATGACATTGGTGTCGCCCTCGAGGAACAGTTTCTGCTGGGCGTTGCGGAGGTTCTCCATTGCCCATTCCACGGTGTTGTCGATGCGCTTCTTGTAGTCCTCGTTCTGGCTCAGGGGCAGCACCACTGCAATCTTGTAGGGGGCTGTCTTCATCTTGGAGGTGTTGTCGCCGCTGTCGAGGTTCTCCCGGCAGGAGGTCATCATGCAGGCCATGGACAGACAAAGGATTGCCATCCGGGTGAGATGTTTGCTTGCTTTCATACGCTTTCTCTTTTTTCTTGTTGACAATTGGTAGTATTGTTGGGGCTGCGGCAGGGCAGCCTTTCCTTCGTTTGCAATTTCGTTGCAAAGTTAGTAATTATATTTGTAATTTTTGCCCCATCTTGCAAATTTAGCTGCAAAAATTTGGTGCATTCAGAAAAAATCCGTAAGTTTGCAACATTAATTTATGTTTTACCTTATAACAAATTAAAAATTATGGAAGATAATAACAACAAAGAACAACAGCAGCAGGGTCAGTTACAGATGGGTATCGAGCCAGAGGTGGCAGCAGGTATCTACTCCAACCTCGCCTTGATCACTCACTCCAGCTCAGACTTCATCCTCGACTTCGCTTGCGCTCTGCCAGGAATGCCACAGCCACAGGTGAAGACCCGCGTCGTGATGGCTCCAGAGCACGCCAAGCGTCTCCTCCAGGCTTTGCAGGGCAACCTCTACAACTACGAGCAGGCTTTCGGCAAAATCACGTTGCCCAACGAGGTGGAGCGTACCATCTCTCCCTTCAACGTTCCTAAGGGCGAGGCCTAAAGGCTGGCTCATGCATGCGAACTAAAATTAAATTAACCTAAGAAAACTGCTTGTTGAGGCATAAAAAACGTAAGTGATAGTTATTTTTAGTTAAAAATTAACCCTAAAGAACAAAAGCAAATTATTTATTTAGGTGATTTGGCGAAAAATTCGTACCTTTGCACCCCGAAAAGCCCACTGAAAAGTGTGGTCTTACGGAAAAAGGAAAATTATAAAAATAAATATATAAATTTAAAAGTAAAATTATGCCTACTATTTCACAGTTAGTAAGAAAAGGCAGAAAGGTGTTGGTTGACAAGAGCAAGTCACCAGCTTTGGACTCATGTCCTCAGCGTCGCGGTGTTTGCGTTCGCGTTTACACCACAACTCCTAAGAAGCCTAATTCAGCAATGCGCAAGGTTGCTCGTGTTCGTTTGACAAACTCCAAGGAGGTTAACTCCTATATCCCGGGAGAGGGACACAACTTGCAGGAGCACTCAATCGTATTGGTACGCGGCGGTCGTGTTAAGGACCTCCCTGGTGTACGTTATCACATCGTTCGTGGTACTCTCGATACCGCAGGTGTAGCCAACCGTACACAGCGCCGTTCCAAGTATGGTGCAAAGCGTCCAAAGGCTAAGAAGTAATCCGAAAGCCTCTGGAGCGAAACAAAAAGTGCCGACAGCTCACGGTCGGAGATGTCCGAGAGCTTGAGGCGAAACAAAGAAATTTATTCATAGTTTTGCTGGAGAAATGTAACAGGTTGAGTAAATGCCCGGGTGCGGGCGTTGAAGAACGATGGACAACCCCAAGCAGAATGTAATTTTTTAATTTAAAATGAGAAAAGCAAAACCCAAGAAGAGAGTGGTTCTCCCAGATCCAGTCTTCAACGACCAAAAGGTCTCTAAGTTCGTGAATCACTTGATGTATGACGGAAAGAAGAATACATCATACGAGATTTTCTACAATGCACTCGATACCGTCAAGGCAAAGATGGCCAACGAGGAGAAGTCTGCCCTTGAGATTTGGAAGCAGGCTCTCGACAACATCACTCCCCAGGTGGAGGTGAAGAGCCGTCGTATCGGTGGTGCAACCTTCCAGGTTCCTACTGAAATTCGTCCTGACCGCAAGGAGAGCATCTCCATGAAGAACTTGATCGCCTTCGCCCGCAAGCGTGGTGGCAAGACCATGGCAGACAAGCTGGCTTCTGAGATCATGGATGCCTACAACAACCAGGGTGGCGCCTTCAAGCGCAAGGAAGACATGCATCGTATGGCCGAGGCTAACCGTGCATTTGCTCACTTCAGATTCTAATTTAATTAAATAGGTATAAAAGAAAATGGCAAATCGCGATTTACATTTGACACGTAACATCGGTATCATGGCGCACATCGATGCCGGTAAGACTACAACGTCTGAGCGTATCTTGTTCTACACAGGTAAGACTCACAAGATTGGTGAGGTGCACGATGGTGCAGCCACAATGGACTGGATGGCACAGGAGCAGGAACGTGGTATTACTATCACTTCAGCTGCTACAACATGTAACTGGAACTATCTGGGCAAGTCTTACAAGATCAACTTGATCGATACTCCGGGACACGTTGACTTCACCGCTGAGGTTGAGCGTTCACTCCGTGTACTTGACGGTGCTGTTGCTACATATTCCGCAGCTGACGGTGTACAGCCTCAGTCAGAGACCGTATGGCGTCAGGCTGACAAGTACAATGTACCTCGTATTGGTTATGTAAACAAGATGGACCGCTCCGGTGCTGACTTCTATGAGACAGTGCAGCAGATGAAGGACATCTTGGGTGCTAATCCAATTGCTATTCAGATTCCTATTGGCGCTGAGGAGAATTTCAAGGGTGTCGTAGACCTTATCAAGATGAAGGCTATCCTTTGGCATGATGAGACTATGGGCGCTGAATATGACATTGAGGATATTCCTGCCGACCTCGCCGACGAGGCTGCCGAGTGGCGCGACAAGTTGGTTGAGGGTGCTGCTAACTTCGACGACGAGGTGATGGAGCTTTACCTGGACGGTCAGGACATCCCTGAGGAGAAGCTCCTCGCTGCCATCCGCAAGGGTTGCTGCGCTATGGAGTGCTGCCCAATGCTCCTTGGCTCTTCATACAAGAACAAGGGTGTTCAGCCTTTGCTCGACTATGTTTGCGCATTCTTGCCTTCACCAATGGATACTCCAGCCATCATCGGTACCAACCCTGATACTGACGAGGAGGAGGATCGCAAGCCTTCTGAGGACGAGCCTACATCGGCTCTCGCATTCAAGATTGCCACTGACCCGTTCATGGGCCGTCTCGTGTTCTTCCGCGTTTACTCAGGTAAGGTTG
>CAVEJY010000008.1:0-6075 GCA_963616155.1 Acutalibacteraceae bacterium
TCAAGCCGATGAGACCCAGCAACACGAAGAAGATGGAGACCACCGTCGAAAGCACTGGGCGCTTTATGAAGTTTGTAAATGACATAATCTTTTTTAATTTATAATTTATAATGAACAATGTATCATGAGGCTTATGCCCTTGTGCGATGGCATCTGCTATACATGATTAATTATACATTATTAATTATTATTACTTATCTTTCTTTCCGCTCATGGTAGTGGCGAAGTCGTGGGCGTTGTCCTGAGACTTGGAAAGTTCCGCAGCCTCGGCAATCTTCTGGTTGTAACGCTCCACGGTGATGGGCTTGATCTGCTGACCGTCGGTCAACTTGGTGATACCCTTCACTACGATGCGGTCGCCTACGCTCAGACCGGAGGTCACGATGTAGTTCTTGCCGTCATCCTGTGGATTGACCTTGATCTCGGAATACTTCACCTTGTTGTCCTTGGTCACGACATAAACGAAAATCTTGTCCTGCACCTGAGAGCAAGCCTCCTGGGGAATCACGATGGCTGCGTTCTGGTCGTTGGGGATCACAATCTGACCTGCACCACCGCTCTTCAACAACTTCTCGGGGTTAGCGAAGTGGGCAATGAGGGAGATGGCACCTGTAGATGAGTCGATGACACCGCTCATCTTCACCACCTTACCGGGATGGTTATAGATAGTACCGTCTGCGAGTTGCAACTTCACGGCGGGGAAGGCAGAGATGGCTCCCTGCATGCTGCCGTTGGTCTTGGTCATGTTCAGAATCTGAGTCTCAGACACGGAGAAGAACACCTCCATGGTGCTGATGTTGGACACCGTAGTCAAAGCCTGACCCGATGCGCTCACCAGGGCACCCACCTTGAAAGGAAGGCTACCGATGACACCGGCAGCAGGACTCTTCACGGAGCACCAAGCCAACTGCTCCTTGGCAGAAGCCAACGCAGCCTCAGCCTGTGCCACCTGTGCCTGTGCCGTAGCCAGGGAGTTGGCGGCTGTGGAAAGCTCGTATTCACCGATGATCTTGCTGTCATACAACTTCTTGTTGTTCTGGTAGGTCAACTTGGCTGTGTTCATCTGGGCCTTTGCCGTATTAACAGCGGCAGCGGCAGAACGAACGGCAGCGGCATAAGTCTCGCTGTCGATGGTGAACAGAACCTGTCCGGCAGACACAGTCTGACCCTCATGCACATTCACCTTCGTGATAAAACCAGAAACCTTCGGACGCACCTCTACGTCCTGGATACCCTTGATGGTAGCAGGATAGGTGGTCTGCAATGCGGCATTGGAAGTACCGATGGTACTCACGGCGAACTCATCGTCGCCGAAGTTGGGCAGTCCGCCCTTCTTACTTCCACCACATGATGTCAAAGTTGCGATAGCCATGACAGCTGCAACAAACAAAACGCTTTTAATTTTCATACCTATTTATATTATATTATAGTAATCTCTAACAATCTTCCGAAAACTCAAAACGCCTTTCAAGTTTTCCAAAACCGCTGCAAAAGTACTAATAATATGTGGAAATTGTCCATAAGTGTTCCAATATTTAACAAAAATTATTCTGCTTCTCAAGTTTTCTTTGCATTCTTAAACACTATAAAATCATGGAAAATACTGCATGGTATCAGATATAACACACAAACATACGCAGACATAAAAGATGGAAGAAGCCAGCTTATATGGTTGCAGAACGCAGGTTCTTGGGATGATTGGCAATTGCCAACAACATTCACGACAATTGCCAACAACGTTCACGGCAATTGTCAACAATGTTCACGGCAATTGTCAACAACATGGATGGCAATTGCCGTGAACCGTAAGAAGGCTGGTTCTTACACCATGACACAAGGATTCTTACATCATGAAGATATGGGAATTGACAGTCGCTATTCAGCAACGATGCCCATACTCTTCGCCTTGCTCAGAAGCAACTGCATGAGCGGCTCCCTTTCGTTGGGCACCTTGTTGTCAAGAACGGCATCCTTGAGGGTCTGCTTCAGCGTGCCCACTTCCCTCGACGGGCGCAGATGGAACATCTCCATGATCTCGTTGCCGTCGATGCAGGGCTGCAGGAGACGCTTGTAGTCACGTTCCTGCAGGTCTGCCAACTTCTCGCGGACAATGCGGAAATTGTCGAGGAAGCGTTTCTTGCGCTGTTCGTTCTTGCTGGTGATGTCCGCCTCGCAGAGCGTCATCAGGTCGTTGATGTCGTCGCCGGCATCGTTGAGCAAGCGGCGCACGGCACTGTCGGTCACCTCTTCGTCGGAGATGGCGATGGGGCGCATATGGAGTTCCACCAACTTCTGCACATACTTCATCTTGCTGTCCATGGGTAACTTCATCCTGCGGAACATCGTCGGCACCATCTTCGCACCGATGACGTTGTGCCCGTAGAAAGTCCAGCCCGCCACATTGTCCCACCGCTTGCTCTTGGGCTTTCCTATGTCATGGAGCAGGGCAGCCCAACGGAGCCAGAGGTTGCCGGAATGCCGGCACACGTTCTCCAGCACCTCCATGGTATGCTCGTAGTTGTTCTTGTGTGCCCTGCCGTTGCGGCTCTCCACCACGTCCATGGCACACAGCTCAGGCATGATGATGTCGAGCAGTCCTGTGTCCTTGAGATAATAGAAGCCGGTGCTGGGATGCTTGGAGAGCATGATCTTGTTCATCTCGTCGCAGATACGCTCACCGCTGATGATCTTCAGCCGGTCGGCATTGCGGGAGAGTGCCTCGTAGGTTTCCGGCTCTATCTGGAAGTTGAGCTGGGTGGCGAAGCGGATACAGCGCATCATCCTCAACGGATCGTCAGAGAAGGTGATGTCGGGGTCAAGGGGAGTGGCAACGATGCCGTCCTCCAGGTCATAGAGACCATCGAAGGGATCCACCAACTCACCGAAGCGGTCGCCGTTGAGGCACACCGCCATGGCGTTGATGGTGAAGTCACGGCGGTTCTGGTCGTCCTCCAGCGTGCCATCCTCCACATGAGGCTTTCGTGAGTCGTGGCTGTAGCTCTCCTTGCGGGCACCGACGAACTCCACCTCCGTGTCCTTGTACTTCACTTGCGCCGTACCGAAATTGCGGAACACGGAGATATGCGCCTTCTTTCCCAAGGTCTTCTTCAGTACGTCAGCCACCTGTATGCCGCTGCCCACCACCACCACATCGATGTCGTTGGAGGGACGTTCGAGGAACAGGTCGCGCACATATCCACCCACTACATAACACTCCAAGTGCAGCGAGTCCGCCGCCTCGGAAATCTTGTGGAATATGTCCTTATCAAGTGCTTTTGCTAAATCTTCATTGGATAAACTTCTCATCATTCTAACTTTGTGGGTGCAAAGTTACAGAAAAAAGAGGGAATTACAAAATAAATAATAAACATAATTTTTTGGTTATTTCATAAGAAATGCGTAAATTTGCAGCGATTTTCGAAGATATTATGATAGATTTGTCAAAAACAGAAAGGCAGTTCAACGCTGTCATGGAGGAATGCAGGACGCTGTTCCAGAAGAAGCTGCACGATTACGGGGCTTCCTGGAGAATCCTGCGCCCCTCATCGCTGACCGACCAGTTATACATCAAGGCGAAGCGCATCCGTTCCCTGGAAATCAAGCGCGAATCGCTGGTGGGCGAGGGCATCCGTCCCGAGTTCATCGCACTCATCAACTATGGCATCGTGGGACTGATACAATTAGAGAAGGGCTTCGTGGACGAGGTGGACCTCACCCCCGACGAAGCCATGGCTCTGTACGACCAGCACGCCAAGGAAGCGCTGGAGCTGATGAAGAAGAAGAACCACGACTATGACGAGGCTTGGCGGTCGATGAGGGTGAGCAGCTACACCGACTTCATCCTCACCAAGATACAGCGTGTCAAGGAGATAGAGGATATTCAAGGGCAGACGCTCGTTTCGGAGGGCATCGACGCCAACTACATGGACATCATCAACTACGCCGTGTTCGGAGCCATCAAACTCCAGGAGCAAGGTACGGAAGACAGCATATAATCTCTATATATAATAAGGTATAGAAGCGTGAACATCGGCAATACGACAAAACAGATTTGCGTCAACCTTGGCAGATTGGTCATGGCGATTACCTTCATATTCTCGGGATATGTCAAGGCAATAGACCCATTGGGCACCCAATACAAGATAGCCGACTACCTGACGGCACTTCACATGAACGGCATCGTACCCGACTGGGCAACGCTCCTTGCCTCCGTCGCCCTCTCCACCGTAGAGTTCACGATAGGCATCCTCCTGCTGTTTGCCATCCGCCGGCGACAGGTCTCCAAGGTCTGCCTGCTGGTCATGACGGTCATGACCCTCGTCACCGTCTGGATATTTATCAGCGACCCGGTGAAGGACTGCGGATGCTTCGGCGACGCCGTCAAGCTCACCAACGGACAGACCTTGGCGAAGAACGTCATCCTGCTCGCCATTGCCTTGATGCTCTGGAAGATGCCACTGAGAATGGTGAGATTTATCTCCAAGTCGACCCAGTGGATTGTCATCAACTACACCCTCCTGTTTGCCGTGGCACTGAGCGGCTGGAGCCTCTGGGACCTTCCCGCCTTCGATTTCCGCCCCTACCACATCGGCGCAAATATCGAGAAAGGCATGGAGATACCCGAGGGAGCCAAGCAACCGCAGTTCGAGACCACGTTCATCATGGAGAAAGACGGGCAGCGGAAAGAGTTCACCATCGACAACTACCCCGACTCCACCTGGAAGTTCATCGACAGCAAGACCGTGCAGACCGAGGAGGGCTATGTGCCCCCCATCCACGATTTCTCCATCGAGGACAGAAAGACAGGAGAAGACAAGACCCATGAGGTGCTGGATGCCAAGGGATATACGTTCCTGCTGATTTCGCCGACGCTCGCCAAGGCAGACGACTCCAATTTCGGAGTAATCGACCAGCTGTACGAATATGCGCAAGACCACGACTATCCCTTCCTCTGCCTGACGGCAAGCGACGAGAAGGACATCAGCAAGTGGCAGGACATCACGGGAGCGGAATACCCCTTCTACACGACGGACGGCACCACGCTCAAGACAATGATACGCAGCAACCCGGGACTCATACTGTTGAAAGACGGCACCATCATCCGGAAATGGAGCCACAACAGTCTGCCCAGCATGAAGGAAATCGGCGGCAAGCCACTGGAGCGCACGACGATAGGCAAGATGCCACAGGAAAGTGCCGCCATGAAGATAGCCAGCATCCTCGGCTGGTTCGTGCTGCCACTCATTTTGCTCACCATCGCCGACCGACTGTGGGCATGGGGAGCCTGGATCAGGAAGAAAGAGAATTCGAACAGAATATTATCAACTTTTAAAAAGAAAAGAAAAATGAGAAAGAAAATTGTAGCAGGCAACTGGAAAATGAACAAGAACCTGCAGGAGGGTGTAGCTCTCGCCAAGGAGCTCACAGAGGTAGTTAAGGCTCCTAACTGTGATGTCATCATCGGTACTCCCTTCATCCACTTGGCTTCTGTAGCCGAGGTTATCAAGGGCAGCTGCATCCAGCTCTCTGCCGAGAACTGCGCCAACCACACATCTGGTGCTTACACCGGTGAGGTTTCCGCCGAGATGGTGAAGTCTACAGGTGCTGAGTATGTAATCCTCGGTCACTCTGAGCGTCGCGAGTACTACAACGAGACTCCAGAAATCTTGAAGGAGAAGGTAGAGTTGGCTTTGGCCAATGGTCTGAAGGTTATCTTCTGCATCGGTGAGTCTTTGGAGCAGCGCGAGGCCAACAAGCAGAACGAGGTAGTAAAGGCAGAGCTCGCAGGTTCTGTATTCCACCTCGACGCAGAGGCTTGGAAGAACATCATCATCGCTTACGAGCCTATCTGGGCCATCGGTACTGGCAAGACCGCCACAGCCGAGCAGGCCGAGGAGATCCACGCTTACATCCGCTCTTGCGTGGCTGAGGTTTACGGTGCAGAGGCTGCCGACAACACTTCCATCCTCTACGGTGGCAGCTGCAAGGCAAGCAACGCTCCCGAGCTCTTCGCCAAGCCCGACATCGACGGTGGCTTGATCGGTGGCGCTTCTCTGAAGGCTGCTGACTTCAAGG
>CAVEJY010000009.1:0-4335 GCA_963616155.1 Acutalibacteraceae bacterium
GCTCGGTGATTGTACGCCGGGCTTGGCTCCCTTTGATTTTGACAGTGACAACTCTAAATGGAATTTCAGACAACAATGAGAAAGAACGTCATCATAGCTTCGCTTGCAGCGGCTTTCGCCTCGCAAGCCTTGGCACAGAACCCGATTGTCAGCAGTCAGTTTACTGCCGACCCTACGGCGCGCGTGTTTAATGGAAAGATATATCTCTATCCTTCACACGACATTCCAAGTCCGATAGAGAAACTGAAGACCTGGTTCTGTATGCCCGATTACCATGTGTTCTCATCCTCCAATCTTACCGATTGGCAAGACCATGGCGTCATCGTGTCGCAAGACCGGGTGCCATGGGTGCAGGAGGGCTCCTATACCATGTGGGCACCCGACTGTGTATGCAAGGACGGCAAATACTACTTCTATTTCCCCGCAGCCCCCAAGGGCGTGGAGAAGGGCTTTGGAGTGGGGGTGGCCGTCGCCGACAGTCCCGAAGGACCGTTCATGCCCATGTGGAAACCTATCGGGGGCATCAATGGCATCGACCCTTGTGTGCTTGTCGACAAGGATGGACAGGCGTATATCTATTGGGCAGGCATGGGACTGCGCATGGCCAAGTTGAAACCGAACATGACGGAGTTGGCATCCCAGCCGCAACTGGTGGAGGGACTGCCTGAGGGATTCAAGGAGGGACCTTTCGCCTTCGAGCGCAACGGCAAGTATTACCTTACCTTCCCCTGGGTGAGAGAGAAGGACGGCACGGAGACACTGGCGTATGCCATGGCCGACCGTCCGACGGGACCTTTTGCTTTCAAGGGCGTCATCATGGACGAGTCGCCCACGAAGTGCTGGACCAACCACCATTCCATCGTGGAGTATCAGGGGCAGTGGTACCTGTTCTACCATCACAATGACTATTCGCCCAACTTCGACAAGAACCGTTCGGTGCGTATCGACTCTTTGTCGTTCAATGCAGACGGCACCATCCGCAAGGTGATTCCCACCCTGCGCGGTGTGGGCATCACCTCCGCTCGCAGTCGCATCCAGATAGACCGTTACTCGGCTCTTCCGGGCAATGGGGCAAGCATTGCCTATCTGGACGAGAAGGATTACTTCAAGGGATGGAAAACCGTCTTCAAGAAGTCGCCGGCAGCCCTGCTATATAATAATGTGGACTTTGGAAAGGAAAAGGTGGAACAGATTACCGTCAGGGCGAAATCCGCCAAGGGAGGCACACTGGTGGTAAGGGCCGATGGAGCCAAAGGAAAAATCATCGCCCAGGTGAAGGTGCCTAAATGCAAGGACTGGACAAGCGTACAGGCACCGGTGACGAATGCTCCGCAAGGCAAGCATGCGCTTTATGTGGCATTGCAACAAGGTGGCGACATAGAGGTGGACTGGCTGGGCTTCGATGCCCTGCCGTGGGAGAAGGGTGCTTTCGAGACCCGCCAATACCGCAATCTCTTCGTGGAACTGGGATACAGGCAGAGTGATGTCGACAAGAAACTGAAGGAGGTGTTCAATGACGTGTTCTTCGGCAAGAACAGGGTCTACTTCGAGGTGGGCGACTCCATGGGCTATGTCAGCGACGTGAAGAACCATGACGTGAGAACCGAGGGTATGTCGTACGGACTGATGCTGGCCGTGCAGTTCGACCGCAAGGACATCTTCGACCGTCTGTGGCGGTGGGGCAAGAAGTATATGCAGAACCAGAGCGGTCCCTGGAAAGGGTACTTCGCCTGGAGCTGCAAGACCGACGGCACCCGCAATTCTGACGGACCGGCATCGGACGGCGAGCTCTACTATGTGACAGCCCTCATCTTTGCCTCCAACCGCTGGGGCAACGACACGGGCATCGACTATCTGAAGGAGGCGCAGTACATCCTCGACTGTTCGATGCAGAAGGCTGGTATGGACAGGGTGGTGCCGCTGATAGACCTCGAACATCAGTTGATAACCTTCACCCCCGACAGGAATTGGGGCGGCAAGTTTACCGACCCGTCCTATCATGTGCCCGCCTTCTATGAGGTGTGGGCGAAGTGGGCACAGGACGGCCGGTCGCAGTTCTGGAAAGAGTGTGCGGCAAAAAGCAGGGAATATCTCCACAAGTGTGTGAACGGGAAGACGGGACTCACCCCCGACTACAGCAACTATGACGGAACCTTATTAGGCGGCAAGACCGGCATCGTGGGCGATGCCTTCCGCTACGACTCCTGGCGCGTGCCGATGAACATAGCCCTCGACTATTCCTGGGCTTGCCGGGACAGGGAGTGGCAGCAGCAATATGCCAACACCATCCAGGATTTCCTCTACTCGAAAGGTATAGACGACTTCGTGGACCAGTACAATGTGGACGGCACCATGGTGAAGGACACCCTGCAGGCGGGTGACTACAAGAAGGGACTGCGTCACTCCATCGGACTGGTGGCCACCTCTGCCGCCGCCTCGCTGGTGAGTACGCACATGAAAGGCAAGGAGTTTGTGGACAGACTCTGGACAGCCCGCCATGAGCCCTATGAGGACGGATTCTTCGATGCCTATTACGACGGGCTGCTGAGGCTCTTCGCCTTCATGCACCTGAGCGGCAACTACCGCATCATCGAACCCCGGCATGAGTGAACTTGGAAACAGAAAAATATACAACAGAATATACATGAATTAAAACCGAATGACAATGAACAGTAAAATCCTATTTGCCTCCATGCTGATGGCATTGCAGCCTGCCATGGGCATGGCACAGAAAGCGACCATCCATGTGGATGTCAAGCATCCTACACATGCCATCTCCCCGACACTCTTCGGAATCTTCCTCGAAGACATCAATCTCTCCGTGGACGGAGGTCTCTATCCCGAACAGGTGAGAAACCGGTCGTTTGAGGATGCAGACTCGCTTTGTTACTGGAAGTTTGCGTCGGCAAAGGGAACGGCAGGGGTGGAGAAGGCCAACCTCAAGAACATGAAAGACCCCGTGGTGCCCCTGAACCCCGTGAACCGCCAGTTCCTGAAGGTCTCTGCCGACGGCAGTTTTGAGGTGAGCAATGAGGGATATTGGGGAGTCAACCTGGAGAAGGGAGAGCTTTACGACTTCAGCGTTGCCCTCCGCACTCCCGACTCCCGCAGTTACAAGGGGACATTGAAGGTGGCCTTGGTGGACGAAGCCAACAAGCCCCTGGCCGAGGCTGCCTTGCCGGCAGCTACCAACGTGTGGGAGTATGCCAAGCTGGTGCTGACCCCTTCGGCCACCTGCAGCAAGGCAAGGGTGGTAATCTCCGGTGACGGGCAGGGCGAACTCTGTATGGACATGGTGAGCCTGATGCCCCAGAAGAAATGGGGAAAGAGCGGCGTGCGCCCGGACTTGGGCAAGGCACTCGATGACATGCATCCCACTTTCTTCCGCTTCCCGGGCGGATGCTGGGTGGAAGGCGAGGAAATCGCGCAACGCTACCAGTGGAAAAATACGGTGGGACCTGTGGATACCCGCATCCCGCTATGGAACATCTGGGACTACAATGCCACCCACGGCCTGGGCTATCATGAGTATCTGCAACTGGCCGAAGACCTCGGGGCGGAGCCTCTCTTCTGCATCAATGCCGGCGTGTCGCACAAGGAAACCATCCCGTCCAACCAGATAGACCAGTATATACAGGATGCGCTCGATGCCATCGAGTATGCCAACGGTCCGGTGACGAGCGTGTGGGGGGCGGCGCGTGCCCGCAACGGTCATCCCGCCCCATTCAACATGAAGTACATAGAGGTGGGAAATGAGAATTACGGCAGCATGTACTTCAAGAACTTCGAACTGATATCCAACGCCATCCATGCACGCTATCCCGAGATGAAGATTGTAGCCAACGACTGGAGCGGATCGCATCCCACCGTGCCTGAACCGGCGTTGATAGACGAGCACTACTACAATACGCCGGACTGGTTTGTGATGAATGCCAACAAGTATGACAAGCGCGACAGGAATGCCCCCAAGGTGTTTATCGGCGAATATGCCGTGACCAGCAAGACGGGCAAGGGAAACCTGAAGGGTGCCGTCGGCGAGGCTGCCTTCATGACGGGACTGGAGCGCAACTCCGACCTCGTGGCGATGGCGGCGTATGCACCGCTGTTCTGTCATGTGAACCACCAGCGTTGGCCCATCAACCTCATCAACTATGACAACCACCGCTGGTATGGACTGCCCAGCTACTATGTGCAGAAGATGTTTGCCGACAACCAGGGTACGGTGAACCTGCCCGTTACCGTGAAGGGAGGTCCCACCATCAGCATCTCGGCTTCGTCTGGCGGCATCGGACTGGGCACTTGGAAGAACAGTGCCGAGTTCAAGGACCTGAAGGT
>CAVEJY010000010.1:0-3211 GCA_963616155.1 Acutalibacteraceae bacterium
GGAACATCGACTGGGAGTGCGAGGTGCATCGCAACTATCTGACGAAGAACCAGGGTTGCGACCCCTCCGGCCATCTGTCGCAGAAATGGGCGTTCTCTATGGTGGACAAGTGCATCGTGCTGGAGGACGACTGCGTGCCCTCGCAGTCTTTCTTCCCTTTCTGCAAGGAGATGCTCGACCGCTACGAGCACGACGATCGCATCTCTATGATTGCCGGGTTCAATGAGGACGAGGTGACCGGCTACTGCCCCAACAGCTATTTCTTCACCTCGGTGTTTGCCATCTGGGGATGGGCGTCGTGGCGCAGGGTGTTTGAGAAGAGGGACGAGCAGTATGCCTTCCTCGACGATGGCTATACGATGAGGTTGTTGCGTTCCTTGGTGAGGAGCCGCAAACTGCGCCCCTATATGCTCAGGATGATGGCAGACCACAAGGCATCGGGCAAGGCTTACTTCGAGAGCCTGTTCTGGTCGGCGATGCTCCTTGGGTCGCAACTGGCAATCATGCCTGTCAAGAATATGGTCAACAACTTGGGACTCTCCGACGAGTCTACCCATTTCTCGGGCAGCATGTCAACCACACCCAAGGCTTTGCGCCGCATCTTCCAGATGGGACGGCACGAACTGGACTTCCCCCTCCGCCATCCCCGTTATGTACTGGAGGACGTGGAGTACAAGGAACGGGTGTATAAGACGCATGCCTGGGGGCATCCTTGCATCAAGGTGTGCCGCTCGCTCGAAGAGTTGATGCTCAACCTGCGATATGGCAACTTCTGCATCATCACCAAGGCAATCCGCCGCCGTGTCAACAAGTGGCTGGGCAGAGACAGACATGTTTAAAAGTATTGTATGATGAGGCTGCCGTTATATATAAATAGGTAGAGGGCAATCAGTGCCACGATGCCCGTCACATATTTCCTGCCCTTTGGTGCCACTCCCTTCCAGATGAAGGCGATGGCGATGGGGATGGTGTAGATCCAGTGGGCAGTCATGATGTACACTTCGTTCAGACCGAAGCCCAGACCCATGTGGAGCAGCATGTCGAGGGCGAAATACGACATCACGAGCCAGAGGAATTTTTCCTTTCTTCCTGCCCATACGCCACAGCCGAAGAGCAAGAGGATGGTGAACTCCACGGCATAGTTCCACCAGTGGCGGTAGTGTACGAACATGGGTCGCTGGCTGTTGCCGCGCAGCTCGTCCTCCAAAAGGTAGTCCTGGTGCAGCTGGATGCTTTCTCCCATCAGGTTCTCCACGAAACTCATACCTCGGGAACTGGTGGCGTCGGTCCAGCGCATGAACTCGCCCTTCATGATGGGCGCACCCTGCTTGGGACCTTTCTTCTTCTTCGCTTCTTCCCTTGCCAGTTGCTTGGCCTTGTTGATGCTGTCGTTCTTGGCTTTCTGTGCGATTTCCTCTGGAGTGATGATTTTCAAGCCGCGCTGGATGGAGTCCTTGATTAGCGAATCCTTGATTTGCCTGAGCTGTGCCGTCCGCTCTTGTCTTGCCTTTCGCTCGGCGGCTTTCTTTGCCTTTATTTCCTTCTTCTGCATCTCCTTTGGCCATACATAGGTGCGGTATTCCCACCTGCAGAATCCCCAGAGCAGGGCGGCGGGTATGATGACGGCGAGCAGCAGGTGCTTGGGGCGGAAGAAACCCTTGCCGTTGACAAAGAGGGCGGAGAGGAAAATCTTCAGTCCGTTGTTGAGCGACGTGCCGGCGGTGAGCAGGAAGTATACCACGCTCTGCCATATCTTGAACCGGTGCTGGTTCTTCAGCCTTCGTCCCGAGATGTAGAGGGCGAGGATGAGCAGCATCATGGAGATGACGAAGTGGTCGGGCACGATGCAGGTCACCATCACATAGCCGAAGGAGAAGAACAGCAGGGTGAGGGCATGGGATGCCCATTTGCCCAGTACTATCACTTCCCGGAATATCCTGTGGAGGAAGACCATGGCGTAGAATCCGCAGAACATCTGTATCAGTACGGCGATGAAGAGGGCGCAGTTGTAGCCCGTCAGCTTCATCAGCACCATATTGATCAGGTAGGGAATGTACATGTAGAAGGCGAGCAGTGGGTGGCGGTATACGTTGTATGCCGCATTCCAGTCGCTCAGCACCCAGTAGGTGAGGGGGTCGAAGCCCGACACGCAGAAGTGGCGGATGAAGTTCTTGTAGTAGTCATCCGTGATTTGGGTGAATGTACCGGCAAAGTGGGCTGTCACCACTCCGTTGAGCACGGCGAGGCACAGAAAGATGCTCAATGCAAGCCATCTCTCCTCCCGGTTAATCTTGAATATGTGGAAAATCTTGTCCATGTGTCTGTTTCTTTGTAGGTATGTCTATATTTTATAAAAGGTGTCTCTACTTCTTGAGGAAGAATCTCACCAACACGAAATTGGTGGGCACGCAGATGCAGAGCGTGGGTATCATCGCCCACTGCTTAGCGAGTCCTGCTCCCACGAAGAGGTTGAGCAGGAGAGTCTGCAGGGCGTAGTTGATGAGATGGGAGAGGGTGAACCCCGCCCCTCGCTTGGCGTTCGCCTTCACCTTGAAGGTGTAGCGGGTGCTCGCCCAGAAGTTGAAGATGAAGCTCACGATGTAGGCGACGGTGTTCGACGTGGTGGCGATTGTATGGTCACCCAACTGCGGTGCGAACTGCGCCGTCAGCGGTAGGACGGCGAGGTAGGTGCCGTATTGCAGTGCCACGGCGATGCATCCCACGATGCCGAACCTTACCAGTTCGCCCAGCTTCTCCCGCCGGGCCTGGTCCATTTGCTGCGTCTTCTTCCTAAAGTCCCTGCAAAACTTATCCTTGATATTCATGTCGTTAGTCTTGTCATTAATATATAGGTTGCAAAAGTACTGCAAATCCTCCGAATCTCCAAATTTATTTCAATAATTTCCCCCTTGCCTCTCTGCTGGGCTCGTAAAAAGGTAAAAAAGTCGGGGGAAAAGTTTGGCGGTGTCGGGGAAATAACTTATCTTTGCAGTATCATTCTAAAAGACAGCACCATGGCAAGAAAGTTATATCCCATAGGCATCCAGACGTTCGAGGAGATTCGTCGGCTCGACAACGTCTACATCGACAAGACGGCATACGTCTACCACATGACGCACACCAGCGGCAAGTATTTCTTCCTGAGCCGCCCCAGACGGTTCGGCAAGTCGCTGTTGGTGTCCACCTTCCAGAGCTACTTCGAGGGCAGGAA
>CAVEJY010000011.1:0-17001 GCA_963616155.1 Acutalibacteraceae bacterium
GGCAATGTATGGCGCTTCCCTTACATGGCTGGCCAGGAAGGTGGTGCAGCCTTTATTTTGATTTACATCGGATGTGTGCTTTTGCTGGGCATCCCGTGTATGGTTTCGGAGTTTATCATCGGGCGGCATGGGGCTTCCAATACGGCTCGCGCCTATACGAAGATGGCAAATGGAACGCCCTGGAAATGGATAGGGTATCTGGAGGTGTTGGCAGGATTCCTCATCACCACCTATTATGCCGTGGTGTCGGGCTGGTGTCTGCAGTATGTGTATGCCAGCATCATGGGCGAGCTGCACGGCGACCCAGCCTTCGTCGCCAATTATTTCCAGGAGTTCTCCACCGACCCCGTGCGTCCCGTGTTGTGGACGGTGGCTATCTTCCTCATTTGCCATTTCGTGATTATCCATGGTGTGAGGGGCGGCATTGAGAAGGCTTCCAAGGTGATGATGCCTTTGCTCTTCATCCTGCTGCTCGTCATCGTGGTGGCGGCGTGCCTGCTTCCTAATGCCGGCAAGGGGGTGGAGTTCTTGCTCAAGCCCGACTTCGGCAAGGTGGACCGCAATGTGTTCCTCAACGCCATGGGACAGGCGTTTTATTCCTTGAGCATCGGTATGGGCTGCATTTGCACCTATGCTTCTTATTTCAGTCGTCAGACCAACCTCTTCAAGTCGGCGGTACAGATCTCTGTCATCGACTTCTTTGTGGCAGTGCTGGCAGGACTGATGATCTTTCCCGCGGCGTTCTCCGTGGGTGTCTCGCCCGACAGCGGTCCCTCGCTCATCTTCATCACCTTGCCTAACGTGTTCAACCAGGCTTTCTCCGGGATGCCTGTGCTGGGATGGCTTATCTCCCTGCTCTTTTATGTACTCCTGTCGGTGGCAGCCCTTACTTCCCTGATTTCGCTCCATGAGGTGAACACGGCGTTCTTCTATGAGGAACTGAAGTTGAGTCGCAAGACGGGTGCCGTTATCGTTACTGTGTCTTGTGCCATTATCGGTGCGTTCTGTTCGCTCTCTCTGGGGGCTACGGATGCGCTTACGGTCTTCGGAAAGTCTATGTTCGACTGGTTCGACTTCATCACAGGACAAATCTTCCTGCCCATTGCCGGTTTCCTCACCTGTCTGTTTATCGGATGGTATGTGCCACGGAAGACGGTGCATGATGAGTTTACCAACTGGGGCACTCTGAAGGGGCAGGTCTTCGGCGTATATCTGTTCTTGGTGCGATATGTCTGTCCAATACTGATTCTTATCGTGTTCCTGAACCAGCTCGGCGTGTTTGGGTAAAGTGGAGTCCCACTGTGAGAGTACCGTAAGTGAAAAATAGGCAACATACACTTTTTAAAGAAATGGAACATAGAGGTAATTTCGGAAGCAAGTTGGGTGTTATCCTGGCTACGGCTGGCTCTGCGGTAGGCCTGGGCAACGTATGGCGTTTCCCCTACATGACGGGTCAGAACGGCGGTGCCGCCTTCATCCTCATCTATATTGTATGCATCATCCTGCTGGGTTTGCCCGGCATGATGAGCGAGTTCATCATCGGCCGTCACTCAGCCTCCAACGCAGCCCGCGCCTATAGCAAGATGGGCCGGGGCAAGGCCTGGGGCATCGTGGGACTGTTGGGAGTCATTACCGCCATGATTGTCTTGGGATTCTATGCCGTGGTGGCTGGCTGGTGCCTGCAGTATCTTTATGCCAGCATCATCGGTGGCGTGCATGGCAGTCCGGAGTATGTGAAGACTTATTTCCAGACCTTCGCCTCCGACCCCGTGAAACCAGCCATCTGGACGGTGGCTTTCATCCTCATGACCCACTTGGTGGTGGTGAGGGGTGTGCGCAACGGCATCGAGAAGGCATCCAAGATATTGATGCCGCTGCTCTTTGTCCTGCTGGTGGTTCTCGTGATAGCTTCCTGCTCGCTTCCCGGTGCGATGAAGGGTGTGGAGTTCCTGCTGAAACCCGATTTCTCCAAGGTGGACGAGAATGTGCTGTTGGAGGCGTTGGGACAGGCATTCTTCTCTCTGAGTCTCGGCACGGCTTGCCTCTGTACCTACGCTTCTTATTTCGGAAGACAGACCAACCTCCTGAAGTCTGCGGGTCAGATTGCCATCATTGATTCGGTGATTGCCGTCTTGGCAGGACTGATGATTTTCCCTGCGGCATTCTCCGTGGGGGTGAATCCCGACAGCGGTCCCTCGCTCATTTTCATCACGTTGCCCAACGTCTTCCAACAGGCCTTTGGCAATGTGCCCGTGGCTGCTTACATCATCTCGGTGCTGTTCTATGCCTTGCTGGTGTTGGCGGCGTTAACTTCCACCATCTCCATGCACGAGATTGGCACGGCGTTCTTCTATGAGGAGGGAAAGATGAGCCGCAAGAAGGGTGCCTGGATAGAGACCGTTGTTTGCTGCATCATCGGTGTGGTATGTTCGCTCTCGCAGGGAGCGGTGGAGGGACTTGGCTTCTTCGGCAAGGATTTCCTCACCAATTGCGACAACCTCACCGCCCAGCTGCTCATGCCGATAGGATCCCTTGTCACTTGCATCTTCTTGGGATGGTATGTGCCCAAGAAGGTGGTGAGGGATGAGTTCACCAACTGGGGTACCTTGAAGGGCACCTTGTTTGGGGTCTTCCTGTTCATGATTCGCTTCGTCAGCCCCTTGTGCATCTTCGCCATCTTCTTGCATCAGTTCGGTGTCTTGTAGACCGAAGATGAGTATAAATGAATATGCAGGCTGCAATCTTGCTCAGAAACTGACGTAGGGTTGCAGCCTTTCTATTTCCGCCGGGGGAAAGTCTTTCAGCAGTTTCAGGTCTTGCAGACTCTTGATGGGACCTCTCAGACGGCGATAGTCGCAGATGGCCTTGGCTTGGTAGAAGTTGATGTAGGGATGCTGGCGAAGCTGGTAGAGCGTCAGTTGGTTGATGTTCATCTTCCTGACGATATTGGTGTCGATGGTCACGAATTGCGTGACATTCTCCGGGATGCCTTCTATCTCCAGCAACTGCTTGCTCGACGTGAATCCGCCCAACCTTTCCCTGTATCTCACGATAGCCTTGGCATAGATCTTCCCGATGCCCGGTATCTGTTGCAGCTCCGTGGTGTCGGCAGTATTGACGGAGAGTTGCTGCCCTTGGTTCAGCTTGTGGGGATAGTGATAGACGGGCTTCTCTTCTTCCGGTACTTGCCGGACGGGTTCATAAGTTCCCGCAGGGCGTGCCGTACTATGGTAAAAGTCGGAGGCGGGTCTGTAGTCGTCGGCGATGCGGATGTAGGGGCGCAAGACCTCGAATTGTTTCTTGGTGAGGCCGTAGAGGCGGGCGAAATCCTCCGGGGTACGGTAGCATCCTCCCTTTGCCCGGTAATGGTAGATGCTTCTCACCTGCCAGGGCTGCAGTCCTAACTTTAGCAGTTGGGTACTGTCTGCCGTATTGGGGTCGAAGGGGAACAACTCATGGATTTCTGCGTCCACCTTATAATATAGGGGATGTTCCTTGTCTGCGTTCTTGGCAGTCGCACTGTCTTTTTGCAGCCGTGCTTCCGTCTCGCCGGGTTCATGGCTGTTGCCGATGACGATGACGAGCGTCAATGCCAATATGATGACGGAGATGATGACGAGGAGGGCCTGCCGGTCGTTGCGCTGGAGGTAAAAGAAGTCTCTGAACATGATGTTTTCGCTTTTATGTGTAAAATGAAAAAAGGGGGCAAATCCCATCAGGAATAGTGCCCCCTCGCTTTATTTGGGCAAAATGGTCGGGATTAGGCGACTCGAACGCCCGACCCCTACGTCCCGAACGTAGTGCGCTACCAACTGCGCTAAATCCCGTTTTGCGGTTGCAAAGATACTGCAAATTATGGACAATACAAAATAAAATCGCCTTTTTTATCTATTTTTGGAAGAAAATCACTCAAAAATTTGCAGATATGAAATAAAACGACTACCTTTGCACCCGCAAAAACAAAAATGCAAGTTTAAAGATGGTGCCATAGCTCAGTTGGTAGAGCAAAGGACTGAAAATCCTTGTGTCCCCGGTTCGATTCCTGGTGGTACCACTCTTCGGAAGGTGTGTCGCAAATAAGTTGACACGCCTTTTTTTGTGACAAAAATCATTAAAATATGATGGCTTTGGGTGTCATCATCTTGTGTGTGTCAAAAATATTTGTTATATTTGCGCCATCATAACAAAAACCTTTTCGTAAATTAAAACCAATTTTGATGAGAAACAATCGGATGAAAGTACTGACCTTGGCGATGGCACTCTCTGCCGTGTGCCTGGCGCAGGGACGTAAGGAGATAAATTTGCAGTCGTGGGACTTCTCCCATGACGGAGTCTCTTGGGAGAAGGTGACGGTGCCCCACGACTGGGCGATAGCCGGACCTTTCGACAAGAAATGGGACATACAGTATCTTGCCATCGAGCAAGACGGACAGACCAAGCCCATGGAGCATACCGGCCGTTCCGGCGGTCTGCCCTGGATAGGAAAGGGCGAGTACAAGACTACGTTCAAGATGCCGAAGGAATACAGGCAGGCGGAAATCTACTTCGACGGAGCCATGGCGGAGCCTGTCGTATACATCAACGGCAAGGAGGCGGGCAGTTGGGCCTATGGCTACAATGCCTTCCGGCTGGACATCTCCCCCTATGTGAAGGCGGGCGACAACGAGGTGGTGGTGAAACTGCAGAACCTGGAGGAGAGCAGCCGCTGGTATCCCGGTGCGGGCTTGTTCCGGCCGGTGAGCGTCATCTTCACCGCCAAGGAGCGCATCAATCCCTGGCACACGTTCTTCAAGACCTTGTCGGCTTCCGCAGGCAAGGCGGAAGTGAGCATCAGTACCGGGATAGACGGAATGACTGCCCCCAAGGGGTTCCATGTGAAATATCTCTTGAGCGACAGGAACGGACAGGTCGTGGCTTCGAAGACGGCTTCGCCCGACAAGGAGGGAAAGGCACAGGTGGCTTTCTCCATCGCCAACCCCAAGCTGTGGTCGGTGGACGAACCTAACCTCTACACCTTGCAGACTTGCCTCTATAAGGGCAAGAAATTGGTGGACAAGACCTCGCAGAAGGTGGGCATACGTACCGTCTCCGTGACGAAGGAGCATGGATTCCAGTTGAACGGCGTGTCGATGAAGTTCAACGGTGTCTGTCTGCACCACGACCTCGGACCGTTGGGAGCTGCCGTCAACAAGGCTGCCATCATCCGCCAGATCAAGTTGATGAAGGATATGGGTGTCAATGCCATCCGCACCTCTCATAATATGCCCTCCCAGATGCAGATGGAGGTGTGCGACTCCATGGGAATGATGGTGATGGCGGAGAGCTTCGACGGTTGGAAGGAGGCAAAGGTGAAGAACGGCTACGGCAGGTTCTATGACGACTGGTGGCGCAAGGACCTCACCAACCTGATACTCGGTCACCGCAACCATCCCTCCATCGTGATGTGGAGCATCGGCAACGAGATTCCCGAACAGTGGAAGAAGGAGGGTGCCGACCGCGCCAGGACGATGACGGAGTTCTGCCATTCCCTCGACCCCACCCGTACCGTTACCTGTGGCGGCGACCAGCCGGAGGGCTGTCAGAAGTGTGGCTTCTATGATGCCATGGACGTGCCGGGCTTCAACTATCGTCCGCACCTTTACGACCCCTTGTTCCCCAAGCTCAAGCAGGGCTTCCTCTTGGGTTCCGAGACCACCTCGACGGTGAGCAGCCGTGGCGTGTACAAGTTCCCCGTGGAGATGGGGGCCATGAAGACCTATCCCGACGGACAGAGCTCCAGCTACGATGTGGAGTATTGCGGATGGAGCAACGTACCCGACGTAGACTTCAAGATGCAGGACGACAGGACATGGACACTCGGACAGTTTATCTGGACGGGCATCGACTACCTCGGCGAACCCACACCTTATTATTCGTACTGGCCTTCGAGAAGCAGCTATTTCGGAGCCGTAGACCTGGCGGGCATCCCCAAGGACCGTTTCTATCTGTACCGCAGTGTGTGGAACAAGAAGGAACATACCATCCACCTCTTGCCCCACTGGAACTGGGAAGGACGTGAGGGACAGGTGACTCCCGTCTACTGCTACACCGACTACCCGTCGGCAGAGCTTTTCGTGAACGGCAAGAGCCAGGGCAAGGTGACGAAGAACGACACCACGCTCCTCGACCGCTATCGTCTGCGCTGGAATGATGTCGTGTACCAGCCGGGAGAGGTCAAGGTGGTGGTGTACGACGAGGCAGGCAACAAGGCAGGGGAGAAGACTGTCCGCACGGCTTCTGCCCCTGTAGCCATGAAGCTGGAGGCAGACCGCCAGGTAATCCAGGCAGACGGCAATGACCTGAGCTACGTCACCGTATCGCTGGTGGACAAGGACGGCAACGAGTGTCCTACGCTTGATGACGAACTGACCTTCGAGGTGTCGGGCGCAGGAACGTTCAAGGCTGTCTGCAACGGCGACGCCACCTCGCTCGAACTCTTCACCCAGCCACGGATGAAACTCTTCAGCGGCAAGTTGGTGGTGACTGTCCAGAGCGGCAAGCAGGCAGGAACGATGACCTTGAAGGTAACTGACAAGCAGCGCAACATCGTCGGCTCTGTCAATATCACAACGAAATAAGTTTATCACATCTGAAATGATTATAAAGTCTTTTGTGGTAAAGTCTTGGAAATGGTTACTGTCACTCGTGTTCGGAGTGGCAGTGGCCATCTTCTGGTCTGTACCTTATCTGAGTGCGTTGAGTTATCAGGAGCAATACCAGATGTTCCTTTTCGAGACCGACTATTTCATCGACCGCATCGCCCTTCCGGGTGGATTGGCGGATTATGTCTCGGAGTTCCTCACGCAGTTTTACTACCTTTATGCCGTGGGTGCTTGCATCCTGGGACTCTTGCTCGTGGGTATCCAGCGGATCGTCTGGGCATTGATGAGACAGATGGGTGCCCGGCATGATTTCCCCGGTTATCTGTTGAGCTTCATCCCGAGTGTCGCCCTGTGGTGCTACATGGGCGACATCAGTGTGTTGCTGTCCTTTGGCGTTGCCCTTTGGGGAGCCTTGGCGATGGCTTGGGTTCACAACCGCTTGCATGGCAGATGGACATTGATGGTCTATGAACTGGTGTCCATGGCTGTGGTGTATTGGTGCTTGGGACCGGTGGTGCTGGTTTATGCGGCTCTGATGGCAGGCAATGTCGCCAGACGAGGGATGCAGGAACGCACGGGGCTTTCTGCCGCGGGCCATGCTGCTGCCGTCTTGGTGGTGGCTGTCGCCTGGATGCTCTTGCTCACACAGGGGCTGCAATATCCCCTTTACCGTATCTTCTCGGGTCTCAACTACTACCGCTTCCCCGGTGTCGTGCCTCCGTTGCAGATAGTCGTGATGGTGATTTTCGTCATCGTTCCCTTGTTGGGATGGGTGACGGTCAAGAGTCAGGTGCTGCTGAAGTTGCAGCAGTCCAAGGTGGTGGCAGTCTTGGCCTATATGGTCTTTGCCCTCGCTTCTGTCTTCGGCATCAAGATGTCTTACGACCCGGTGTTGTACGACATGATTGACTATGAGTATCTGGTGAGGACGGAACAGTGGTACAAAATCATCGGCAAGGCTGAGAAGAAGCAACCGATGAGCCCGATGGGAGTGTCGTGCGTCAACCTCGCCTTGAGTCAGACGGGACAGTTGCCCGACCGGCTTTTCGAGTTTTTCCAGAACGGTACGGAAGGACTGTTCCCCACCTTTGTCTCCAACATGACCTCGCCCGTGTCTACGGCGGAGGTGTTCTATCGCTTAGGTATGGTGAACGATGCCGAGCGTTACGTCTTCGAGGCACAGGAAGCCATCCCCAACTTCCGGAAGAGCAGCCGTCTGACACGCCGCATCATCGACTGCGAGGTCATCAACGGCAACTATGGTGTGGCTGCCAAGTTGCTGCGCCGGGTGGAGAACACGCTCTTCTACCGGTCGTGGGCGAAGGAGACGATGGCGTTGCTCGGTAACGAGAAGGCAATCAGCCGCCATCCAGTCTATGGCAGGTTGCGGTCGATGCGCGAGCAAAAGCACGATGCCCTCTTCAGTGACAAGGAGATGGACCAGATGCTGGGCTTCCTGTTCCTCAACAACAGGAAGAACAAGATGGCGTACGAGTATCTGATGTGCTATGAGCTGCTGAAGGGCGACCTGGAGCATTTCATGGAATATTATCCCCTTGGCAAAGACGTGGGCTACGACCACATCCCCCGTTCCTTCCAGGAGATATTGATCGGCAACTGGCTGAAGACGCACAAGGATCCGCGCACCATCCCCTACAGTGTGGATGCGCAGACGGTGAACAACACCATCGGGTTCATCCGCACCTTCATGTCCAATCCCAATGACCCGATGCTCGGCATGCAACCCTATGTGACCAATGCCTGGCATTATGTCCTCAAGACCACACAAAAATGAAGAAAAGAAGCATGATGAAAATAAGAAATATACTCTATAAGCTCTCCCTTGTCGCCTTGCCCTGTGCCGTGTTGGCAGGACTTGCCTCCTGTTCCTCCACCCCGCAGGATGTGGCGCAGGTGAACCGGTTGCCCAAGATTTTCCCTGACTATGTGGGGGTGACGGTGCCTGTGGGCATCGCTCCGCTCGACTTCAATATGGCGGACGAGGTGGAGACGATGGATGTCACCGTGAAAGGTTCCAAGGGAGGGGAGATACACGTCAACGGTGATTATGCCGACTTTGACGTGGAGGAGTGGCACGCTCTCCTGGAACAGAACAAGGGCGGCAAGCTGACCGTGAGCGTCATCGCCGAGAGAGACGGCAAGTGGTCGCAGTATAAGGACTTCGACATCTCCGTCAGCCCTTACGCCCTCAAGGACTGGGGACTGACCTACCGCCGCATCGCTCCAGGCTATGAGGTGTATGGAAAGTTGGGCATCTACCAGCGCGACCTGTCCAATTTCGACGAGACTGCCATCCTGGAGAACACCATCTCCCCCGGTGCCTGCATGAACTGCCACACCTCCAACCGCACCAACCCCGAACAGTTCACCTTCCATGTCCGTGGCGACCATGGTGCCACTTTGGTGCAGCGACAGGGCAAGCGGGAGTGGCTGAAGGCGAAGAACGACTCGCTGCACGGATCGATGGTCTATCCCTACTGGCACCCTTCGGGCAAGTATTGTGCCTACAGTACCAACAATACCCACCAGAGCTTCCACGCCATCCGCAGTGAGCGCATCGAGGTGTTCGACCAGGCTTCCGACGTGTTCGTCTATCAGCCCGAGACCCATGAACTGATACTCGACACACTGCTGATGACCAAGGACCATTACGAGACTTACCCAGTGTTCTCTCCCGACGGGAAGATGCTCTATTTCTGTTCTTCCACGGCGGAGCCTATCCCCGCAGGATACAAGGACATCAAGTACAACATCTGCAAGATAGCCTTTGATGCCGCTACGGGGAAGTTTGGCAACCGGGTGGACACCCTCTTCAATGCCCGCATCTTGGGCAAGAGTGCCACCCATCCCCGTCCGTCTTATGACGGGAAGTATCTTATGTTTACGATGAGCGACTATGGTTGTTTCCCCATCTGGCACAAGGAGGCGGACAACTGGTTGCTGGACTTGAAGACTGGTGAGGCCCGTCCCCTTTCCGCTGCCAACAGCGATGATACGGAGAGCTGGCACAACTGGAGCCTCGACTCCCATTGGTTTGTCTTCACCTCCCGCCGCGGGGACGGTCTTTACACCCGTCTCTACCTGTCTTGCATCGACGGGAAGGGAAATGCCACCAAGCCTTTCCTGCTTCCGCAGCGCAATCCCAAGGAGTATTACGACAAGCTGATGGATTCCTATAATACACCTGATTTCACGTCTAAGCCGGTGGAGTTCGATGCCCGGTCGGCAGGAAACGAAATCATGAGTGACAAGAGGATTCCCACGAAGGTGAAATAGAAAAAGATTTGGGGACTGTTGAAAAGGTTGTTCAACAGTCCCCAAATTATTTTTAGGAAGGGGAATCTTATTTGAATGGTTCTGCCTTTCGCTTCATGACGTTCTCGATGTCGATGGCATTGAAAGGGACCGAACCGCGGCTCAGCTCGGGGATGTTGAAGCTCTGCAGGCAGTTGTCGTAGAATGCCGGATCTTTTTGGGGCAGGACAAACGGCTTGTGTGCCTTTCCCTGACGGTCGATGTAACAGAAGTAGGGCTTGCCGTAGAGACCGTCGTCGCGCTTGCTGGCGAAGACAAACCAACGGCTGTTGTGTGACCAACTGTGGTAGGTGTCGCTCTTTTGGCTGTTCACGATGCCGAGACTGTCCACCTTTCCTGTCTGCAGGTCTATCATGCAGAGGTCTGCCTCCGGGTGCCAGATGGGGAACGTGCCGTAGTCGGCTACAGTGAAGAGCAGATGCTTTCCGTCCGGACTTACCTTGGGATGGCAGACGGAGCGTTGGTTGTAGAGGGTGTCTACCTGTGCGCCGAACCTTCCCGCCTTCTCGTCGAAGGGGATGCGCACCAGGGCATACTGCAACCCTTCCAGGTTCTTGCTCCCCAATCCCTTGCGGTCGGCTACGCAATAATACACATACTTCCCGTCGGACGAGAAGGTGGGGAAGGTCTCCAGTCGGGTACTGTCGCTGGTCAACGGCGAGGAGATGATGCGGTTGTTGTCGAGGTCGGCAACATACACGTCGCTCTTCGTGTCGTACACTTCCAGTCGCTTCTCTGGATTGGCGTGGTAAGCCGGGATGATGATGTTGGTGGAGAAGGTGATGTACTTGCCCGATGGACTGAAGCCGTAATAGACGCTTCCCGAGATGAGGGAGTCGTTCTTCAGGTTGAGCTTGCGGAGCTTGCCGTTGTGGTTGAGGATGGCACCGCCGCCCTCGCCGCGTACATATACCATGCTCAGGTTCGGGTCTTGGTTGCCGAAGGTGTGGCAGTTCATGCAGCGGTTCTCTTGCAGGTTGTGGTCAGCGAGTAGCTTCTCGTCCCAGTTCTCGATGCACCGCTGCTTGATCTGTATCTTGTTCCACACCTCATAGTCGGGCTCTATCAGTCTGTAGGTGAGGTAAGGGTCGAGGCTGTCGCCCACCACCGTCCAGGTGAAGGGCTTGTATTGAATCCATGCTCCGTCTTCGTTCCGGGTGTATACTTGTACGCTTACTTTCTTGCCGGCGGCTTTCCCAAGAAAGTCTTTCCAGTCGTCCATGTTGAACTTCACGCCGTTCCCGTGGCCCGCCACCGTGAGTGGGTTCTCTTGCTCACCGTCGCAGGTGGCGATGACTTCCACGTCGCTCACTCCCTTGTCTCGTACCAGGAAGTTGAGCGGGGCGATGTTCACGGGGAGGGTGATGTCGGTGTAGTCGGGATAGATGTTGGGCAACTTGTCCACTTCCGTGGCGTTCTCATGGGTGGCGGTGCAGGAGCAGAGCCACAGGAGGGTCGCCATATATATAAATAGGTGTATTCGTCTCATTTTTTCTGTTTGTTTTTGTCGAAATAATACCAGTAGGTGTCCTTGAAGGCGAGGCTGCCCCGCTGCCGGTTGTATTGCTGGAAGCGTGCCATGAGGTCGGTGCGCTTGATGTACTTCGCCCATTCCTTGACGGGTGCATGGGTGCCGGCGAGGTAGATCATGAGTGCCTCTTGGTAGAGTTTTACGTTGTGGGGCGGCGACTGCATCTTGGAACTGAAACTGTCATAGTCGCGCTTGAACGACTCCATGTCCTTCAGGAGCAGGTCACTGCACAACAGATAGTCGAGTGCCACGCGGTTGTCGGGATTGCTCTCCAGCAGCTCTTGCATGATAACCCGGGCGTTGTCGCTTGTGCGGATGGTGTCGATGCGGTTCGTGCAGGCGGATTTCTCCTCGTATTTGCGGAGGATAGCCTGGCCTTTCCCCGTCTGTGCTTTCTCGTCCAGGGCTTTCTGGATGGCGTGGCTCCATCTCCGCCACACGAAGGTCTTGCCGAGGATGCGGAGATATTTTCTGGCGGCATCGGTGTCACCGCTGACGAGGTTGATTTCTGCCAGTCGTTTCATCATGCGGATGTTTCTCTTGTCGGGGGAACATACGTTGCCGAGGATGGCGGCGCGCTCGGCAAAGGTCATGTCGCCGAGTGCCCAATAGAGTTCGTTGATGCTCTTGATGGTGAGGGTGGGGGTGTCGGGGCCGATGCTCTCGAAGGTTCCCAAGTAGTTGTCGTCGAAGGACAGGAGTTTGGCGGGCAACTGGCCTTGCTGCGCCAGCACCAAGTTGTAGAAGAATTTCATCTGCTGGTTGGGTGCTTCCGCTTCCTCCACCAGCCTGATGACCTTGTTATAGTTGCCGAAGTAATATTCGTCGTCCACGGCGAAGGTCTTTTCGAGGCTCAACTGTGGCTGGACGAGTTTGCCGATGCCCGGATAGGAATAGAGGGCATCGAAGTTCAGGAAATATACTCGCTTGGTGAGCATCAGCAGAAACATACATCCTGTCAGGACACCGACGCGCAGATAACTGTGCGCCTGCTTGATGTGGAGCAGGGAACCTATCGTCACCAAGGCTGCGTATACCCAGACACCATAGCCGAAGAGCCAGAAGCAGAGGGGCACGCAGAGGAGGATGCTGAGCAGTGACAGGAAATGTTGTAGTTCCATGCCTCCGATGCTCATGGGAGAGAGTCGTAGGTTGTTCTCCAGATGAATCCAGATATGGATGCGGTTGAGCAGGGTAGTGCTGACCCGGAAGATGGCGGCACCGCCGGCGAACGCCAGGACGCTGCTCAGTCGGAAATCGTAGTGCAGACTGAACAATGCTTCCACCGTCATGGCGATGAATCCCACGAGGTATGGCAACCATTTGCTCTTCATGCCGATGACTTGCACGGCACGACGGGTCAGGTCGCCTGTCAGCAACAGGACAAGGGTGAGGATGACGGGACCTGCATAGAGATAGTAATAGAACTGGGTGAGAAAGTCACCTGCCATACAGGCAAACCATGCCGGTTTGTCGAAATAGGTCTGCAGATATCCTGCCGACCAGAGGAACAGCTGGTTCTGCTCCTGGTAGAAGAAGTGGTAGGGATACCACCATTGGAAGAAGGCAAAACAAACTGTCGTCCAAAGCAGGATGAGTGCATAGACTCCGTACTTATTCAATAGGTTTCTCATTGTTCATGATTAATTTGCGTACAAAAGTACGCAAATTAATCGAGAAACCATCATGATGATGGGGAAAATCTTACTTTTCGGCGATACACTCCATCTCTATCAGCCATCCCGGTCTGCACACCCTCGCCTCTACGATGAGGTGGGGAATCTGTGGATAGATCTGGTTCATCAGGTGTTCTACGGTGGAATAGTCTGAGATGTCGCGCAGATAGATGATGAAGTACTGTATGTCGGTCATCGTGGCATCGCCGTCCTTCAACAAGGCTCCGATGTTCTCCAGCAGTCTGCCGGTCTGTCTTACGATGTCGCCGGGATAGAGGATGTCGCCGTGCCGGTCGATGCTCGCCGTGCCCGAGATGAAATACTGTTGCTTGCCGGGCAAGGTGACACGGGTGCCTCGCTCGAAGGCAACGCCATACTCATGGGTGGGGTTGAGGTGGTCGAGTGCCTGGAGATAATGTTTGTCTTCTGCCTGGATGCCGGGGAGGGTGAGGAAGTCCATTGCCACTACTGCATGGCGTACGGGAGTGGATCCGCCGATGCCGGTGCTGGCGATGTAGTGGGTATCGGCAGTGAGTCCTTGTTGGGCGAAGATGTCATTGCGGGCCTCCACTGCTCCTTGGTAGTTGACATCGATGTGGGCGATGTAGATCCATGTCCTCACAAGGTTGCGCTCCATGGTCAGACTTTTGCCTTCTATCGCCTGCAGGTACTTGTCGAAGAGTATCCTGGTCTGTTCGTAGGATGTCTTGCCCACGGCTTCTTCCTCGCTGAGACGGAGGCTCTGGAAGATGACGGGAGTGGTGTCGCCGGTGGTCTTGACGAGCAGACTGACCTTGCTGCCGTTCAGTGGCGGTTGTTCCACGATGGTGCAGGCTTGTCGGGAGAGGTACTCCGTGTACAGGAGCGACTCTTTCAAGGCGGTCTCTTGGTTCTGGGCATCGCTGAGGAATACTTTGCAGTATTGCAGGCGGCGGTTTTCCATGCTTTCCTTGTCCAGATGGTTGCCCAATGCCAGATACAGGAAATTGAGACGGTCGGAGAACGTCCCCTTTGCTTCTGGCGAAAAAATCATGTATTTGTCCATCTTGTTTTTGTCTTTTCGCCTGCAAAGGTAATGATATTGTTTGAGAAAAGAGAAAAACAAGATGGACTTTTTGCGATAATACCTATATATAATGAGGATAGCTGTGCTGTATGCCGGATTAGAGTGATTCGAGCATGCGCTTGATGACTACCTGTGCGGAAATCTCGCGGTTGGCAGCCTCCGGGATGACGAGGCTGTTCTTGCTTTCTATCACGTCGTCGGTGACGATGAGGCCGCGGCGGACGGGCAGGCAGTGCATGAAGCAACCGTCGTTGGTCCAGCTCATGTGCTCCTCGTCGATGGTCCAGCTCATGTCCTTGCTCAGGATCTCGCCATACTGTGCCGGGTCTTTCACGCCCGGGCAACTCCAGTTCTTGGCATAAACGAAGTCTGCGCCTTCGAGTGCCTTCTTCTGGTCGTACTCCACCTTGGCATCGCCCACAAACTTGGGGTCCAGTTCGTAGCCCTCGGGATGGGTGATGACGAAGTCCACGTCGGCTGCGTTCATCCACTGGGCGAAGGAGTTGGGCACAGCCTGTGGCAAGGCGCGGCAATGGGGAGCCCATGTCAGTACTACCTTAGGGCGTGCCACCTTCTTGTGTTCCTCGATGGTGATGAGGTCGGCGAATGCCTGGAGAGGGTGAACGGTGGCTGTCTCCATGGCGAACACAGGGCGACCGCTGTACTTCACGAATTGGTTGACGATGGTCTCGGCATAGTCGTAGTCACGGTCTTTCAGTCCGGCGAAGCTGCGCACACCGATGAGGTCGCAGAAACTGCCCATCACGGGGATGGCCTCCAGCAGGTGTTCGCTCTTGTCGCCGTCCATGATAACGCCGCGCTCTGTCTCCAACTTCCATGCACCGGCGTTTACGTCGAGCACGATGACGTTCATGCCCAGGTTCATGGCTGCCTTCTGGGTGCTGAGGCGAGTGCGGAGGCTGTTATTGAAAAATATCATCAGCAAGGTCTTGTTCTTGCCCAACTCTTGGTAGCCGAAACGGTTGGCTTTCACTTCCTGTGCCTCGGCGAGTGCTGCCTTCAGGTCGCCAAGGTCTTCCACATTGAAAAATGTCTTCATATTGTTATGTCGTTTTTATTGATGTTTCTTGGTTCTGTTTCCTTTTTACCCCTGGGGTAAATGGGGCAAATGGGATAAATGGGGCAATTCTCGGACTTGGTATAGTGTTGGTACGGAGAGGGTACGGACTTGGTACGGAGAAAAGCACTTGAATTCTTCACTCTTCGTTCTTCACTCTTCACTCTCTAATTTGTCCGTTGCCGTTGATAAGCCACTTGTAGGTGGTGATCTCCTCCAGTGCCATCGGTCCGCGGGCACCGAGCTTTTGGGTGCTGATGCCGATTTCTGCTCCGAGTCCGAACTGTGCGCCGTCGGTGAAGCTCGTCGGGGCGTTGACATACACGCAGGCGGCATCCACCATCATCTGGAACTTCTTCTGTGCCTCGGGATTGTCGGAAACGATACTCTCGCTGTGTCCGCTGCCGTAGGTGGCGATATGGTCGAGTGCCTCGTCATCCGAACTGACGGTCTTGATGCCCATCTGCATACTGAGCCATTCGGTATTCCAAATGCTCTGAAGTTGAGGGTCACTGGCTTTCATCTTCTGCTCGCTTTCCTCTGCCTTATATAATAAGGTGTCGGGATAATGCCCCTTCAGAGCCTCGTAAGCCTTGGCATCGGCATGGATTTTCGTCTCGTGCTTCGCAAGGTCTTCGCACAGTGTTAGAATGTCGTTCAAACGGCTTTCGTGGATGATGAGGCAGTCGAGGGCGTTGCATACGCTCACCCTTCGGCACTTGGCGTTGGTGATGATGCGCTTGCCCATCTCCGTGTCTCCGTCCTTGTCGAAGTAGCAGTGTACCACGCCCGCTCCCGTCTCGATGACCGGCACTTTGGCGGTGTCGCGTACAAAGTTGATGAGCTTCTTTCCGCCGCGGGGGATGCAGAGGTCGATGTAGCCCACGGCATTCAGCATCTTGCCCGTCGCCTCGTGGGTGGCAGGGAGGAGCGTCACCACGTCGGGATTGATGCCATACTTTATCAACATCTTGTGGATAACTTCTACACTTGCTGTGTTAGAGGCGTTTGCGTCCTTTCCACCTTTCAGTATACACGCATTTCCACTCTTGAAGCAGAGGGAGAAAACGTCGAAGGTAACGTTGGGACGAGCCTCGTAAATCATGCCAATCACTCCGAAGGGAACGGTCACCCTTTGCAGGTGCAGACCGTTGTCGAGCGTCTTCTCCTTGAGTATTCTCCCGAGCGGGGAGGGTAGGGTGCTGACGTGCCTCATGTCTGATGCGATGTCCTGCAGCCGTTGTTCCGTGAGTTGCAGTCGGTCGTAGAGCGGGTTCTCCTTGTCCATCTTTGCCAAGTCTTCTGCATTGGCTCTTAGGAGCGCAGGAGTCTCGGCGATGACGGTATCCGCCACCGCCTGCAGTATTTCGTTACGCTGTGCGTCGGTGAGCAGCCCCAGGGTCTTGCTCGCCTTCTTTACCTTTTGGAAAGTTTCTTTCAGTTCCATCTGTCCCTTCTTCCTTGTTAGTTATCTGCATCCTTGCGAAGAGACTTCCTGCCTCTTCGCAAAGATGCGACAAAGTTAAGCATAAATATTGATAATCGCAAACTTTATGCAGGAAAAAGAGTCGATGACAGTTGTAAACGGATAGTTATGCGGTTTCAGCTTCCCTCTTGTGAGAAGGCGAAACTGCCCAAGAACAAAACTAATGCCAAGCAAAAGAAAACTGTAT
>CAVEJY010000012.1:0-17703 GCA_963616155.1 Acutalibacteraceae bacterium
AGAGAGCCTTGGTGTTGGGCTGGATGGCAGCCTCCACCTCGTCGAAGTTGCGGGTGTCCACGATGGTGTAGGTTACACCCTGTGTGGTCAATGTATGGGCGATGAGATTGTAAGAACCTCCGTAGAGATTGTTCGCTGCCACGATGTGGTCGCCGTTTTGACAGATGTTCTGTAGGGCATAAGTCACGGCTGCTGCACCAGAGGCTACAGCCAAGCCTGCCACGCCGCCCTCAAGAGCTGCCACACGGTCTTCGAACACGCCTTGTGTGGAGTTGGTCAGTCGGCCGTAGATATTGCCGGCATCACGAAGACCGAAGCGGTCGGCGGCGTGCTGAGAGTTGCGGAACACATAGCTGGTGGTCTGGTAGATAGGCACCGCACGGGCGTCGGTGGCTGGGTCTGGATTTTCCTGACCAACGTGCAACTGAAGTGTCTCAAAGCGAAGTTTCTTTTCTGTACTCATAATCAATGTCCTTTCTTTTATTTTTTAGTTTTTATTTCCGTTGATTCATTTATATAAATACGTCGTCAGCCATTAGTTTCTGATTGACGGTGCAAAGATACTGCGATTTTTCGGGTTGGGAAATCGCACGTTTGGGGCATAATGACTACCATATTCGTGGTATTCGCTTAATTTACGCTAAAAATATGCGCTTGTATGACGGATTTTTTGTATTTTTGCATCGTATGGACGGCGTTTGTCCATGTGATGTTGGGTAAAAAATAAAAGAACAGGCTTATGAAGAAAATCATACTGACCCTCTTTGTTGCCACGCTTGCCGGTGTGCAGGCGAAGGGTGACTCATACGATGCGTTGTGGAAGCAGGCTGCCGCGATGCAAGGGAAAGACCTGCCCAAGTCGGAGATGGCGGTGATGGAAAGAATCATCATCAAGGCGACTCAGCGCAGAGACTACGGCCATCTGTTGGCGGCGGAATTGAGAAAGGCGGCACTGCAGGGAATGGTGGCGCCCGACTCTGTCGTGCCTGTCTTCAGACGTATGGAGGAGAAGGTCGTCCAAACAGAAGACCCTGTCCTGAGGGCAGTAGGGTACGCAGCCCTGGGGCGCTGGTGCCAGAACAATTCCCACGACTTGGAGGGACAAAAGGCTGACGACTACTACAGCAAGGCATTGGCGAAGCCCCAGTTGCTTGCCGGGGTGAAGACAGATGACTATGCTCCCTTGGCGATGGAGGGAATCGATGGAGGAACATTCCAACACGACCTGCTGCACTTGGTGGGTTTCGAGGCAAACAACCGCGATGCCTATCAGACGTTACACGACTATTATGAGCAGGTGGGTAACCGTGGTGCAGCCTGTCTCGCAGCCTTCAGACTTACCCAACTGGACAGGAAGGAGGATGCAAGGGAGGTGAAAAAGTCGAAATATCTACAGACGATCGATTCGCTCATTCATGTGTACCAGGACATCCCTGAGGCTGGCGAACTGGTGGTGGAACACTATCGCTTCCTGGAGGGAGCGACTGATGCCACCGAGGCAGACAAGTTGAAATACATCAACTACGCCCTGAACCGCTGGAGCAAGTGGTCGAGGATGAACGTGCTGCGCAATGCCAAGGCAAGGCTCACCCAACCGATGTTCTCCTTAGACTTCGTACCTACAGTGATTCGTCCCGGAGAACAACCTTGGATAACGGTGAAGATGCGCAACCTTCAGGAACTGACGATGACCCTCTCGCGACTCGCCATCACGGCAGATAACCGCTATGACGTAAACGACAAGGACACTTACAAACTGTTGAAATCGAAAGCTGTCCCCTTGTCCCATAGTACCCGAACCCTGCAGGCTTATGGCCGCCCCGACTACGAGACGGTGAAAGACTCCATGCAGTTGGACAGTCTGCCACTGGGTGCTTATCTGATGGAAATCACGTCGAGCAATTCGAACATTGCTGTCCAGCGACACATCTTCTATGTGAGTGACCTGGCACTGCTGGCTCAGAAACTGCCAGATGACAGTCCTCGCTATGTGGTGGTGAGTGCCACCACGGGACAGCCCGTTCCTGATGCCAAGATAGAAAAGAAGGCGGACAACGAAATCCTCATATCTACAGATGTGGACAAATATACCCCGGCTCAGTACACCTATCTCTCCCGTGGACGCTATTACGAACAAAAGGAGATACGGCTCACGGCACGGCTCTATACCGACCGTGCCATCTATCGCCCAGGTCAGACTGTCCATGCCACCGCTATTCTCTTCAACAACGAGAAAGGCTGTGATGCAAAGGTTGTGAAAGAGGGACAGACTGTGAAACTCACCCTGAGGGATGCCAACAGGAAGGTGGTGGCGGAGAAGGAAACGAAGACCGATGAGTATGGTACGGCTTCGGCAGACTTCACACTTCCGGAGGGAGGACAGACCGGTCGCTATTATGTGCAGGTGAACAAGGGAGGAACCAGTCGCTACTTCCGTGTGGAGGAGTATAAGCGTCCCACCTTCGAGCTTACCTTCCCCAAGGTGAACGAGAAATATGCCTGGGGTGACACCGTTGTGGTGAAGGCTTCGGCAAAGACCTATGCCGGTGTGCCGGTACAGGGTGCCCAGGTGGAATATACCGTGACCCGCCGTCATCAGCTTTGGTGGTGGAACAGTCGTTCTGCCGACCTGGAAGTCATGAAGGGGACGGGAGTGACACGGGAGGACGGAACCTTCGACGTGGAGATTCCGTTGGAGGCCACTCCGGCGGAAAGGGAGAATGGCTTCTTGCGCCAGGCTCGTTTCTATAGCTTCGACGTGCAAGCCGTCGTGACCGACCCGAGCGGTGAGAGTCATGAGGGGACCATGAGCCTGCCCTTGGGCACTAAGTCCACCGCTTTCAGTTCCGACCTGCCCAAACGCATCGAGGTGGATAGTCTGAAGTCTGTGACCTTCGCTTATCGCAACAGTGCCGGAATGGAAATCGCAGCCCCTGTCCGCTACCGCATCGATCAAGGGAAGTGGAGGAGTGCAACCAGCAATACACCTATTTATATAAAGGGGTCTGCAATCTTGGTATCGGGTGTCCATGAACTGGAGGCCGTCTGCGAACAGGACACACTGCGGCAGAAGTTCACTCTGTTTGGCATGAAGGATGTCCGTCCGGTGGAGAAAACCGCACACTGGTATTACCAGACCGCCGGCCAATTTCCCCGTGACGGCAAGCCCGTGTATCTACAGGTGGGAAGCTCGGAGAAAAACGTATATGTCGTCTATTCCATCATCGCCGGCGACAGTCTGATAGAGAAGGGTTCCTGGAAATTGAGCGACAGCATCGTCACCCTTCCTTTTACCTATAAGCCTGAATATGCCTCGGGCATCGTGCTCAACTATAGTTTCGTGAAGGAGGGCAAGTGCTATTCTAACATGATGAGTATCGCCCGTCCCTTGCCCGACAAGCAACTGAACATGGTTTGGAAGACATTCCGCAACCGGCTTACTCCCGGACAGAAGGAGGAGTGGACGCTGAGCATCACGACATCCGATGGCAAGCCAGCCAAGGCACAGTTGATGAGCGTGCTCTATGACAAGTCGCTCGACAACCTCGGAGCCAACAACTGGAAACTTTCCTTGGGATTCTACAACAGTCTGCCCAGTTGCAACTGGACCAACAGTCTGCGCTCTGGAAGATTCTCCTGGAACTTGACGGGAAATAGTCCCGCCAAGTATTATGCCGAGAAGGAACTGGAGGTGGATCATTTCAATGGAAGGTTCTTCGGCAATGTTCTCTATGAGGATAAAATCTATCATATCACGAGAGGTATGCTGGGAAAAACGGCGAAGGTGGAGACGAATGCCGTGATGTTGGCGGCGGTGGCAGAAGACCGCAGTCTCGCTGACGAAGAGACCGATGCCAAGGCTGCTAAGGACTTGGACAATGTGCAGGTGAGAGAGAACCTGGACGAGACCGCATTCTTCTATCCGGCATTGGAGACGGATGACAAGGGTGAGGTGGCAGTCAAGTTCACCCTCCCCGAGAGTGTTACCACCTGGAAGTTCATGGGTTTGGCGCACGACAAGGAGATGCGCAACGGAACGTTGGTGAGCGAGGCAATCGCCCAGAAGACTGTCATGGTGCAGCCCAATATGCCCCGTTTTCTCCGTGAGGGTGACAAGGCAACCATTGTGGCTAAGGTGACCAATACCTCGGAGAAGAAAGTGGAGGGCAGTGCCCGTATGCAAATCATCGACTCGGAGACAGGTAAGGTCGTATGGCAGAATGTGCAGAAGTATGGCATCGATGCCAATGCCTCCGCCACCGTCAGCTTCAATCTGCCTCTCTTGCAGGAAGGTACCTATATTAATAAGGTGGTGGCTGCCGGCAAGGATTACAGTGACGGCGAACAACACTATCTGCCCGTGTTGAGCAACCGGGAACTGGTGACCAATACCCTGCCTTTTACCCTTACCGAAAAGGGAACGAAGGACTATGACCTGACCTCTCTCTTCCTGGACAAGGAAGGAAAGACGGTCAAGAATGGCAAGGAGGCTGAGGTGACCGTCGAATATACAGACAATCCCAATTGGCTGATGATCCAGGCTCTTCCGTCCATTGCCAACCCGGACGAGGACAATGCCATTTCGCTGATGGCAGCCATCTACAGCAACAGCATCACCCGGCATTTCAAGAAATACATCAACAACTTTGACGAATTGCGGAATGCCAACCTCCTCTCTGCCCAGGTCTCCAAACTGAGTGCCTTGCAGAACTGCGACGGTTCCTTCTCCTGGTGGAAGGGAATGCAGGGTAGCCGTTACATGACCACTGCAGTGGCTGAGATGATGGTGAGACTCAACGGAATGGTGGGCACGCAGCAGAACACTGCCGCCATGCTGACCTCTGCCCTGGATTATCTGCAAGAGGAAGTGGCCCAAGAGGTAAAAGACATGAAGAAGGCTGAGAAGGAGGGCAAGAAAAAGAACCTTCTTCCCAGTGAAGAGGCTGTCAATTACCTCTATATCTTGTCGCTGGACGGAAGAAAACAGAAAGCCGCCGCCACAGTAGATGTGGATTATCTGGTGGGGAAATTGGCAGACAAACCCTGTGACTTCACCATCTATGGCAAGGCTCTCACTGCAGTCGTGCTGGGCAAGCAGGGCTATCGGAAGAAGGCGAACGAATACTTGCAGAGTCTCAACGAGTATTCCGTATACAAGCCGGAGATGGGACGCTATTATGACACACGAAAGGCATACTATAGCTGGAGAGACTACAAGATTCCCACTCAGGTGGCAGCCATCGAGGCGATGCAGATGCTTGCCTCCGACAAGATGAAGCAGGAAATCAGTGAGATGCAACTTTGGCTGTTGCAGTCGAAGCGTACACAGGCATGGGACACCCCGGTGAATACGGTCAATGCCGTCTATGCCTTCATGAACGGAAATGAACAACTGCTGACGGAATCTTCCGGAAAAGCCTCCTTCAAGCTCGACGGGAAGACCTTGGTACTGCCTGAGGCTACGCCAAAGACGGGCTATGTGAAGACCTCCCGACAGGGACTGGCAAGCTCGCTCTCCGTCGATAAGAAAAGTGACGGCACCAGTTGGGGAGCTGTATATGTCCAGTTGGAACAGGCTTCTTCAGAGGTGGCATCCTCTGAGTCGGGCATCAGGATAGTCCGCAAGGTGTCTTGTGACAAAGATGTGAAGGTAGGAGACAAGGTGAAGGTCACTCTCGATATCGTGGCTGACAGGGACTATGACTTCGTTCAGGTGGTAGACAAACGTGCTGCCTGTCTGGAACCCGTCGGTCAGTTGAGCGGCTGCCAGCCTGGAGGATATTACATTTCTCCGCGTGACAACACAACCAATTACTATTTCAATCATTTGAATAAAGGTAGACATACTGTTACCACTGAATATTATGTAGACAGACAGGGCGACTATCAGTCGGGCACTTGCACCGCGCAGTGTACCTATAGTCCTGAGTTCGGTGGACATACGGAGGGGTATCAGATGACAATTAAGAATTAATAATTAAGAATTAACAATTTCTATGAAGAGAATGAATATATTGATGCTGTCATCCCTGATGGCGTTGACGGCATCGGCGCAGCAGATTACCACACAGCATGAGATGGTGGACTGCGGACAGGTGCTGTTTAGGAAACCGGTGGTGGCTGAGTTCCAGTTGAAGAACGAGGGAAACAAGGCTCTGTTGATCAACACGGTGAGAAAGAGTTGCGGGTGTACTGCCGTGGAATATCCTAAGGGGAGCATCCCTCCCGGTGAGAACTTTGTCATCAAGGCTACCTACGATGCCAAGCAGATGGGTACGTTTGTCAAGCAGATCGGACTCTATGCCAATGGTGCAAAAGAACCTTATATGCTGACCATGAGAGGAAAGGTGGTGGAGCAGGTGACGGATTTTGCCGGCAACTACGAATATCTGTTGGGAGACTTGAAGGCAGACATCCTGGACCTGGAGTTTGATGATGTCAACCGTGGCGACCGTCCTGTACAGCGCATCCATGTCTTCAACCCCACAGACCAAGTGCTTGAGCCTGTGGTGATGCACCTGCCCAATTATCTGTCGGCACAGGTGTCACCTTCCAAGTTGGCTCCCCGTCATGGCGGTGTGGTGAGCATCACGCTGGATTCTCGTAAGTTGCGTGAACTGGGACTGAACCAAACCTCTGTCTACTTAGGTTCGCGACCCGGAGACAAGGTGGCTGCGGACAAGGAAATCTCAGTCTCGGCAGTACTCCTGCCCGGGTTTGAGAACATGACCGACGAGATGCGCCTACAGGCACCGAAGGTCTCGTTGTCTGTAACAGAGCTCAACTTGGGAAGTTTCGGCAGCAAGAAGAAGTTGAAAGGCGAGGTCCTGATTACCAATACGGGAAAGTCGGAGTTGGACATCAGGAAGATGCAGGTGTTCACGATAGGTTTGCAGGTGTCACTCAAGAAGAGCAAGATACAGCCCGGTGAGACTGTCAAGATGAAGGTGACGGCAGTGGCTTCCGACCTGCGCAAGGCTCGTTCCAAGAAACCGCGAATCCTCATGATTACCAATGACCCGGACAATACCAAGGTGACGGTGAAGGTGAATGTACAATGAATCATGTACAAAGAATAATTATTAATTATTAATTGGATTATCGTGCAGATAGAAATAGACAATGGCAGCGGTTTCTGCTTCGGCGTGACTACTGCTATCAAAAAAGCAGAGGAAGAGTTGGCGAAGGGCGGCAAGCTCTATTGCCTGGGTGACATCGTTCACAACGGTATGGAGGTGGAGCGGTTGCACCAGACAGGTCTCATCACCATTAACCATGAGGAGATGAAGGAATTGCACGGCGTGAAGGTGCTGCTTCGTGCCCATGGAGAACCGCCGGAGACTTACCAGATGGCAGAGCGCAACAATATCGAAATCATTGATGCCACCTGCCCCGTGGTGTTGCAGTTGCAGAAACGCATCAAGAAACAATACGACAACCACCCTGATTCGCAGATTGTCATCTTCGGAAAGAATGGCCATGCGGAGGTGTTGGGATTGGTGGGGCAGACGCATTGCAAGGCAATCGTCATCGAGAAATTTGAGGACGTGAAACGACTCGATTTCAAGCATGACATCTATCTCTATTCCCAGACCACCAAGAGCCTGGATGAGTTTCACCGTATCATCGACTACTGTCAGACCCATATCGTGGAGGGTGCGATGTTCAAGAGCTTCGACACCATCTGCCGACAAGTGGCAAACCGTATGCCCAATATCGCCAACTTTGCATCCAAGCACGACTTGGTTCTCTTTGTCAGTGGCCGCAAGAGTTCCAACGGCAAGGTGCTGTTCAATGAGTGCAAGAGTGTCAACCCCAACTGTTATCAGATAGAGAGTGCCAAGGAAATCGATCTGGAATGGCTCCAGGGAGCGCATACCATCGGAATCTGCGGTGCTACAAGTACTCCAAAATGGTTGATGGAAGAGTGTCGTGACCATATATTCAAGGAACTGGGGCACGAGGATGTATGAGGATAAAAAACAGGTGGTAAATCTTCTCCCGAAGACTTACCACCTTCAAAAAACAGTAATTAACTCAAAATTTATAATCTATATCATTACTACCTTGTCATTTGTGTTGCAAATGTACAAATAATAAACTGCTCCCCCAAATCATTTTCAACGAAATAAAGAGATTTCCCTACGGAAATCAACCATTTAACGTTTGTTTACAATACTGGTCCATAAGCCATTTCTGCTGCTCTGGTATCGTCATGTGACTGTTGTCCAGGATAATGGCATCATCCGCTTTCCTCAGTGGCGATACTTCGCGATGGGTATCGATGTAATCGCGTTCCTCCACGTTCTTCAGTATGTCATCGAAATCGGCGGGCATTCCCTTTGCCTTCAACTCGTCATAACGGCGCTGTGCCCTCACCTGGGCATCGGCGGTGACAAATATCTTCAGCTCGGCGTTGGGGAAAACGGTCGTTCCGATGTCCCTTCCATCCATGACGATGCCTTTTCCTTCACCCATCTGTTGCTGTTGGTTCACCAGTGCCTCCCTGACAAAGGGAATGGCGGCGATGGGACTGACGTGGTTGGAGACCTCCAGCGAGCGGATTTCCTTTTCCACCAGTTCGTCGTTCAGGTAGCAGTCGGGGCGACCTGTCTCTGCGTTCACCTTGAAAGAGATATGGATGCGGGGCATCTCCTTGTGCAGTCTCTCCACATCCACCTTGCCGTCTTGCAGGAAGAGTTGGTGGCGAAGGGCGTATAAGGTGACGCTACGGTACATCGCACCTGTGTCCACATATATATAACCGATTTCCTTTGCGAGGTTCTTCGCCATGGTACTCTTGCCGCATGAGGAGTAACCGTCGATAGCTATTGTAATCTTTCTCATTGCTGAAATATTTTTAAAAATCCAACTTTTTTCACTTAAATATTAAAATTCTTGCGCAAAGATACTGCTTTTTTCAAGAATAAGACGTATATTTGCATTGATTTCTTGGAAAAGAATGAAAGTTATTAGGAAAATGCGGCTTTTCAGACCGCAATAACATCAGGCAAAAAGTCGTGGAAATAAAAAAGTCAGATAGTGCACAATTGGAAGACAAGCGGGTTTCCTTTTTCCTGCTGGGTCTTATCCTTGCCTTCTCCGTCATCTTCGTAGGACTGCAATACAAAAGCTCGCCCGACGAAATGGAGAGCATGGCGGATACCTTCGAGGACTTGGCACAAGACCTGGAGATGTCCATCCCCAAGGACCAGAAGGATATGGTGTCGGCTGAGGCTGCCTCACAGCCTGCCCCCAAGGCAATCACCCAGGAGGTGAAAGCGGTGGAAAAACCACAGGAGGTGGTGCAGAAGGTGAGTACTACCACCAGTGAACTGGTGATAGGCGATGGAAAGGGGGCTGTGGATGGTGCCAATGTGCAGGAGGCAGCACCAGAGACCCCGGTGGACAATACCAATCCGGATGCCTTGAGCGAGGCTCCCGTCCACTTTACCGTCGTGCAGAAGATTCCCGAGTTCCCAGGCGGATGGTCGGCATTCATGCAGTGGTTGACGAAAAACCTGAAATACCCCTCTGCGGCACAGCAGAACAAGATACAGGGAATGGTGGTGGTGTCGTTCATCGTAAACAAGGACGGTGCCGTAGCCGATGTGAAGCTGAGTACCTCCGCCGACCCCCTCCTTGACAAGGAAGCCCTGCGGGTGATGAGGATGATGCCCAAGTGGAAACCGGGCATGGACCACGACAAGGTGTGCCGTACGATGATAGCAGTTCCTGTAGTATTCAAACTTTAAAAAAGATAAGCGATCATGTTGACAGCAGACGAAATTTTAGGCAAGGTGAACGATTTCTTGGAGAACCTGCCTTACGACAGAAAACCTTATTCTCTTTACGAACCCATCAAGTATGTGCTTTCCATGGGTGGAAAGCGCATACGGCCCATCCTGATGCTCTTGTCATACAACCTCTTCAAGGACGATCCCGAGAAGATATTGATGAACGCCATCGCATTGGAGACGTACCATAACTATACTTTGCTTCATGATGACCTGATGGATCAGGCTGACCTTCGCCGTGGGCACCAGACGGTTCACAAGAAATGGGATGCCAATACGGCAATCCTTTCGGGCGACTCCATGCTGGTGCTTGCCTATGAACGTATGGCGCAGTGTGACGGCAAACATCTTCCCGAGGTACTCCGGCTCTTCACCACTACAGCCTTGGAGATAGGGGAGGGACAGCAATATGACATGGAGTTTGAACATCGCAACGATGTGAGGGAAGAGGAATACATCGAGATGATCCGTCTGAAGACCAGTGTGCTTCTTGCCTGTGCCCTGAAGATAGGTGCCGTCTTGGCAGATGCCTCCCCTGAGGATGCCGAGAATCTCTATCGTTTCGGTGAGCAGATAGGCCTGGCGTTCCAGTTGCAGGACGATTACCTGGACGTATATGGTGACCCCGAGGTGTTCGGAAAGGAGATTGGCGGTGACATCGTGTCCAACAAGAAGACGTTCATGTTGATCAATGCCTTCAACCATGCCAATGCCGACCAGCGGAAGGAACTCCAGCACTGGGTAGATGCCAAGGACTTCGACCGCAAGGAGAAGGTGGAGGCTGTTACCCGTCTCTATAATAAAATAGGTATAGACAAGATGGCACAGGACAAGATAGCCTATTATTTCGAGCAAAGCAAGAAGTATCTGGATGCCGTCCATGTGGATGCTGCCCGTAAGGTAGAACTGGAACTCTATGCCCGGAACATGATGAAAAGACAATATTGAGATGATAAACGTGATAGATACCCATACGCATTTGGATGCGGAGGAGTTTGACGGGGACAGGGCGGAGACCTTCACCCGTGCCAGGGAAGCCGGAGTGGAAAAGGTGTTCCTGCCTGCCATCGACGTGAAGACTGCCCGTGCAGTCCTGGCATTGAGCCGGGAATATCCCGGCTATGCCTATCCCATGGTGGGACTCCATCCCGAGGAGGTGAGGGATGACTGGAAAGGACAACTTGTCCAACTGAAGACAATGCTGGACGGGGGCCGAGACTTCATCGCCATCGGTGAGGTGGGACTGGACTATTACTGGAGCCGGGAATTTGAGAAGGAACAGTTGGAGGCTTTCGAGGAACAGGTGAGATGGTCTGTGGAGACTCGCTTGCCTTTGATGATACATTGCCGGAAAGGCCAGAACGAGATGGTGCATCTCCTGCGCCGGTACGAGAAAGACTTGCCGGGCGGTGTGTTCCATTGCTTTACCGGCAACCAGAAGGAAGCGGAGGAATTGCTCTCTTTCGACAGGTTCGTCCTGGGCGTGGGAGGAGTGTCCACCTTCAAGAGCAGTCATCTGCGTGAGGATTTGCCTGCCGTCGTCCCCTTGGACAGACTGGTGCTGGAGACAGACAGTCCCTACATGGCTCCTGTCCCTCATCGCGGAAAGCGCAATGAGAGTGCTTTTGTAGTGGAAGTGATGAAGACTTTGGCAATCGCCTATGGGGTGAGCGACGAGGAGCTTGCCATGAGAACCAATGGGAATGTAGAAAGGGTTTTTGGCTTGAAACTTCATGAGAAATGATGATTTTGGGGTGGAAAAAGTCCCTTTTTCCTTAAAGAACTTTAAAAAGAGGGTGGCTTTTATGGTTATCTGAATAAAAAGCAATACTTTTGCACTCCAGATTGCAAGATCTGATTAGGAAAGGTGCTCGAGTGGCTGAAGAGGCACGCCTGGAAAGCGTGTAACCGGCAAAACCGGTTCGGGGGTTCGAATCCCCCTCTTTCCGCAACATATAGCTAATGTATATGAAGAAAAATACAGTTATTGCGCGTTTCGCAATATTCATATTCATCATCAGTTCTTCAATGCCCATGATGGCGCAGGAAGAAACGATGGGATTCCATCAGGCACTTAAAACGAAGTTTATTGAGGGTAACGCTGGCTTCATGTCGCTCGTTGCCGTTGCTTTGATTGTTGGCTTGGCTTTCTGCATCGAGCGCATCATCTATCTGAGCCTCTCTGAAATTAATGCCAAGAAGTTGATGCAGGACATTGACGAGAAGGTGAGCCGGGATGACGTGGAGGGAGCAAAGGACTTGTGCCGCAATACCCGCGGTCCCGTTGCGTCGATCTGTTACCAGGGCTTGATGCGCATTCAGGGTAGCTTGGAGGACATCGAGCGTTCCGTGGCAAGTTATGGGTCGGTGCAGGCTGCCAACCTGGAGAAGGGATGCTCGTGGATAAGACTTTTCATCGCCATGGCTCCTTCCTTGGGTTTCTTGGGAACGGTCATCGGTATGGTGATGGCGTTCGACCAGATCCAGCAGGCTGGGGACATCAGTCCTACGATTGTGGCATCGGGTATGAAGGTGGCCTTGATTACGACGATTTTTGGTATTATCGTCGCCTTGATCTTGCAGGTGTTCTATAATTACATCCTCTCTAAGATAGAGCATATCACCAGTCAGATGGAGGAGTCTGCCATCGCTTTGATGGATATTATCGCTAAACGTAAGGATGAAGATTAAAGGTATCAGAGGTTGGTCTGCCGAGAAGATCTCGCAACGCGTCTTTTATGTGCTGATAGCATTGTCTGTGTTGGTCTTCGGTCTGTTCTTTTTGATTGGCTATGATATGCCTTTCGATGAGAACCCGGACTTCAACGCTCCTTTGTTTACGGATGTGTTGATTGGTTTGATGTGGACTTTCTTGCTGTTTGCCGTCGTTGTGGCGGTTTATGCGGTTGTCAAGGCGAATCGGTATGCGGGCAAGGAGGCTGACCAGTCCAATGGTATTCCTGCTGCCAAGATTGTCCGCACCACATGGTTGGGGACATTGCTTTTGTTGGTCCTCACTTTCGTGTGCGGCTCTTCCGCTCCCATGCTCATCAACGGTGAGGCTTATGACGACTGGTTCTGGGTGAAGGCTTCGGATATGTTCGTCCTTAGCTCCGTCATCCTGTTGGTGGTGGGCGTGGCGGCCGTGCTTTACGGTGCCACCAAATATATAAGAAAGGAACGGAAACCATGATTATCCGGCGTAAGCAACACGAGGTGCCTGGGTTGAATACGACTTCCACTGCTGACATATCTTTTATGTTGTTGATATTCTTCCTTGTTACCACATCCATGGATGTGGACAAGGGATTGTCGCGCCAGCTTCCTGCACCCCAAAAGAAGGAGGCTCAGGAGACGGATGTGGATAAGTCTACCCTGATGGCACTCCATCTGATGGCAGGAGGCAAATTGTTGGTGAACGACCAGCCTGCCGATTTGCGGCATCTGAAGGAAGAGACGGTCCGTTTCGTGCAAAAGGCGGGAAAGAATCATGTGATTTCCATAGAGAGCGACAGGGACGCAGACTATAATCATTATTTCCAAATCCAAGACCAACTGATGCAGGCTTATGGCGATCTGCGTGATGACTATGCGAAAAAGAAATATGGAAAGCGGTATGCGTTGCTGAACAGTCAGAGGAAGGACGAGGTGCGTGAGGCTTTGCCTGTGCGTATCACGGAGTCCTATGCCAACGCCATGACGGTGCAGGACCATCATGCCAAGCAGGATGCCGAGGAGAAGAAAGGAGGTAGTCAATGAGTATGTTCCGTCGATTGCAGCATGACGTGCCGGAGTTGAATACCGCCTCTTTGCCCGACTTGATATTCTCCGTGTTGTTCTTCTTCATGATTGTTACCCACATGAGGAAGGTGACCTTGAAGGTGGAATGCAGGGTGCCGGAGGGCAAGGAACTCACCCGGCTCACCAAGAAGTCGGCAGTAAGTTATATATATATAGGTACGCCCGCCAAGGAACTACAGGGAAAGTACGGCAAGGAGTCCCGCATCCAACTCAATGACAAGTTTGCCACTGCCCCGGAGGTGATGGATTATGTACTTGCGGAGAAGCAGCGAATGTCTCCCGAGGACTTGAAACTGATGACGGTTTCCATCAAGGCTGACCGGAATACGAAGATGGGTGTCATCACGGATGTGAAGCAGGCTTTGCGCCAGGCTAAGGCTCTGCGCATCAATTATTCTGCCGTAGAAAAGGGAAAATAATATTAATTTATAATTTATTTTGCGTGAAATGTTGCTATTGTTGCGGAAAAATGGTAACTTTGCACACAAATTAATATTATTATGTCAAAACAAATATTAGACTCGTTGGATAGACAGATCCTGCGATTGATTTCTCAGGATGCCCGCATCCCTTTTCTGGAGGTGGCCCGTGCTTGCAATGTGAGTGGCGCAGCCATCCATCAGCGTGTAGCAAAGCTGACCAATCTCGGTATCATCAAAGGCTCGCAGTTTATCATAGACCCGGAAAAGGTGGGCTATGAAACTTGTGCCTATGTGGGCTTGTATCTCAAGGACCCCGAGAATTTTGATAGGGTAGTGGAGGAACTGAAGAGAATTCCCGAGGTCGTGGAGTGTCATTATACCACAGGCGGCATGGATATGTTCATCAAAATCTATGCTTCCAACAACCATCACCTGTTGCAGATTATCCATGACAAGTTGCAGCCGTTGGGCTTGTCCCGCAGTGAGACGATTATTTCCTTCAATGCGGCGATCAACCGTCAGTTGCCCTTGGCAGACATCCCATCCGACGAAATGGATGATGATGAATAAATGATTATCAACACCAAGTTGAAACCAATAAAACGAATAGGAGCCAAACACCCACCACGGGTGTTTGGCTCCTATTCTATAATTACACGATTCTAAAATCCTACTTTCACCATGACTCCCACTACGCTTCGGCTGCCGCCTACATATGTGGGGAATCCTATCTGGCGACCCGAATTGCCGGCATCCACGATGTATTTCTCGTCGAGTACGTTCTTACCGAAGGCACCAATCTCATAATATACCTTACCCGGCTGGAAACGGTAACCTGCCGTGAAGTTCAGGAGTCCGTAGGCATCCTGGGTGTACTCCGGCTCGTTGCTCTCCTCGAAGAACACCTTCGATTTCCAGGAATAGGTGGGGCGGAAATAGACGTTACCCTTCTTGCCCGTGGGGACGCTGAGGTCGAGACCTACGGCAAAGCTGTTCTTGGGAGTCAGACGGAACCGGTTGCCGGCATAGGTTTGCTTGTTGCCGTTGTCGTCGGTGTCGTTGAACTTGCCGTCGATGAACGACCAGTTGCCGAAGATGTTCAGATAGCGGCATGGAGAGTAGCTGAGGCTTGCCTCCAGACCGAAAGAATGCGCCCGGCCGGCATCGTCATACTCATATTTGGAAGTGGTCTGGTTGAACACCGATGTCTGATAATTGTACCAGTCATAATAATAGGTGCAGAAATCATAGTTGAGCTTGCCGCCCAATACGCTTCCCTTCACACCAGCCTCATAGCTATAGATAATCTCTGGGTTCAAGGTCTCGAAGTCCTCTGGGTCGTTGTTAAAATAGAGCACGCCGGGGCGACGGCCACGGGAAACGCTCACATAGATATTGTTTCTGCCTATCATATAGTTGAGGGCGGCACGACCTACCCACGACCAATAACTGCTGGAAGCAGTGACCTTATTACCTCCATCTGTAGGATGATAGAGCACGGCACCAAACAGGCTGGGTACGGTAGATGAAGAATACCCCGTCTCCTGATGCTCATAAGTTCCGCGGAGACCCAAGGTGAAATGCAGGTTCTTGGTAATCTTGAAGGTTCCGTCGGCAAAAATCTCGGCGGCCTGGTTGGTGCCGTAGTTCTTGCCCTGCTCGGTGTAGTTGGCATCGAGCGTCTGGTTGGAGATGCCTTGCAAGGTAGCCTGAATGGTCTTTCCACTCTTACCCATGCCAAGAAGCACCTGGTCTAAGTCCATACCCAGCTGGGCAAGACTTGCCTTGAGGTCGCCATAGATGTCGGGGGTAGCGGTTTGCTGGGCAGGCTTGCCGTTGGCATCCACAGCTGGGGCATCGGGAAACCATTTCTGCATCAGTTTCTCCAAGGTAGCCTCCACCATCGGCTGATAAGCGGCTGGCACCATCTGGCTGAGCAATCCCTTCATATTGTCTATCTGACTCTTCTGGATATACACAGGATAGAGATATTGCAGATTGGCCTTGGCATTCACGTCCTGCGAAGAGTGCTCGTAGAAATAGCTGGCACCCACGAAACCGGAAAAGCGGTGGTGGTCATCGTAGTTGAAGCGGAACTCCTGACTCAGTTGCGTACCCTTCTCCTTTTCCTCGCAGAGAAGCAGGGGCAGATAGGTGCCGTCGGCATCGAAGTGCTCGTCACTGTCGAAGGCACGGAAACCGGTGATAGATGTGAAAGCCCACTTCTGGTTGATGTTATGTTCGATGTCGAGCAGGGCACCGCCCACATTGCGCTTGATGCCGAGTGCCTTGCCTGCTTCCAAGTTGGCAGGACTGTTAGGGTCGGCGTTGCCATAGACTGGATTGATGCTATGGAAGGAAGTGCCTGGATAGTTGTCATGCTGATAGTCGAGCACCAAGGAGAGCGACGTGTCATCGCTTGCCCACCAACGGGTGGAGTTTCTGAATGCTAAGGCATTCTTGCCGTTGAGTCGGCCGCCCGCCTCGTTCTTGACAAATCCGTCCCGGGCTTCGTAGTCGAAGGCGAAGCGGTTGGCGAGCTTGTCCTTGACGATGGGGGTGTTGATGAAACCGGTAACCTGTCGCTGGTTGTAGGAACCATAGTTGAGTGACAGTTCGCCTGTCAGGTAGTTCACGGGCTTATGACGGATGATGCTGATGCCGCCGATCTCCGCACCGCGACCGAAGAGCGTTCCTTGAGGGCCCTTGGCCACCTCCAGACGCTCCAAGTCGAAAAGTTCCACGGCAGAGCCGCGGCTTCGGGAGGTAGACACGCCGTCCATGAAGACGGACACACGGGGCTGGGCATAGGATGCACCGTCGTCCGAAGTTACGCCACGGATCACATAGCCGGGGTTGTTGGGACTTTGCATCTGTATCTGTACGCCCGGGGTAAACTGTGCCACGTCATCCAACTGATGGAGGTTCAGCTTCTCCATCACGCTGCCCGTCACGGCACTTACGGCCACCGGCACTTCCAGAGAACTCTGCAATTTCTTCTGGGTGGTCACGATCACCTCGCCAAGGGTCTGCGAGTCTTCCTTCATCACCACATTCAGTCCCTTGTTGTTGTCGGCACTTTTGGTGACGGTAACATAACCTACATAGGTAAAAGTGAGTTTCTCGCCACGGGAAGCACTTACATGATATTCGCCGTTCATATCGGTCTGTACGTTCACATTGCCACAATGCACGATGACACCGGGCAGAGCCTCGCCCTGCTCATTGGTTACCTTACCGTTCACCTCGTTCACGCCCAAGGCTTTCTCGCCAAGTACGTTGCCGTCGGGCAGACCGGCTGCCAGTGTCTGGCTAAAGAATGCTCCCTGTGCCAGCAATCCTGCCACGGTGAGAGCCATTACGTTCTTCTTCATACAATCTGTTTTGTTGTTGTCTTGATCTGCTTTTGCTAAATCCGGTGCAAAAGTAGACAGAGCTTGTTACATAGGGGTTGCTATCGTATGAATAAGACGTGAAGGGGAGGATATCAGCATTTTTATCAGCATCCGCCATTCAAAATGTAACAAATTATTATGCCTGGGACGAGGTGACTACAAAGAATTCATACCAACTATAAAAAGTGTCGCAATCTCAAGAAGAACACGAGATTGCGACACTTTTATTTTTCGTATCTATCACCCCTCTATCACCCAGTCCTCGATATTTCCCGTGGTGGAATCGAA
>CAVEJY010000013.1:0-15568 GCA_963616155.1 Acutalibacteraceae bacterium
ATACAAGAAGTTGGTGGACGATTATCAGCAAAAGCGCAACCTCTACGACATGAGCATGCTTACCTATAACCAGTTTTTGGCCGATTGCAAGCCCATCATCACGGGCTGTAATCGTCTGATGGAACGTATGGGAAAGATGAAATTCTTCGACCCAGCGTGTGGCAGTGGCAACTTCTTGATTATCACCTATAAGCAGTTGCGCTTGCTGGAAATGGATATTCTGCATCTCCGCAAGAAGTGTACGCCAGAACAGATGATAGACTTTATCGATGGTTCGTGCATCCGATTGGAGCAGTTTTATGGAATCGAGCTGCTCGACTTCCCTCATGAGGTAGCGATGCTATCCCTTTGGCTTGCCGAGCATCAGATGAACAATAAGTTTCATGCCGACTTCGGCGTGAATGTCGCAGCCTTGCCTTTGAAGAAGATTAGCCAGATTGAATGCGGTAATGCTTGCAGATTGGATTGGAATGTGGTGTGTCCGCATACCAAGGATGAAGAGGTGTTTGTGTTTGGTAATCCGCCGTACTTGGGGAGCAGAAACCAAGAAGAACAGCACAAAGATGACTTGGACGCAACAATGGCTTCTTTTAAAGATTATAGAAAATTAGATTATATAGCAATATGGTTTTGGCTAGCAGCTAAATACATTAGAGGAACAAAAGCCAAATATGCTTTTGTTAGTACAAATTCTATAACACAAGGAGAGCAAGTCGCTTCTTTGTGGAAACCTATATTGGATTTGGATATTCATATTGATTTTGCTTATACGTCTTTTGCATGGGAAAATAATGCGAAGAATAAAGCTCATGTTATAGTTGTAATAATAGGCTTGTCTAATAATTCTAGTGGAAAGATAAAGAAGCTGTATACTCCCGATGGAATGATATTGTGTGAAAATATAAATGGCTATTTGGCGAATGCAGGAGACGTGTTTGTTGATAATGTGAAGAATCCGATAACTTCACTATTCCGTCCGATGATATATGGCTCGGAACCACGAGAAGGTGGTTTCTTGATGTTGGATGCTCAAGAGAAAGATAGATTTATTAAAGACGATAGTGGAAGTGAGCATTTTATAAAGAAAGTGACAGGCTCAAATGAGTTTATAAATGGATTAACAAGATATTGCTTGTGGATACGTGATGAAGATTTGGAAGCGGTAAGCTCTATTTCGAATATTCAAAAAAGACTGTTGGAAGTTAAAGAATATCGTTTGACGAGTAAACGAGCAGATACTGTAAAGTATGCGTCTTATCCTAACCGTTTTACTAATTCGACATATAGGGAAGAGGAATGTTTGGTTGTACCTATTGTCTCATCTGTTTCGCGGAAATATTTACCTATTGGTTTTGAACAAAAGGATGTTGTTGTTTTAAATTCTGCACAGGTAGTGTATGGATGTGATTTGTGTAACTTTGGCATTATGGAGTCATTGATGCATATGGTCTGGGTAAAAGCTGTTTCTGGCAAGTTGAAAAATGATATTAGGTATTCGTCAACTCTCTGCTACAACACTTTCCCATTCCCATCCATCTCCGATGCCAAAAAGTCCGAGATAGAAGAGGCGGCAACAAATATCATTCTTGCTCGTGCGGCATATCCCGAAAAGACGCTTGCTGACCTTTACGACCCAGACAAAATGCCAACGGATTTGCGAGAGGCGCATGAAGAATTAGACCGCATCGTGGAGAGCTGTTATCCTGGAGCACCATTTGCCAATGATGAGGCTCGCTTGGAATGCCTCTTCAAACTCTATGAGAAAATGACAGCTAACAAGACAAAATAAGAAGTTTATGAATCAGATAAATGATAACATCGTAGATATCAAGTACCAGCAAACTGGTACTTCGAGCAATACCAATGCCCTCGGTATGCGAGAGATGCAAGCCAAGGCTTATGAGGCTCGCAACCATCGCTTCCTGCTCATTAAGGCCCCGCCAGCATCTGGCAAGAGCCGTGCCTTGATGTTCATTGCCTTGGACAAGTTGGTAAACCAAGGCGTGAAGAAAGTGGTGGTGGCTGTGCCAGAGAAGAGTATCGGCCGCTCATTCCAAAACACCGACTTGATGAAGTTTGGCTTCTTCGCCGACTGGAAGGTGGCTCCTTATTTCAACCTCTGCGATGCCAGCAACGAAAGCGACAAGGCAAAGCGATTTGTCGAGTTCTTCAAGCAAGACAAAACGAAGATTCTTGTTTGCGCCCATGCCACCCTTCGCAATGGCATGAAGGAGATAAGCGACGAGGAGTTTAATGACTGTCTCTTGGCTATCGACGAGTTCCATCATACCAGTGCCGATGTGAACAGCGGACTGGGCGACATCGTGCGCCGAGTGATGAACAACTCCACAGGTCATATCGTGGCAATGACTGGTAGTTACTTTCGTGGTGATGGCGTACCTGTGTTGAGGGCAGAGGATGAGGCTCGCTTCTTCCCCGTAACCTACAACTATTATCAGCAGCTCAATGGTTATCGTTATCTCAAGAACCTCGTCTTGGGCTACCACTTCTATCACGGCAGTTATCTCGACCATATCGCCGAGGTGCTCGACACCCATAAGAAGACCATCATCCATATTCCGAGCGTCAACTCCCGTGCATCGAGCGGACTGGGCAAATATACCGAGACGGATGAAATCATCAAGATTATCGGAACGGTGGAGAGCCGTGACTATAACAATGGTGGCATCTATCACGTGAGAACCAAGGACGGCAGACTCTTGAAGGTAGCCGACCTCGTGGAAGACCATGCCGAGACTCGCAACCTGGTGCAAAGCTATTTGCAGCGCATGAAGAGCAAGGACGACATGGACATCATCATCGCCCTGGGTACGGCAAAGGAAGGTTTCGACTGGCAATGGTGCGAGGAATGTCTGACCATTGGTGTGCGTGGTTCGCTGACCGAGGTAGTTCAGATTATCGGCAGATGCACAAGAGATTGTGAAGGCAAAGACACAGCTAAGTTCGTGAACATGATAGGTATGCCCGATGCTGACCAACCCGATGTGAAGGTGGCGGTGAATGATTTCTTGAAGGCGATCACAGCCTCGCTCTTGATGGAACAGGTGATGGCACCAAGTTGGCATTTCAAGACCGTGAAAGATGTGGACAATGACGAGTCAGACCCATTGGGGCTTCATACCTTGGTGGTGGAAGGACTGAAGCCTTTGTCGAGTGCCAAGACCAAGCTTATCGTAGAGGAACAGTTGGACGACTTGAAGGCGAGTGTGTTGCAAGATGAACTGGTGGTAAAGGCTATCAGCGGAAGCACGACGGCAGAGACGATAACCAAGGTTTTGGTTCCGAAGGTAATCCGAGAAAAATATCCCGACTTGACGGATGAAGAGGTGGAGGAGGTTCGCCAACGCTTCTTGCTCGACACGATAGTGAAGGGCAGTGAGGTGATGGATGAAAAGGGCAATCCTATCGACTATGATGCCTCAGCATCGGCTAATGACGAGGAGAAGGAGTCGGAGGGTAATCGCCTGATCAAGCTTGCCAACCGTATTATCAATATCAATCAGTTGAGCATCAACCTCATCGATTCCGTCAATCCCTTCCAACGTGCCTACGAAATCTTGTCGAAGAACGTGAACAAGCAAACCTTGAAGATTATCCAAGATACGATGGCGGAGCTGAAATATGACATGAGCTTGGAACATGCCATGATACTCTTCAAGGGACCTTACAAGCAATGGGTGGCAGAGCACGATGGGCAGAAACCTGACATCAAGGACCCAGATCCAAAGGTAAGGGAACTTGCCGCCGCATACCAAAAGCTCAAGAATCTGAAGATTAGAAAGATGATGGGGTTGGAATATGAACCAGAAACGTAAGTGAAGAGTGAAGAACGAAGAGTGAAGAATTCTATAGTTTTGAGGGCGTATGCCTAATTATACATTATAAATTATTAATTGTACATTAAATACGATGGAATGGCCAGAAGAATTATTGGAGATATTTGACGACCCCTTATTGGCAGACGTGCGCCCCAAGCCAAAGGCTCCGACACCTGAGGACAGGTTGGCACAAACCTTGCTTGAGGTGAACAAGTGGGTGGCTGAGCATGGAAGCGAGCCTACCATGGCTGGAGACTTGAAAGAGAAAGTATTGGCTGTGAAACTTAAGAGTTTGCGAGCCAAGGCAAACGATAGCCTTCGCCAATATGATGAGTATCATCTGTTGGAGAAAGACAACGAATAGTGATATTACACCTTATTATATATAGTAACAAATGGACATAGATAAAGAACTGGAAGATATATTCAACGACCCTTTGCTGGACGTATCCTACCAAGAGGCAAAGCTCTTCGACATCCCTACGGATATGAAGGGTGTGATGAAAGCCAAGAAGGAGAATCCTGACCATGTGGCGCAGAGAAAACTATGCGAGGACTTCGCACAGTTCGAGCCTCTCTTTGCCCAAGTCCATCATGACTTGAAGACTGGCAAGCGTCAGTTGCAGCGCATCTCGAAGACGGCAAGTCTATCTGAGGGTCGATATTATATCGTGGATGGTCAGATGGTTCTTCTCTCCAAGATATTGGAAAAGAAGAAAGGTGCCAACGGCTTGCCAGATGGCAGAACTCGCTGCATCTATGAGAACGGTACGGAGTCGGATGTGCTGTTGCAGACCTTGCGTAAGAACGTAGTGGCAAGCGGCTACGCCATCACGGAGATAAAGGAAGATGCGGATGCCAAGTTCTTCAATCCCGATGATGTGAAGCAAGACGACCAAGTGACGGGTTACATCTATGTGCTTCGCTCCAAGTCGGAGAACCCGGAAATCAAGAGCATCAAGAATCTCTATAAGATCGGTTTCTCTACCAATAGAGTGGAGGAGCGTGTGGCTAATGCCGAGCATGAACCTACCTATCTGATGGCACCAGTGGAAATCGTGAGTACCTACAAAATAGTGAACATGCACTCGCAGAAGTTTGAGGACTTGGTGCATCAGGTGCTGCAAGAGGTGAACTTCCGTTTCAAGGTGGCAGATGACAAGGGTGAGCTGCATGAGGCTACCGAATGGTATGTAGTTCCTTTGGAAATCATCGACAGCATCATCCAGCGAATCATGGATGGCACCATCATCTACTTCTCGTACAACAAGGAGCAGCAATGTTTGGAGCAGCATATCAAGAAAGCAGAGTCTCGCTTGAACCTCTCAGGCTTGAAGGTACTCACCTTGATCATCGAAAAGCAATATTTCGAGGAAATCATCAAGGGGGAGAAGACTGAGGAATATCGTGCATTAAAGCAGACCACGCTCAATAAATACACTTACATAGATGAGGCTGACGGCAAGCGATACCTCAAGCGTTTTGATGCCATCCGCTTCCATGTGGGCTATCATTCCGACAGGGATAGTGCCGTAGTGCAAGTGCTGGATACTACCTACGATGATGGTGTCGTGACTTATCACCTGGGGCAAGTGCTCGAAGTGGTGAGAGGGAACTCATCCAGTACCTGATGCAATCTGCCTATCAGATAGAATGGCAGATTGATGAGCCTGAACTCCTTGCCATTTGGAGTCTTTACCTTATCTACGGAATATGGGTTTGACCAAATGCGGATGGCTGTGTCTATCTCCGAATTATCCATGAATGATTGGAGAGAACGAAGATGAGAGTTTGTACCGCTCTTGACTTCTACTGGATAGATTTTTGACTCATGTACAAAGATAAAATCTACCTCAGCACCATTGTTGGGTCTTGCCCAGAAAGAACGATGCTGACCAACACGGTCTTCCATTGATAGAAGCTCCTGTGCTGTAATCTGCTCGGCAATGTGTCCTCGCCAGCTATCTACCATTTCTGTAGAACCGATAATCTCTTTTCTGACACCTGCTTGATAGTTGACCAAACCCGTGTCAAACCAGATGAGTTTTGGCATTCGCTTGTTTTCTGGTATGATGGGCATCTGGGTGGAAGATACTGGATAAACCAGCTCCAAGAGCATAGCCTTCTCTAACAGGCGAAAAGCTTCGCCTACTTCTCGTGCCTTATAACTTGAGTTCGCGAAATTACCCAGGGTGATGGTCTCGCCAGAAAAAGCCCAACCGTAGGAGAGAATGAAGCGGACAACATCTGTCAGTTTGTTGCCTCTGACATATTTCTCCGAATCATCCTTATAGGCTTGGACGAGTGTCTCATAGACATCCTCTATGGCAACAATGTCTTGGGTCTCTGCATATCGTTGCACAGCTTCTGGCATTCCACCTATGATAGTGTACTGATTGAACAGATGCATGAGTTGGTCATGAAAGGCAAGGGTATATTCTGGTTTCTGAGAGAGTATGGTCAAGAGGTTGGTCTTGCCTATAGCACCAAGAAACTCTTGATATGAGCAAGGGCGTAATGCTAAGTATTGAACTCTACCTACAGGAAAACTCACCTTGACATCTACAAGATTCTCCAGCAGGCTACCAGCAGCAATGACATATAAGTCTGGTCTCTGCTCGTAGAAGTATCTGAGCAGAGCAATAGTCTTGGGAGAATTTTGTATCTCGTCGATGAAGATGAGTGTTGTGCCATCTTGTTGGGGCTTACCGAGACTGGCATACAACATGTTGATCAAGTTGTCTAATGGAATGTCCATCTCAAACAATTTGATGCTTTCGCTATTCTCTAAGTTGAAGTAGAGATAGTTGTCAAACTGGGTGCCAAACTCGTTGACAATCGTCGTTTTGCCTACTTGTCTGGCTCCTCTCAATATGAGTGGCTTATGCCTGTTGTCTTGTTTCCAAGCCTCTAATTTACTTAATATATTACGTCTAAACATAGCTTTTGTTTCAAATCATGGGCAAAGATACAACTTTTTTGTTTCAAATCATGGGCAACATAGGTTAAATTTTGTTTCAAATCATGGGCAACATAGCAAATCCGTAATATATCTACAGCCGTTTTCGGACAAAGTAAAAGGTGTTTTGGCAATCAGCCAAAACACCTTTTACTTTATTCTGCCAATCGGATACTCATCGGGCTAACCGTGATGAGGTGCTTCTTGTAGAGGTCGCCCACGGCACGCTTGTACACCTTCTTGCTCACATGGAAACGCTCGTAGATGTCGTCCGCCTCGCTCTTGTCGCCCAGGTTGCACTCGCCGTCGTGGTCGAGGAGATACTGGTAGAGAACCTCGGCGAAGTCGGCGGTCTGCTGGAGACCCGTCTTCTGGAGCGTGACGTCTATCTTGCCGTCGGGACGCACTCTGCCGATGTAGCCCTTCATCTTGTCGCCCGTGTGGATGTACTGGAAGATCTGGTCTTGGTAGAGCAAGCCCGGGTATTGGTTGTCGATGATCACCTTGAAGCCGAGGTCGGTCTTCTGCCAGATGAGCAGGTCCACCTCCTCGCCATGCTTGTAGTGGGCATGGTCCTCGTTCATGTAGCGTTCTACCTTGGCGGAGGCGACGATGCGGTAGCTCTCCTCGTCGATGTGGATATGCACGATATAGGAGTTGCCGAGGGTCATGCGCTTCTTCTGCTCGCGGAAGGGACAGAAGATGTCCTTCATCAGTCCCCAGCCTAAGAAGGCACCGTACTCGTTGACCCACTTCACTTCCAGATAGGCGAAGTCGCCCACCTTGGCAAGAGGCTTCTCGGTGGTGGCAATCATGCGCTCGTCTTGGTCGAGGTAGAGGAACACCTCCAGCTCGTCGCCGATGCAGGCATCTTCGGGTACATATCGGGTGGGGAGGAGAATCTCGCCCTCGTCGCCACCGTCGAGATACAGTCCGAAGTCTACTTTCTTTACTATGCGAAGGCGGTTGAAGTCGCCCAGTCTTATCTTTTTGCTCATGTCTTTTATAAGGAGTTAAGGAGTTATTCGTCTTCCGTTGCCGCTGCCTCCACGGTCTTCTCTATCATTCCGTCCTTGAGGTGGATGGTGCGGTCGGTGATGGCAGCCAAGCCCTCGTCGTGGGTAACGATGACGAAAGTTTGCCCGAACTTGTCGCGCAGGTCGAAGAAGAGTTGGTGAAGCTCCGCCTTGTTCTTGGAGTCGAGGCTTCCCGAAGGCTCGTCGGCGAGGATGACGGCAGGGTTGTTGACCAGTGCCCTCGCCACGGCGACACGCTGCTTCTCACCACCCGACAGTTCGGCGGGCTTGTGGCTGGCGCGGTCGCTCAGTCCCATGAAGGCGAGCAGTTCCTCTGCGCGCTGCTTCGCCTCCTTGCGTCCCTTGCCGGCGATGAAGGCTGGAATCATGATGTTCTCCAGAGCGGTGAATTCCGGGAGAAGTTGGTGGAACTGGAATACGAAGCCTAAGTGCTGGTTGCGGAAGTCGCTCAACTTCTTGGTGCTGAGACGGCTCACGTCGATGCCGTCCACGGTGATGCTTCCTTGGTCGGGCTTGTCGAGAGTGCCGATAATCTGGAGCAGCGTGGTCTTGCCGGCACCGCTGGGGCCGACGATGCTCACCACCTCGCCCTTGTCGATGTGCAGGTCGATGCCCTTGAGTACCTGCAGGGAGCCGAAGCTCTTGGTTATTCCTTTGATGTCTATCATTGTTTTCTGTTTCTTTGCTATTTTGTGGCAAAATTAAGCAAAATTATCGAGAGTGCCTAATTTCCAAGTGTAAAATTATAGCCGTGGAGGCTATTTCCTGAATTTCCTCTCAAACCAACGGTGGAAAGCCTCGTAGGCACTGACCTCCTCCTGGTGCTGAGGCTCGGCGAAGGTGAGTTGGTCGCCGTAGGAGTCGCCGTGCTGGTCGGGGAAGATGATCATGAGGTTGGTGCCGGAGAAATGTTGCGTGATTTCCTCGGGCAGACGTTCGAGGGCACTCTTGAAGGAGACCGTTCCCTTGCGTGCCGTCACCACCACGAAGAGGTGGTCGGGCGACATCTGTGCCGCCAGCTCGGGAAGCTCGTTCCAATGCCCCATCGTCTTGTATCCCAGTCTCACTTCGGGGTGATGGACTCTCATGAAATCGTCGATGAGGTCGATGCTCTCCTGTCTGCCATGGAACACGATGCGGCAGTCGAGGTTGCCTGCCAACCGTGCCAGTCGTTCGAGCCAACGGTAGAAGCCCGGTTCAAACTCCGCCCTCGACGGCACAGCCACCTGTATGCGCCGGATGGTGTTGAGGGGCTGGCGGATGCGCGCCATGATGATTTGTCGGCTCAGTCCGTTGAAGAGGCTCTGGTGGAACTCTCCCCAGAACTTCGCCGACACCTCGTGGTGCATGTGCATTCCGATGATAATCTCAGAACACTGGAACTCGTTGAAGGCGTGCTTGATGCCGTTGGCAATGTTGGCGGCGATGCGCACCTGGGTCTGCACCGTCACGTCGGCGGAAGCCGCCAGTTGTCCACAGTGGTCGAGGAGTTTTCGTCCCTGTTCCTGGTTGTAGCGCATGTCCTTGTCCTCGTACACCACGTTGAGGCAGGTGAGGCTGTTCTTGAGTTTCGGGTTCCTCACCAGGAGAGCCAGATTGATGAGGTGGTCGGCATATTCGGGGTATTTCACGGGGATGAGCATCTTTCCATCGTTCGCCTCCCAGTCGTCGCCGGCGTTGGGCATGTCCTTGTCGCGGAGGATGATGTCTTGTGCCGACCTGTCGGTGAGCAGGGAGGAGATGATGCAGCTGATGAGAATCATGATGACCACACCGTTGAGCATATCATCGTCGACGAGGTAGGTGTCGGGTCCCACTGCCAAGTGCATACCTACCATCACCATGGCGATGCCGCCGGCGGCGTGGGCAGCGGTGAGTCCGAACATCATGTGTCCGGAGCTGAGTGGCAGGCGGAATCCCAGACAGGCGATGTAAGCCGCCAGTGCCTTTCCCAAAGTGCCGAAGAACACGATGCAGAACACCACCCATAGGATGTGTCCGCCCTGAAATATGAGACCCACGTTGATGAGCATGCCCACGCCTATCAGGAAATAGGGGATGAAGAGGGCGTTGCCGATGAACTCCAGTCTGTTCATCAATGGGGAGACATGGGGAATGTAGCGGTTGAGGATGAGTCCGGCGAAGAAGGCACCGAACACGCCCTCTATGCCCACCGCCTGCGACAGGGCGGCACTCATGAAGAGCATCGACAGCACGAAGATGAACTGCATCACCGCGTCACTGTACCGCCGCAGGAACCAGCGGGTGAGACGGGGAATCAGGGTGAGCATCACCCCGCAGTAGACCGCTGACTTGACGGCGAACAGCACCCAGAACAATACGCCGTCGTGCTTGCCGAACGAAGCCACCAGTCCCGCCAGTACGATGAGCGAGAGCAAGAGCGAAATCATACTCGACCCCACGCTCAGGGTGACGCTGGGCTTCTGCTGGAGTCCGTAGCGTGCCACGATGGGATAGGCTATCAGCGTATTGGAGGCCATGATGCAGCCAAGCAGTAAGGCAGCTTTCGGGAGATAATGGAGCAGATAGATGCCCGTCAGAAACGTGAGGATGAAGGGGATGCAGAAGGTGAGCAGTCCGAAGGTGAGCAGCCGCACCTTGTTCTTCTTCATGCCCTCCATGTCCATCTCCAGTGCGGCGAGGAACATGATGTAGTAGAGTCCCACCTTGCCGAACAGTTCGAACGATGAGTCGCGTTCCAGGATGTTCAGTCCGTACTTGCCCACGAGCACGCCCGCCAGTACCATGCCGATGATGTGGGGTATGCGCAGTTTGCCCATGATGATGGGGGCGAAGAGGATGATGAGCAGTACTACGAAGAAGATCAGCGTAGGGTCGGTTATCGGGAAATATTGGGCGATGTTCAGCATGGGCTTCCGTTTTTATTTGCAAAAGTACGAATAAATACTGAAAGGGCAAAGCTTTTTCCTGAGAAATAATTTGGAGGTTTCACGATAATGTTGTATTTTTGCAAAATCGAATCACTGTTAACTTTTAGAAATATGAAAAGAAGAATATTATTCACGACATTGGCTTTATGCCTTTCCACAACAGCTATGTTTGCCCAGTCTGCGGCACAGGCTGACGATGTACGCACGGCACCTGACATGTATTTCCTCCAGGACGGCGAACAGCCCAGTTCGCTCGACCTGCTCCCGCCACCGCCCGAACAGGGAAGCGTACAGTGGTTTAACGACGAGGCAAACTATTACTGGGGGGTGAAGCAGCGCAATAGCGAGCGTGGCGACCAGGCTTCCGCTGATGCCAATGTGGAGGACATCGCCCAGAATATGTCGGAGGCATTCGGCATCAAAATCACCAAGGAGGACACACCCTGCATCTACAAACTGATGTACAGGATGCGCGAGGATGCCGGCGACCTCGCCACGAGGAGTGCCAAGAAGCATTACAACCGCATCCGTCCCTTCAAGTTCTTCCAGACCTCCACTTGCAACCAGCGCCAGGAAGGTGAGTTGTCCACCAACGGCAGTTATCCCTCCGGTCATACGGCGATGGGATGGGCCGAAGCCCTTGTGCTGGCAGAAATCAACCCCGACCGGCAGAACGAAATCCTGAAGCGTGGCTTCGAGATAGGGCAGAGTCGCGTAATCTGTGGTTACCACTGGCAGAGCGACGTGGATGCCGGTCGCGTAATGGGTTCCGCCGTCGTGGCACGTCTGCATGCCAATGAGGAGTTCCAGAAATATCTGGCAGCCGCCAAGAAGGAGTTCGCCAAGTTGGTGAAGGCCGGGAAGGTGAAGAAGAGTACTTTCGTGCCAACACCTTGGAACGCAAAGAAATAAAAACGATAAGACTAAGCCTATGATTAAAAGGGGAATGATGGCATTGGCACTGGTTGCCGGCATGGCGACCGGTGCCAACGCACAGGAGGAAAAGATTGTGGTGAAGCCTTCGGGACGCATCCTGCTCGACGGTGCCATGATGCACAGCAACAACGAGGAACTGAACCAACAGGCGGAAGGCGGATTTACGATGCCCGACATCCGTGTGGGTCTCAAGGCAAGCTATGGTCCGTGGAAGGCCAAGGTGGACGTGGGCTATGGTCGTTCCACTCTCTCCATGAAGGACGTGTTCCTGGAATACGACTTCCGTGGTGGCAACCTGCTGCGAGGCGGTTACTTTTGCCACCAGTTCAGCTACCAGAGTGCCACCTCGTCCAGTTTCAAGGTGGCGATGGAGGCACCCGAGACCTCGGCGTTCAGCAATGGAGAAAGGTTGCTGGGTGTGATGTTCGAGCATTACGACGACAAGTTCCTTGCCGCCGCATCCGTCTATTCCGACAACCAGAGTTTCAAGAAGGCCACCAATGAGACGGGCTATCAGGGAAAGGGTATGATGGGACGTTTCGTCTACCATCCCACCGTCAAGCGCGGCAACCTTTTCCAAGTGGGCATGGGAGTCAGCTACGAGGAGGCGTCCAAGAACCGCAAGAACATGAAGTGGTCAGCCAACTATCCCACCCGTGTCTGCGAGCTTACCGCCATCGGTGCAGAGCTGCAGGATGCCAAGGGCGACATCAAGGTGACGGGAGAGTTGATGCGGGCGAAGGGCCGTGTCGGTCTGGAGGCGCAATATAATTATATGAACGTATGGCGGGACGGTGCGCCCAACTATGCCACATGGGGAGCCTACGGCAACTTGCGCTTCTTGCTCAACGGTGAGTATGCCTATAACATACAGGATGGCGGTATCGCTACACCCGATCCCAAGTCATGGGAGATAGTGGCTTCCTACAACTATACCGACATGAACGACGGTGACATCCGTGGCGGTAAGTTGAGCGACTGGGCACTGAGCATGAACTATTACATCAACAAGTATATGGTCTGGCGTGTAAGTGCACATTATGCGAATGTGGGCAGTAACAATACGGGTATAACTGCCATTGCCGAGAAAAACAAGTATTCCGTACTGGAAACCCGCCTTCAGTTCAAACTGTAGGAATGTGGACATAAAAAAGGAGTCGCCGGCGACTCCTTTTTTATGTTTACTCTTGTTGTGGTTTGATTCTAATGGTTACGCCAGTCTCTTCTCCAGTCGCTCGCGGATGGCGGCGATGAAGCCGGCGGAGTTGACACCCTTTGCCTCCACGCCCTCCATCAGGTTGACGAGGTCTTTGGTGGCGATGCCGTCGTTCAGGGTGTCGAAGCAGGCAGCCTCCAGCTCGTCGCCGAATTTCTGCAATGCCTCGTTGCCGTCCAACTCTCCGCGCTTTCTCAGGGCACCGCTCCAGGCGAAGATGGTGGCCATCGGGTTGGTGGAGGTGTCTTCGCCCTTCAGATAACGGTAGTAATGACGGGTTACGGTGCCGTGGGCTGCCTCATACTCATACTTGCCATCGGGGGAAACCAATACGGAAGTCATCATGGCGAGGGATCCGAATGCGGTACTGAGCATGTCGCTCATCACGTCTCCGTCGTAGTTCTTGCAAGCCCAGATGAAACCGCCCTTGCTGCGGATCACGCGGGCCACGGCATCGTCGATCAGTGTATAGAAATACTCGATGCCGAGCTCCTCGAACTTCTCCTTGTAGTCGCTCTCATACACTTCCTCGAAAATCTTGCGGAACTGTGCATCGTAAGTCTTGGAGATGGTGTCCTTGGTGGCGAACCAGAGGTCTTGCTTTGTGTCGATGGCAAACTTGAAACAGCTGTGGGCGAAACTGCGGATGCTCTTGTCGGTGTTGTGCATGCCCTGGACCACACCAGTTCCGTCGAAGCTGTGGATCTCAATTTCCTGCTTCTTGCCGCTTTTGCCCTCGAACACGAGTTTGGCTGTTCCCGGCTCGTCGGCACGAAGCTCCACACTTTTGTATACGTCGCCGTAGGCGTGACGGGCAATGGTGATGGGCTTCTCCCAGTTCTTCACACAGGGATGGATGCTGGGGATGGTGATGGGTGCACGGAACACGGTGCCGTCCATGATGCTGCGGATGGTGCCGTTGGGGCTCTTCCACATCTTGTGGAGCTTATACTCGTCCATGCGCTGGGCGTTGGGGGTGATGGTGGCGCACTTCACAGCCACTCCATATTTCTTAGCAGCCTCGGCAGAGTCGATGGTCACCTGGTCGTTGGTCTGGTCGCGGTAGGGCAGGCCCAGGTCATAATACTCCGATTTCAAGTCCACGAAAGGCAGTATCAGTTCGTCCTTGATCATCTTCCAGAGGATTCTTGTCATTTCGTCACCGTCCATCTCCACCAAGGGAGTCGTCATCTTAATCTTTTCCATAACACAATCTAATTGTATAATTAATTATTAATGTACAAATATCAGAATCGCCCTATCGTTCTGGCCTTCCGTCATTACCGGAGGTGTCAAAGACTATTTGATATTTTGTTTGCAAAATTAATAAAATTATCCAATAAAAGAAAGGGATTCGGTGATTTTTCTTTCAAAATGACAAGAAAAGTCTTTTCTTCATCCGTTTCCTCCATCTTTCTGAATAATTATGCAAGAAAAGCAACGAAGGCACCAATGTGGCAACTGCCTCATTGGTGCCTTCATCTCCTGACAGCATCCCTCCTTGTCCTAACCCGGAACAAGGGCGTATGCCATCATTCTTAATTATTTCTCCTCCGGAGCCTTGTCGATCAAGTCCATGAACTGGTCGAGCTTAGGAGTGATGATGATCTGGGTGCGGCGGTTGCGCTGCTTGCCCACTTCGGTATCGTTGCTGGTCACGGGGTTGTACTCGCCACGGCCACCGGCGGTGAGACGCTTGGGGTTCACGCCGAAGTTGTCCTGTAGGTACTGTACTACAGAGGAGGCACGGAGGGCGGAGAGGTCCCAGTTGTTGCGGATGTTCTTCATCTTGGCACTTGTCGTGCTTACAGGCACGTTGTCGGTGTTGCCCTCGATGAGTACATCGTAGTCCTTGTAATCGGTGATGATCTTGGCAATCTTGCTCAAGGTCTCCTTGGCGCGGCTGTTCACCTCATAGCTACCGCTCTGGTAGAGCATGTTGTCGGCGAGGGAGATATAGACCACACCCTTCAATACCTGAACGTCCACCTCTTTCATCTCGTCCTTGCTCAGGGAGCGGGTCAGGTTGTTGGTGAGCACGAGGTTCAGTGAGTCGCTCTTGCTCTTCACTTCCACCAAGTGGCGGATGTACTGGTTGGACTCGTTGATCTGGTCCACCAACTTCTCGATGCTGATGTTGTTCTGGTTGGCGTTGGTGAGGCTCTTGTCGAGTGCCGACTGGATAGAGGAGTAGTCCTTCTTCAACTGTGCCACCTGGTCCTGTAGGGAAGCAACGCGTGCCTGGGAGGCAGCGAGCTGCTCCTTGGTGTTCTGGTAATTGTTGGTCAATTCCTTGTTCTCGTTCTGGCAGTTCTCAAGGGTCTTCTTGCTGACGCCGCAACTGGTCACGAACAAAGCACTCGCCATGAGTGCCACTGTCAATGCTTTTGTCTGTCTCATATTCAAACTATTTAGTGTTCCTAAGTCAAGAAAATATTTTTTTATAAAGAGGTAATTCGTCTCTTTGTCTGCAAAGTTAAGAATATGAACTGAATTTTCGTCATTTGTCAAGTGCATTTAGATAATTTTAACCTCTTGGTTGGTGTTTCCTGTGGAATTTTATGCTATCTTTGCACCTTGAAAAGTATTATATAGTAAATAAAAAGAGGAAATAAGTATGATTCTTTTTTTCAGAACTCCATCTAAGAGTGTGATTGCGACCGAGATTG
>CAVEJY010000014.1:0-5975 GCA_963616155.1 Acutalibacteraceae bacterium
TCCACACCCAGCGATACAAAGGTTTGGGTGAGATGAACCCCGAGCAGTTGTGGGAGACCACCATGGATCCCTCCACCCGCTTGCTCAAGCAGGTGACAATCGAGAATGCGGCACATGCAGACGAGATTTTCTCCATGCTGATGGGTGACGACGTGGAACCCCGCAGGGAGTTCATCGAGCAGAACGCCACCTATGCCAATATCGACGCTTAAGACAAGAATCAACAGCAAATACAAATGGGTAGGCTATGTTCCTACCCATTTTATTATAACCCCTTTTTTATTTTACCCAAAAATCTATAACCGCATGAAGAAAGAAATGACAACACTCTTGCTGGCGACTTGCAGTTGCCTCGCCATGGCGGACAAGCTCCCCAACACCCTGTGGTACAACCGACCGGCCATCGCCTTCGAGGAATCACTCCCCATCGGAAACGGGAAACTCGGTGCCCTCATCTACGGAGGTGTCAACAACGACTCCATCTTCCTCAACGACCTCACCCTCTGGACAGGAGGTCCCGTCAACCCCAACGAGGGAGGCGATGCCTACAAATGGATTCCAAAGATCAGAGAAGCCCTTTTCAAGGAAGACTACAAGACGGCAGACTCCCTGCAGCACTATGTGCAAGGCCACAACTCTGAATATTACCAACCACTTGGTATCCTGAACATCAAGGACTTGAACAAGGGCAACGTTTCTGACTACCACAAGCAACTGAGCCTCGACAGTGCCTTGGCAACACTCAGTTATGTGCGCGATGGCATCAAGTATACAAGGGAATACTTCGCCTCACACCCCGACAAGATGATAGCCGTCAAGTTGAACGCCTCGAAAAAAGGTGCCATCAACTGCGATATTTCTTTGACCTCGCTCATCCCCCATCATGTGAAAGCCTCCCAAGGACAGCTCACGATGACCGGACACGTTATGGGCGACGAGAAAAACAGTACCCACTATTGTGCCATCCTTCAAGCCAAGAACACCGACGGCACCATCACCGCAAGCGACTCTACCCTTCACCTGCAGGGCGTATCGGAGGCTGTCATCTACCTCGTCAACGAAACCAGCTACAACGGCTTCGACAAGCATCCCGTCAAGGAGGGTGCTCCCTATATAGAGAAAGCCACGGATGACGCATGGCACCTGGTCAACTACACCTACCCGGAATTGCGCCAACGCCATCTCGATGACTACAAGAAGTTGTTCGACCGTGTGAGCCTCAACCTGCAAGGGGCGAAGTTTGACAGCACACGCCCTACCGACCAGCAACTCCTTGCCTATACGGACCAGAAGGAGCATAACCCCTACCTCGAACAGCTCTACTTCCAGTTTGGCAGATACCTGCTCATCAGCTGCTCCCGCACTCCGGGACTTCCCGCCAACCTGCAAGGTCTGTGGGCAACAGACCTTTACTCTCCCTGGCGTGGCAACTACACCATCAACATCAACACGGAAGAAAACTATTGGCCCGCAGAGGTCACCAACCTGCCGGAGATGGTGATGCCGATGGACGGTATGCTCAAGGCCCTCTCCGTCACGGGAAGCCATAACGCCAAGCATTTCTACGGCATAGACAAAGGATGGTGTACAGGGCACAACACCGACGGATGGGCAATGTCCAACCCCGTGGGCACAGGCAACGAGAGTCCACAGTGGAGCAACTGGGCAATGGGCGGTGCATGGCTCGTACAGACCCTTTGGGACCACTACGACTACACCCGCAACCTCACTTATCTCCGCGACACAGCCTACCCTCTCATGAAAGGAGCCTCCGACTTCATGCTCGAATGGCTCATCGAAGACCCACACAATCCCAAGGAACTGATAACAGCACCCTGCACCTCGCCAGAGGCAGACTACATCACCGACAAGGGGTACCGTGGCAGTTCCTTCTATGGCGGCACTGCCGACCTCGCCATCATCCGCGAACTCTTCAAGAACACCATCAAGGGCGCCCAGGCTCTCGGCACAGACAAGGACTACCAGCAGAAACTGCAAGCAGCCATGGAGCGTCTGCGCCCTTACAAGATAGGAAAGCGGGGCAATCTCCAGGAATGGTACCATGACTGGGACGACCAAGACTGGCACCATCGTCACCAGTCCCACCTGCTCGGTCTGTATCCCTTCCACCAAATCTCCGTATCCAAGACGCCCGACTTGGCTGCCGCTGCAAGCAAGACTCTGGAAATCAAGGGCGACAACTCCACGGGATGGAGTACGGGATGGCGCATCAACCTCTGGGCACGTCTGCACCGTTCGGACAAGGCATACCAGATTCTGCGGAAGTTGCTCACCTATGTAAGTCCTGCCATCTACAAGGACAGCAAGCACTACTCGGGCGGCACCTACCCCAACTTCTTCGATGCGCATCCCCCCTTCCAGATTGACGGCAACTTCGGAGGAACAGCCGGCATCTGTGAGATGCTGATGCAATGCGACGGCGAGACCCTCGAACTGCTCCCCGCCCTGCCGAAAGAATGGGAAGCCGGAGAGATCAAGGGACTGAAGGCACGAGGAAATTATGCAATCGACATCACTTGGAAGAATCACCAGGTGACAAAGGCAAAGATAACGAGCCTCAACGGAGGGAAACTGGTTGTCAACTACAACGGCAAGACCAAAGTCCTCACACTCAAGAAAGGTGCATCCAAGACGATAAAATAAATGAAAAGACTCATCGCTTACTTATTTACATTCCTGTGGGTACTGAATTCCTTTAGCCAGGAGTTCGGTACCCATTGGATTGCCTATCCTCTCCCCAACGACTCCTCGGAAGTATTCTTCCGGCACACCTATGTCACCAAGACTTTTCCACAGCAAGCCTATATCCATATCAACAGCACGGGAAAGTACAGACTGTACGTCAACGAAAGGAACGTTTCGAGAAATCTCATGACTGACGGTATGCACCACGACACCTTGACGGCACAAACCTTTGACATCTGCCAACACCTCAGGTCCGACTCCAACACCATTGCCGTATGGTATGCCCCCGACAAAGGCTTTTCCGAAGGGAAACAACTCTCACTGGAATATTATGGCATCGATGCCAAAGGCAACCCTTTCTACCATCAGGCAGACGGAGAATGGGTATGCCGATTGGTACCGGGCGGCTATGCAAAAGGAGACAAAGAATCCTTCAATGCCCAAGTTTTCAGAAAGGACTGGAACTCGACGGAATACAAACCCATCAGGTGGCTTCACCCCACGGGTTCCTTCTCCAACAAGAGCTTGGAACAAAAGGAAAGCACATGGTTGCACTCCCCGTATAAGCTGGAAAGGATTATCCATCCCATCAACACCTATACAGATTCCTTGGGACACCACATAGACTTCGGGAGGGCTTTTTTCGGAACCGTCAGACTTACCTTGAGGGGAGCAAGACGAGGGACTGTCATCAACATAAACGATTATCAATATACCTGTAAGGGAGAAAGTGACGAGCAAGCATTTCCGCGTTTTAGATACAAACGCCAAAGAGTGTTCACCATACCGAACAACAAAATCAAGCCTGAAAACATCACCAACATCGAAGGATTGGAGATAACCACGCCACCCTTCAACTAAAAAGCGTCCAGCACATGACCACAAAACCTGAAACAATCAACATACCATCGATACAAGCAAGAGACCAACAGGAAGGAGGCAATTCCTTCGGCAACGATTTTTACCTATGCGAACACGTCAGAGGTGACAGTTTCCCCACCTGCAAAAGAATGGTGAAATGCCTCATCATTATTCTCTGCCAAAAAGGCATGATAAGATATGAGCATAATGACAAGACGATGCACGCCAAAGTAGGCGACCTCATCATCCTCAACCCGGAACAGATGGTTGCCAACCAGCAACCTTTTTACGATTTTGAGGGTACCGTACTCATGGTATCCGAGAAAATAGTACCCCAACTGCCCTATCAACAGATGAGTTACCTGGCACTCAAGAGACACCTGGAAGCCATACCAGTCATCAGTCTCAAGCAAGAGGACCTGGAGCCCATCAAACTCAATTTCCAACTCTTGAACAACTGCATCAACAGGCACAACAACGAGCAATCCATCCTCAGAATCACGCAAGTACTGTTCAACGACTTCATATTAAGCCAAGAAGAAACAGCCCCTGTAGACGGCACCATAGACAAGTCTGACCTTCTGGCCATTGCCAACCGTTTCGCAGAACTGGTGGCAGAGAACTATCGCAAAAGAATCAACGTAGCCTGGTGTTGCAGACAACTCAACTACAGTTCGGCAAAACTTGTCCAGGCAGTGAAGGAATACTACCAAATTACCCCGCACGAATACATTATACTAAGGAAATTGAACAAATCATTCGATCTTCTTACCAACACCTCCTACAGCGTCAAAGAGATATCAGAGCGACTTACGTTTGCCTCGGGAAGTGCATTCTGCAGAACCTTCAAGAAGCATACGGAGACTACGCCTCGTCATTTCCGTCATTCAACACTTGGTCAGCAACAAGACATAATTCATCATACCATTCCTTACCGAATCTTTCCGTGAGCGGTCCTTCCAGAAACTTATAAACCGGCAGATTCAGTTCTTCCCCCTTTTTGACGGCATCCTTGCAGATGCGCCACTTGTTGTAGTTGAGTCCATACACCTCATTGCCGAAATGCTTGGCACGGATGGGATACAAGGCACAGGAGATGGGCTTCTTGAACTTCGACTTGCCCTCGCGATAGGCACGTTCTAAGGCGCAGAGGCAACAATTCTTGATGAGGTGTCCGTCGCCCAAGTCCTTCAAGTCTTGATAACAGGTGAAGACACAGTCCTTGCCGTTCACGATACTGGTCACCAGGTCGCCTTCAATGTCGGTATACGCCACGCCCTGCTTGTCGATGACTGCCTGTGCGGAGGCTGAGAGGTCGTGCCATACAATGTCCAGCGCATTCTCCATCTCCATGATTTCGTCCATGGTCACAGGGGCACCGGCATCGCCTTCGATGCAGCACTCGCCCTTACAAGCGTCAAGGTCGCAACAGAATTTTTCGGTGATAATGTCGGGTGAGACCAATACATTGCCCACCTGGAGAATACGCAGTTCGTCTTTGTTCATCATGTTTTTAATTTAGCTCTTACCATTCAATAGGAGTGATTCCGTTCTGCTGCAAGTACTCGTTGCAACGGGAGAAATGATGGTTGCCAAACCATCCGCCACGGTTGGCTGACAATGGCGAGGGATGCACGCTCTGCAAGATCAGGTGCTTGCCCGTATCGATGAGCGGAGCCTTGCTGCGGGCATAGCCTCCCCAAAGGATAAACACCAAGTGTTCCTTATCCTTGCTGAGAGCCTTGATGGCAGCATCGGTAAACTCTTCCCACCCCTTGCGCTGATGGCTTGCCGCCTGGTGGGCACGCACGGTCAGCGTGGCATTGAGGAGCAACACTCCCTGCTTTGCCCATCGGGTCAAGTCGCCCGACTGTGGCATCGGAGTGCCGAGGTCCATCTGTATCTCCTTGAAGATATTCATCAATGACGGCGGAAAAGCGATACCCGTAGGCACGGAGAAACTCAGCCCCATCGCCTGTCCCGGCTCATGGTAGGGGTCTTGCCCGATAATCACCACCTTCACGTCATCGAAAGGACAAAGATTGAAGGCATTGAATATCAGCTTGCCGGGAGGATAGCACTGCGTGTGAAGGTATTCTTCCTTCACAAAGTTGGTAAGGTCGACAAAGTATTGTTTCCCAAACTCGTCGCCAATATGCTGTCGCCAACTGTCTTCTATCTTTACGTCCATGTCTTCAAAAAAGTATCTTAAGTTACTATTGAAAGTATCCTAAGATACTTGCCCAAGTATCTCATATTACTTGGCGATGTATCTTAGGATACTTATTGAGGGAATTATTTGGTGCTTGATTAGTCTACAATCAAGTTTTCACCTGTCATGTCTGCCGGCTGCTCCAAGCCCATGATGTGGAGGATGGAAGGAGCCACGTCTGCCAAACGGCCATCCT
>CAVEJY010000015.1:0-8813 GCA_963616155.1 Acutalibacteraceae bacterium
ACTCGCCACGGGCGATGCGGTGAGAGATGTCGCCGAGCGTCAAGCGCTTCTGCGTGCGCAAGCCCTGCTCGCGCTGCAACTGCTCACGCTTGTTGGCAATCTCGCGAGCCTCCTGCTCCGTCTCAATCACATGGAACTGGTCGCCAGCGGTAGGCGCACCGTTCAGACCGAGGATGATGGCAGGCTCTGCGGGAGCTGCCGACTTGATGTTGGCGTTACGCTCGTTGAACATAGCCTTGACACGTCCCCAAGAGGTACCGGCAAGCACGATGTCGCCAATCTTCAAGGTACCGTTCGCCACCAGCACGGTGGACACATAACCGCGTCCCTTGTCGAGAGAAGACTCGATGATGGTACCAGTGGCACGGCGGTTGGGATTCGCCTTCAGGTCGAGCATATCTGCCTCCAGAAGCACCTTGTCGAGCAAGTCGTGTACTCCCACGCCCTTCTTGGCACTGATTTCCTGGCACTGGTACTTACCGCCCCACTCCTCCACGAGGAGGTTCATGTTGGCCAAGTCCTCGCGGATCTTGTCGGGGTTGGCACCCGGCTTGTCTATTTTGTTGATAGCAAACACCATCGGAACACCGGCAGCCTGGGCATGGGCGATTGCCTCCTTGGTGGTAGGCATCACAGAGTCGTCGGCAGCGATGATGATGATGGCAATATCGGTAGCCTGGGCACCACGGGCACGCATGGCGGTGAACGCCTCATGACCCGGGGTATCAAGGAAGGTCACCTTGCGGCCACTCTTCAATGTTACGCTATAGGCACCAATGTGCTGGGTAATACCACCCGCCTCACCGGCAATCACGTTGGTGTTGCGGATGTAGTCGAGCAACGAGGTCTTACCATGGTCCACATGACCCATCACAGTCACAATCGGGGCACGGGGCACGAGGTCGTTCTCGTCGTCCTCCTCCTCGCTCACAGCCTCCTGCACCTCAGCACTCACATACTCGGTCTTGAAACCGAACTCCTCAGCCACCATGTTGATGGTCTCGGCATCGAGTCTCTGGTTGATGGAAACCATGATGCCCACGCCCATCAAGGTAGAGATGACCTGAGTGACAGAGATGTCCATCATCGTAGCCAACTCACTGACGGTCACGAACTCGGTGAGCTTCAGAATCTTGCTCTCCTTCTGCTCCTGACGGGCCTGGTCTTGCAGTTTCTCCTGCACGGCCTCGCGCTTCTCCTTGCGGTACTTGGCACCCTTCTTGTTCTGGCTCTTGCTCGTCAAACGTGCGAGCGTCTCCTTCACCTGGCGTGCCACAGCCTCGTCATCCACCTCTATCTGTCGCTGGTTGCCGCGGTTGTTGTTATTGCCATTATTGGCGTTGTTGCCCTTGTTTTTGTTCTTGTTCTTTTTCTTGTTGCCATTGCCGCCACCATTGTTCCCGTTCTGGTTGCCGCCCTGCTGGTTGGCAGCAGCGTTGATGTCCACACGCTCCTTGTTGATGCGCACGCGCTTCTTGCGCTCGCCCTGCATCTGAGCCTGCTTCTCCTCACGCTCCTTGCGGCGCTCCTCCTTGGACTTCTTCTTGGGTCGGGTACTCTGGTTAAGAGAAGACAAGTCTATCTTGCCCAACACCTTAGGTTCGTTGGCAGAGAACTTTTTCTCACTCTTCAAGGTAAATACGCCACTTGTGGTGGTGCTTGCAGTCGGTGCCTGGACATCCTGCTTAGCCTGTGCAGGATTCTGCTGTGGCCTTTGGACTGATTCCTGTTTCATATCTTGTTTCTGCTGAGAAACCTGTGCGGGTTTCTGTTCTGGTTTGTTTTCGGCTTTCGGAGCCAACACTGTCTTTTGAACAGAAGCCTTAGTTTCCTGCTCAACCTTAGGAGTATTCTTCACCGGCGCGGGACTGACGGCAGCATCCTCTTTCTTCATCGCCTCGTTTTTTACTGGAGCAGCAGACTTTACGGCAGGCTTGCCGAGACTGTCCAGATCAACCTTGCCCAGCGGCTTGTATTGCTGCTGGGTGCTTGACACCAACAAGCTCTCGGCGCGGTTGTCCTCCGGATCTTGCGCACGCTTCTTGTCTTTGGTCTTCTTCGGGAAAAGCTTCTCGGCCTGGTTGCGCACCTCCTTGTCCTGGCTGAACGCATCGTTGAGAGCCTTGTATTGCTGGTCGCTAATCTTAAAGCTCGGTTCTGCCTTGACCTCTCCCAAGTCTTTTCTCTTTTCAAGGAATTCAACTGCCGTCTGAAGTCCTATGTTTAATTCACGTAGTGCTTTGTTTAATCTGATGCTCATATATATTATTTACTCCTTCTTTTAATTTACTTCGTTGGACTCTCGCGACTTTGCGCAAGAGTTATTGCTCAAACTCGGCGCGCAAGATACTGATGACATTGTCGACCGTCTCCTCCTCCAAGTCAGCCTTCTCGATCAGCATATCCCTTGGTGCGTTGAGTACCTGCTTGGCGGTGTCGAGACCAATGCCCTTGATGGCATCGATGACCCACTGGTCGATCTCGTCGGAGAACTCATCCAGGTAGATGTCCTCGTCGGCCTCGTTCTCATCCACCTCGCGGAACACGTCGATGGTGTATTCTGTCAGCATGGAAGCCAACTTGATGTTCATACCGCCACGACCGATTGCCAGACTTACCTCTTCTGGCTTCAGATAAACCTCAGCCTTCTTGTTTTCCTCGTCGATATTGACAGAGGTGATATTGGCAGGTGCCAAGGCACGCTGGATAAAAAGCTTGGTGTTGCTACTATAATTGATGACGTCGAGGTTCTCGTTGCAAAGCTCACGCACGATACCATGCACACGGCTACCCTTCACACCGACGCAAGCTCCCACTGGGTCGATGCGCTCGTCGAAGGTCTCCACGGCAATCTTGGCACGCTCTCCCGGCAAACGGGCGATGCGGCGGATAGCTACGAGACCATCGTTGATCTCGGGCACCTCTGCCTCCAGCAGACGCTGCAAGAAGATGGGAGCGGTGCGGCTCAGGATAATCTTGGGATTGTTGTTGTCGTTGTCCACCCGAAGGATGACGGCGCGCACGGTCTCTCCCTTGCGGTAAACGTCGCCTGGAATCTGCTCTGCCTTGGGCAGGATCAGCTCGTTGTTCTCGTCGTCAACGACAAGCACCTCGCGCTTCCACACCTGGTACACCTCACCGGAGATTACCTGTCCTACGCGGTCTTTGTACTTATTATATAGAGAGTCGTGCTCCAGCTCCAAGATCTTGGAAGCCAAGGTCTGGCGGAGGGTCAGGATGGCACGGCGGCCGAACTTGTTGAAGTCCACCTTCTCGCTCACGTCCTCGCCCACCTCATAGTCGGGCTCTATCTTGCGTGCCTCTGCAAGGGCAATCTCCTTGTTCTCGTCTTCCACCTCGCCATCGGCTACAACGACACGGTTGCGGTAGATCTCGAAGTCACCCTTGTCGGGATTGACAATCACATCGAAATTCTCGTCACTGCCGAAGATTTTGGCAAGCACATTGCGGAAGCTCTCCTCCAATACGCTCACCAACGTGGTACGGTCGATATTCTTGGTTTCCTTAAACTCGCGGAAGGTATCAATCATACTCGCGGTAATTTCTTGCATTTTCTTTGCTGCCATAGCTTATTTGAAACTTATTATGTATTTTGTATATTTTACTTTGTCCATCTGATAGGTATGGTCCACCTCCTGCTTCTGGGGGCGTTTCTTTCCCTCTACCTTGACCTTCTCCTCTACGCTTACCGTAAAATCATTGCCGTCCACAGCCTTCAGGATGCCCTTCACCTTCTTGCCGTCGGCATCGAGCACCTCCACTTCCTTTCCGATGAAGTTGATGTACTGCTGCGGAACCTTGAACGGCTGGCCGAGGCCTGCCGATCCCACTTCCAGCTCATAGTCCTCGTCATCACGACTCAAGTGGTCTTCGATGTACTTGCTCAGGGCGACGCAGTCTTCTATCCACACGCCATCGGCATGGTCTATCTCGACAACAATCTTGTCATCCGGACTGATCTCGATGCTCACCAGGAAATATTCCTTGTCCTGGAGCCATTCGTCAACTAACTTTTTTACGACGTTTTTGTCTATCATATTTATCTATTTAAAATAAAATGAGGAACTCTTTGTGAGCCCCTCATTCCACTGAACGTTGCAAAATTACGAATATTTTTGATATTATCCAAAGTTTTTGCATTTTTTTCGTTCCTATATGCGCAATTTTCATGAATTGTGCAGCGTTTTCCGCTTATTTCTTCACCGGATGAAGTATTTTTCCATACTTCTCTGGGGCGTTCAACAGCCTCACGGCTTCCTTTACCTGCTTGTCATAGCGTAAAGAATTCTGTATGGCACCGCCCTGGAAATAATACGCCGCCACGATGTCGTTCTCCAGCAATTGCTTGATGTAGGGTTTGTTGTAGTCCAAATCCTTCGCCACGTTGTGGCTGAGCTTCTTCGCCAAGGCCTCGAACTCGGGCTTCGCATCGTTGTAGTAGCCCTCGAACTTGGCGAGTTTCTCCAGGTCCTTGAGATATTTCTCCGTCTCCCTGTCATACTTGAAGTCGCACTTCAGCACCCTTGCCTTGAACTCCTCGTAGTCGGCATCGGTCAAGGCGAAGTCCTTGGCGGGGGCTATCTTGGGATGCTTGGCAATATAGTCTACCACATAGTTAAGCATCACCTCATTGCTGTCGCGGGCACCCGCCAGGTAATAGGCGAGATTGGGCACGGAGTCGGGTTTCACCTCCACATCGGGCTTGATGCCACCGCCGTCGCGCACTTCCCTTCCCCCTGCGGTATGGAACACCTTGGTGAGCGAGTCGGGCACATGCTCCACATAGCCGCCCTTGGCGTGCTTGTAATTCAATGCCTGCACACACCTTCCGCTGGGGATGTAGTACTTGCTCGATGTCAGCTTCATCTGTCCGTTATAAGGCAAGTCGAACGTGCCCTGCACCAGTCCTTTTCCATATGTGCGCGTACCTAATATCACTGCCCGGTCATAATCCTGCAAACTGCCGCTGAGAATCTCGCTGGCACTCGCCGTGTTGCCGCTCACCAGCACGACGACCGGCATCAGCGTGTCCACGGGTTCCACCGTGGTCTTGTACTCGTTGTTGGCGCGCTGCAACTTGCCCCGCATCTTGAGCACCACCTTGCCCTTGGGCAGAAAGAGGTTGGCGATGCTCACCGCCTCGTTCACCGCACCGCCGCCATTGCTGCGGAGGTCGAAGACCAACTTCTCCGCCCCCTGCTTCTTCAGGTCGACGAAGGCACGGCGCACGTCCTTGGCACACTGGTCGGTAAACTGGTTGAGGTTGATGTAGCCCACCTTGTCCTGCAACAGTCCGTAGTAAGGCAGATAGGGCAGCTGGATGGACTTCCTCTCTATCTTCAGCTTCAGCACCTTGCCCGTGCTGGGCCTCTTCACTTTCAGCAGGAAGGAAGTGCCGGGGGCACCCTTCAGGTGATCGCTCACATAGCTCACGTCCTTGCCCGCCATCGTGGAGTCGTCGATGCTGAGGATGATGTCACCCTTCTTGAGCCCCGCCTCGGCAGCGGGCATATTCTCGTAAGGCTCGTCTATCACCACCTTCTGTATCTGGTTGTTGTATCGGATTAGGGAACCGATGCCGGCATACTTGCCCGTAAGCATCGACTTGAGGTCTTTCACCTTCGACTCGGGATAATAAGTCGTATAGGGGTCGAGGCTTGCCAACATGGCATTGATGCCATTCCCTATCACCTCGTCGGCATCGAGCGTGTCGACGTACATCAGGTCAAGGTTCTTGTAAATGGCATTGAAGATGTCCATATTCTTCGCCACCTTGAAGTCATGATCCTTGTCTTTCTGGGCAAATGTCGGCACCACCAACATCAACGCCAGCAATGAAAACATGATTTTTCTCATCATTTGCTTGTTCTTTTTGTTATTTCGACCACAAAAATACGCATTTCTGGGCTAATACAACCCTAAAATGAAGAAAAAATACACTTTTTTTAATCCAAATGCAAAAAAGTCCCGAAAATATTTGGTGGAACCAGAAAAAGTAAGTACCTTTGCAACCGCAAATAAGGAACAACACTTATTTCAAAAAAATGCTTCAATAGCTCAGTTGGTTAGAGCACCTGACTGTTAATCAGGGGGTCGTTGGTTCAAGCCCATCTTGAAGCGCAGATAAAGCCTTGCAAGTCACAAACTTGCGAGGCTTTTTGTTTGCATGCTCGGCATGAGCATACACCAAAACCCGCAAGATTCCCGGATGGGGTCTTGCGGGTTCCTTTTTTTGTTTACAGGCTACTCCTCTACATGAGCCTCATTCACACGATAGCCTATCCATTTTCTTTTTGAAAGCAAGTCGATGTAGGCTTCGTCATTGAGCACAGCAACCCAGTTCCGACACATTTTCTTGATTCCCGAAGTGTTCATGATCGACACGTTGGTTGTCCTTCCGCCACCTTCCTTCGGTTGCACGATTTTTCCCCAGTCCCCGACCTCCAGGTTATCTTGATAAAACGCAGCAACATAAGTGGGAAGGCCGTCTATGAAATCCCATAAGACGGCGAGCAGGTGATTGGTATTTCTATGATGCGCCTTCCAGTCGAACTGGTTGATGAGACTTACCCGCTGTTCCCCTATCAATGGCTTGGGAACCCGGGAGGCTGGCGGCGTACTTCCGCAGGTAGCCTTCACCTCGATGCCACCATACTTAAAAGGACTGAAGTGTTCCTTGTCGACAGGATACCTCTTGCCTCCCTTCTCCGTAAACAGCGTATTGAAGTATTGCCTCTTTTCTTGGGTGTCTACCAAGAGAAGGTCGGGATAACCGTCTTGATGAAGATTTGTCTCCAACTTCCCTTTTGAGATTTTCGTCACGCTTCTTGCAAAATACTCTCCAGTCATCCCGCTGAGGTTTCTCATGCCGAGGGTCTCGAAGATGTTGATGTCGAATTTCATTGTCGTGTCGCTCAATTCCTTGAGAGCCATGTTTGCGTAATTCATTGCATCAGCGACATCTTGGGGCGACAGCACTCGGACACCCTTGTACTGGATGTTCATGTTTTTGTTCAGAATGTAGTCCTTTTCCATATTCTCCTGTATTTTTTACGGGGACTATGTAAAGGTCCCCTTTTCTTAGTGAAAAGAGGGCGTGGGACGGATTGTCGGTATCAAGGCTTAGCACTGCCCACTTCAGACAACAACCAGTTTATCCACGCCCTCTGTATATGGGCGTGAATATCCGTTGAGTTGGCCAAACTGAAGTTATGTGAAGTGCTAATTCTGATACTCAGTCGAGTCAAGGATACCCGTTACTATGTTTTAAGTTGTTCTTTTCTTTATGTATTTTTTCCGTTTGATGGTTCGTTTTTGCACATTCATGAAGGCTCACCTTGACACTTCCAGGATGTGCTTTGCTATTTTATCGGTTAACAGTGGCGGGACACTTTCGCCGATAGTGTCTCTTATCAGTCCGTCAGGCACGAGTTTCCCGTCGACCTCGAAAGAGTACGGATACCTCGCTATCGTCTGTATGACCAGCCCCTCGTACAGCGACAGGACCCTGTCCTGCGTAGGGTGGAGTTTGTTGTCGGAACAGGCATACTGGAAGTTCTGCGTCAGGGTGCTTGCGGGCACGTCCCACGACATCCTTTTGTATGCGCTGGTGAAGGCCTTCATGATTCTCTTCTTCCCCGTCTTCTTGTCCACGGTATATGGGCGCGGCAAGAGGGCGCCGCATTTCTCGCAGTAGAGGGGCGTGTCGGTATTGGCGCGGTTCACGCCCTCCGGGTTATGTTTCGTACCGTGCAGGGTGTTTCCCTGGAACATACATTCGGGGTTGATGCACTGGTTGTTCATTGCCGTCTGCCCCTCGGGTGTGTTGTGTACCCAGGACAGCTTCACCTCGTCCAGCACAGGCACCTTGTGCAGGGGGTTGCTGCTGTCCGCGTTCTCCCCCTTCCGTGAGCTTATCGCAGGCAGTCCGGCTATCGCCTCCCTCAGGGTTATCCATTTCTCCGTGAACATCGTCTGCTTCTCCGAGTGGCTGGGGACAGGGAGCAGCGTGCCCGTTTCCTTGAATTCGGCAATTCCCTTGGGGGAGCGCGTCAGGATGGTGATGAGGCGACTTCTGTGCTGGGGGACTCCATAGTTGGCAACATCGACAACCTGCGGCTTTCCCGCATATTCATCGCCAAGTTCCCTGTAGATATAGTCGATGATGTTGATGACCCCGTCTTCATCCTCGATGACTGTGTTGACCATGTTGGGCACATTCTCGAATATCACCCATTCTGGCTTGAGTGCCTTCACAGTCTCCACGGCAGGCACGATCAGCTTGTTGCGCGGGTCGAACTCCGGGCGTATTCCTTTCTTCAGGTTGTTCAGGATGGTTCCCATGCCGTTTGACGACATTCCTTGGCAGGGAGGCGTGGCGATGAGAATGAAGGGGGGCTCCCGGAATGTTTCCTTGTAATATCTTATCAGGTCATCTTTCCGATCCCAGATGTCACCGCAGAAAGTCTTGGCTTCGGGATGGTTGTGTGCGAACAAGCGCATACGCTCTGGCAGCAGTTCGCATGCAGCCACAGTATCTATGCCGTTCGCCTGCAAGCCCAAGTCGCCTATGCCCGAGGAGCAAAAGAGACTGACGGCTCGCCTTTTGTTTGGAGTTTTTGCCATTGTCTGTATGAATGTTTATGCCGGGCCGTTCTTCCGGTGCGGTAATTCTCAATTGCAAAGATACGAAATCAGAATGGATTGAGCAAATAAAAAGCGTGGAAATGAACCAAAAAAAAAGGACGAACTGCCATTACGACAATCCGTCCATCCTTACATAGATATATTAA
>CAVEJY010000016.1:0-24834 GCA_963616155.1 Acutalibacteraceae bacterium
ACTTCTGCTGGTAATACTCCAGTGGCTTGAGAAGGCGAATCATCGCCACGCCACATTCATGCTTCAATGGTTCCATTCTCTATCGTTTCCTTTTATTTTGTTTGTTAATTTTGTCTTTTAATTTCTTGTCCGCCATATTCCAAAAAAGGGAATCGTCAAGAAATGGCGAATCCCTTTAACATATCCTTGCTCTCATGTTATCTCACTACAGAAATAACGATAGAAGCCAACGACATCAGCGTTCCAACAACGGAAAGCAAAATGTTGGTAGAGGAACCGATGGAGGAGTTCTGCGCCTTCACCTTGTTGGGTTCCACATAGATGATGTCATTTTGCTGGAGATAATAGTAAGGAGAGTTGATGATGTTGGCATCGTTCAAGTTGAGACGATGGATATTCTTCTGACCCGTGGCGTCCTCACGAATCAGCATCACGTTCTCTCGCTTGCCATAGATAGTCAAGTCACCGGCGGCAGCCAAGGCCTCCACGACACTCATCTTCTCCGTCGGCACATAAACGACACCTGGCTTTCCCACCTCGCCAGTGACAGTGACCCTATAGCTTGACATACGAACCGTCACGATAGGGTTCTCCTTCTCCGCGAGATAGGGAGCTATCTTTTCCTTCACCAGATCCTGGCACTCATTCTTGGACAGACCTGCCACATGGATCTTTCCGACAACGGGGAACTGGATATTGCCGTCGTTGTCAACCAAATAGCCTTGCAATGTAGCGGAACCCGTATTCAAGCTACCACCCGTACCCATCTTTGCCGACACAGCCAAGTTGAAAGGCACGGAAGCCCGAGGGTCGGTAGTGACAACGGTGATGGTCAGCTCGTCTTTGGGCATAATCTTCGCCTCATACAGTCCCCTTGAGGCTGCATAACTGATGGAGTCGGCGTTCTTGAAGTAAGCCACATTCTTGGTACTTCCACAACTGCCCAGCACCAGCACCATAGCCACAGCAACGACTGCCGCATAAATAAGTTTTTTCATTGTCGAGATATTCTATTGGTTTGTTGGGTGCAAAAATACAGTTTTTTTTCAAGAACTGCAAATGTTTTGCCCATTATTTACTTCTTAATTTTCCACTCCGTTGGATGGAAGGTTGAAACTGTAGCTGTTGTCGAAAATCTTGTTCACCTTGTTGATCTCCACAAAAGTGGTACCGCCACCCTCGCCAAAGCTACCGCTCAGATAGGCAATCTTGTCCTCGTCGGCAAGGTAACCCTTCTGACGCAGCATCCTCACCGCCGCTGTAAACATCGCCTTGGTGGAAATCTGGTCCTTGTCCTTCTGGTAGATGGGGATGACACCGTAGCTCAGGTTGAGCCAGCGCTGCGTCTTCTCCTTGTAGCAGATGGCAAGCACGGGCGTAGGACCACGGAAGGCTGCCAAGTCACGGGCGGTCTGCCCCGTCTCACTGTCGGTGATGATGCCGGCTACACCCAACTTCTTGGTAGCCTCGATGGCAGCGTGCGCCAGGAAGAGTTTCTGGTCTATCTTGCCGTCCTCCATCGGGTTGATGTCGTTGAGCGGCGACTTGTCCTTCTCTGCCTGCTCGGCGATGCGCGCCATGGTCTGTACAGCCTCCAAGGGGTACTTGCCGCTTGCCGTCTCGCCGCTGAGCATCAGGGCATCGGTGCGGTAGAAGATGGCATTGGCGATGTCGGTCACCTCGGCACGGGTAGGACGCGGGTTCTTGATCATCGTATGGAGCATCTGGGTGGCTACGATTACCGGTTTCTGTGCCTTCACGCACTTGGCGATGATGCGGCGCTGGATGCCCGGAATCTTCTCGATGGGCACCTCGATGCCCAGGTCGCCACGGGCAATCATGATGCCATAGCAGGCATCGATGATCTCGTCGATGTTGTCCACACCCTCCTGGTTCTCTATCTTGGATATGATTTTGATGTCGCTGTGGTGTGCGTCAAGTATGTCCTGTACAGCCTTCACGTCAGCGGCATTGCGCACGAACGAGTGGGCAATGAAGTCGATGTCGAGTTCGATGGCAAGTTCGATATTCTTGCGGTCTTTCTCGGTCAAGGCAGGCAGGTCGATATGCTCGCCGGGCACGTTCACGCTCTTGTGGGAACCCAGCATACCCTCGTTCTGCACCTCAGCCACGAGCATCGGCCCCTGGATGTCGATTACCTTCATGTCAAGTTCACCGTCATCAAAGAGGATGTCGTCGCCCACCTTCACGTCGGCTGCAATGTCGCGGTAGCTCAGGTTCACGATGTCATGGGATGAATCCATCTCGGGACGGCCAAAGATTCTCACTACGTCACCTATGTTATAATGTATAGGCTCCTCCACGCCTGTGGTACGCACCTCGGGACCCTTCGTGTCGATCATGATGCCGATGTGGGGAGACACAGCCCTCACATTCTTGACGATGGTACGGATGCCCTCTTCCGTGGCATGTGCGGTGTTCATGCGAACTACATTCATACCAGCGAAGAACAGCTTGCGAATGAAGTCTTGGTCGCAACGCCGGTCACTGATAGAAGCTACAATCTTTGTCTGTTTCATATCCTATTTTTACCTTAATTTCTAATTCCAGTGCAAAGGTACAAAGAAAATCCGAAAATCAGCAACACTCATGCCATTAAATATCCAAGTCGGGAGCTTTTTCCGCTCCAGAGGCAGCCTCGAACTTCGGCATCACGTTAAAATTGAAGATTCCCGCAATCAAGGCATTGGGCATCTTGCGGATTCTGACGTTGTACGACTGCACCGCCTCGTTGTACTTCCTGCGTGCCTCGTTGATGCGGTTCTCCGTACCCTCTTCCTGTATCTGGAGCGACTTGAAGTTCTCGCTCGCCTTCAGCTCGGGATACTTCTCCGCCACGACCATCAGGCGTGAGAAAGCCGATGCCAACTCGCCCTGTGCCTCGGTGTACTGCTTCAGTTTCTCGGGCGTGAGGGTAGCTGCGTCCAACTTAATCTGCGAGGCGGCGGCGCGTGCCTTGGTCACGTTCTCGAAGGTCTCCTTCTCGTGCTTGGCATACGCCTTCACAATCTTCGCCAACTGGGGCATCATGTCGGCACGGCGCTGGTACTGCGCCTGCACATTGGCAAGTTCGGTAGTCGCCTCTTCCTGCGAGCTAACCATTCCGTTGTAACCACTGAACACCCAGAGCACCAGCACAATCACTACGCCCAACACAATCCAAATTTTCTTATTCTTCATAATTCTTGTTGTATTTATTGTTTATAATTTTGTTTCTGTCGAAATGCACACTACCAGCTGCCGCCAGAGCCGCCACCGCCGAAGGAACCGCCGCCAAACGAACCGCCCGAAAAACCCGAGCCACCTCCACCACCGGAGAAGCCGCCACCGCCCATGAAGAACGGCGGAAAGAAGTCATCATGATTGCGCCGGTCTCTCCTGCCCGTCTGCTGCCGCTTCTTGACGATACCCAGGCACTCCAGGACATATCTCACTAACATATAGACGGGAATGCCGAAGAAGATGACAAGCAAGACGACGACTGCCAGCCAGTCGTCCTCCCCCATTCCACCGTCGTCAATTTGACTGATTCCGGTCCTTCCGCTCTTCACCTTATTATATATAGCACGGCTCGTCTCCAGCACGGCCTCACCAGGACGGTCATTCTTCATATTCGCCACGATGCAAGCCCGGGCAATGTCGTCGCAGTCTACGTCCGTCAACTCGCCCTCCAGACCCATTCCCGGGGCAATGAAATACTTGTGGTCTTCCACGGCGATGACCACCACCAGTCCCCGTCGCGTCTTCTTGTAGCCGATGCCATACCTGTTGCCCACATCCTGCGCCATGCGGAAGGCATCCTGGTTGGCCACCTTGCCCACAATGATAAAGACGTTCTGCACCCCACACTCCACGTTGAGACGGCGGAGGTAGGCGTTGGCGGAATCCCTCAGGACAGGAGCCACATAGTTGTCGGGATCGGAGACATACTGCGTGGAGTCCTTGAGGTAAGGAACGGGCACATTGTCAGCGTTCCACACCGTCTCCGCCGCAGCCGCAAAAGTGGCCATCCAAGCCACCACGACGAGCATGCAAAATCTAATAACTTTCATCAAAATCTGTATTTTTCGGCAAAAATACACAATAAAAACCTTATATGCAAATAGTTAGGGTAAAATATTTGCAAAAATTTCGTAAACTTCTTTGTCATGTCGCAAAAAACTTGTATCTTTGCACACCGATTTAGATATATAAAGTTAGTAATCACAATATAACGCATCAAAAAAATGACCAAAGCAGATATTATCAATGAGGTATCCATTGCGACAGGCATACCCAAGAAAGAAGTGAGCATGGTAGTGGAATCATTCATGGAGCAGGTGAAGACCAGTCTTCTTGATAAGAAAGAGAACGTGTACCTTCGTGGCTTCGGTAGTTTCAACATCAAGCACAGAGCAGCCAAGACAGCCCGCAACATCTCCAAGAACACTACCATCACTATCCCGGCCCATGACTTGCCCAGCTTCAAGCCATCCAAGAGCTTCGTTGAGGAGATGCTGAAGAAATAAGCGACAAACATTATTAATAACAACAATATTTTAAAATTTTAAAATCATGCCAAACGGAAAGAAAAAGAAGGGCCACAAGATGGCCACTCACAAGCGTAAGAAGAGATTACGTAAGAACAGACATAAGAGCAAGTAAGCCCTTGTGGCACTATTTGCTCCCAGTCAGTTCGTGACTGAGGGGGTATGTCAGCTCATGACAGTTGGCATGCCCTTTTTTATTAACCATCATTTTTAGATTATTGAAGACTATGACAAGCGAACTTGTTATCGACGTCCAGCAGAAGGACATTTCCATCGCTCTCATGGAGGACAAGCAACTGGTAGAATACCAGAACGAACCTCGTGGGGCTTCCTTCTCCGTGGGCAACATCTACATAGCAAAGGTCAAGAAACTGATGCCGGGCCTCAATGCCTGTTTTGTGGATGTAGGTTATGAACGCGATGCCTTTCTTCATTATCTTGACTTAGGAAGTCAGTTCAACTCCTACCAGAAGTACTTGAAGCAAGTACAGAGCGACAGAAAGAAACTTTTCCCATTCTCCAAAGCCAGCAAACAGCCAGACCTGGAAAAGGAAGGCAGCATCCAAAACGTATTGAAGACGGGACAAGAGGTGCTGGTGCAAATCGTTAAAGAACCAATATCTACCAAGGGACCACGCCTGACGGGTGAAATTTCCTTCGCCGGCCGTTACCTGGTACTCATGCCATTCGGTGAAAAAGTTTCTGTCTCCACAAAAATCAAGAGCGGCGAGGAGCGTTCACGGCTCAAGCAGCTCATCCAGAGCATCAAGCCCAAGAACTGCGGCATCATCGTGCGCACCGTGGCCGAGGGCAAGCGTGTGGCTGAGCTTGATGCCGAGATGAGGATCCTGGCGAAGCGTTGGGAGGACGCTATCACCAAGGTGCAGAAGACGCAGCAGCGCCCTCAGCTCACCTATGAGGAGACCGGAAGGGCTGTCGCCCTGTTGCGCGACCTCTTCAACCCGTCGTACGAGAACATCTACGTCAACGACGACGCTGTATTGAGCGAGGTAAAGGACTATGTTTCTCTAATAGCCCCTGAGAAGGCGGGCATAGTCAAGCGCTACACCGGCAAGGTGCCTATCTTCGACAACTTCAACATCACGAAGCAGATCAAGTCGGGCTTCGGACGTGTGGTGAACTACAAGCATGGTGCCTACCTCATCATCGAGCACACGGAGGCTCTGCATGTCGTCGACGTGAACAGCGGCAACCGTACCCGAGAGAAGGGTCAGGAGGCCAATGCCCTCGACGTGAACCTCGGTGCCGCCGACGAACTGGCGCGCCAGCTGAGACTCCGCGACATGGGAGGCATCATCGTGGTCGACTTCATCGACATGCACCTGGCGGAAGACCGCCAACTGCTCTATGAGCGAATGTGCAAGAATATGCAGAAAGACCGCGCCAAGCACAACATCCTACCGCTGAGCAAGTTCGGACTGATGCAAATTACCCGCCAGCGTGTGCGACCTGCCATGGACGTGAACGTGGAGGAGACTTGCCCCACCTGCTTCGGCACGGGCAAAATCAGGTCGAGCATCCTCTTCACCGACCAGCTGGAGAGGAAGATTGACCGACTGGTCAACAAGATTGGAGTCAAGAAATTCAACCTGTATGTCAACCCATACGTTGCCGCCTTCATCAACAAGGGATTCATTTCCCTGAAGCGCAGATGGCAGCTCAAGTATGGTTTTGGACTCAATGTGATTCCGTCACAGAAGCTGGCGTTCCTCCAGTACGAGTTCTACGACAAGGACAACCAGTTCCTCGACATGCAGGAAGAGCAAGAAACGAAGTAAAGACAGAAATTAACGTTCCTTATTTTAAATGGGAGACAAGCACCGAAAAACAGATGCTTGCCTCCCATTCTTTTTATTGCTTAATATCAAGTATGAGTCATCGTTTGGACTCCAGCACATGATGCCTCGACATCCACCAGTACACCCCGGCGCAAATGACGCACGACACGAAGGATCCGAAGCAGGTGGCGAGTCCCATCGGATAGAGGGTGTCGGGGAACATCTCCGAGGCGAGGTAAGCCAAGGGGAGACGGGCCGTGAAGATGGAGATGCAGTTGTGGGCGAAGGAGACGACTGAATAGCCGCAAGCCGTGAAGAAGCCGCTGAAGCAGAAATGGATGCCAGCAAGGCAGCAGTCCCATGCATAGCCCCTCAGATACTCAGCACCCAGGGCGATGACCTGCGCATCGTCGGTGAAGACCGTCACTGCCAAATCCGGTATGAACTGCAGGATGACCGCCACCACAAAACCATAGGAAGCCGTAATCGCCATGGCACACCTCATGGTCTGCCGTGCACGCCCCATCTGCATCGCACCAATGTTCTGGCTGGCTATCGCAGAGACGGCGGAGAGCATTGCCGACGGCACGATGAAGAGCAGTCCGATGAACTTCTCCACGATGCCCACAGCAGCAGCGTCATAGAGTCCCCTGCCGTTGGCTATCACCATGATGGCAAGGAAACCTATCTGCACGAAACCGTCCTGCATCGCCACCGGCACCCCAATCTTCAGGATGTCAAGCATAGTTGCCTTGTGGGGCTTGAAGTCATGGCGCGTCACTCCAAACACAGAGCGGTGACGGCGAATCGCCCCCAGGGCGAACGCTACACTCGCCATCTGCGACAGCGTGGTGCCCAATGCCGCCCCGACGGCTCCCCAGCCGAAGAAACCGATGAAGAGATAGTCGAGCAGGATGTTCACCACACAGGCGACGGCGACGAAATACATCGGACTCTTGGAGTCGCCAATGCCACGGAAGATGGAGGCGATGATGTTGTAGGCCATGATGAAGGGGATGCCGATGAAGCACACCGTGAGGTAGTCTGTCGTACTCCCCACCGCCTCCGCCGGCGTACCTATCACCGACACGATTCCGCTCCTCGCACACAGCAGCACGACGCTCAGCACAAGGCTCAGGCAGAGGAACATCGTCGCCGTGTTGCCCACGATGCGGGCCACACGGGCATTGTCGCCGGCACCCACTGCACGCGCCGTCCTCACGGTACTCCCCATTGCCAGTCCGATGACCACACAGGTGATCAGGTACATCACCTGCGCCCCGTTAGACACCGCCGTGGTACTGTCCACGTCACAATACTGTCCGATGACGAAGAGGTCGGCGAGACCGTAGAGAATCTGTAGGAAATAAGCCAGCACATACGGCAGCGAGAAGCTCATCACGTTGCCTAAGATGCTGCCCTTGGTTAAGTCTTTTCTTTCCATTCCAAGATAGATAAAAAAGAAAGCGGCGTGAAACCCTCAAAAAGAAAGTTCACGCCACTCTGCATTTAGTCATTGTTACACTTCAACAAGTTATATAAATACATGAAAAGCCTTGTTTTTATTGCTTCAAGAGTTCCTCGATCTGTCGGGCGATGTTCTCGAATTTCTCCGTTGGCTCGAATCGTGCCACCACCTGGCCCTTCTTGTTGATGAGGAACTTGGTAAAGTTCCACTTGATGTCGGCGCTCTCCTTGTAGTTGGGGTCTGCCTCGCTGAGCATCTTGTCGAGCACGGGATAGAGGGGATGACTCTCGTCCCAACCGGCGAAGCCCTTGGTCTCCTTCAGGAACTTGAAGAGCGGTGATGCATCGTCGCCGTTCACCTTCACCTTCTTGAAGCGGGAGAACTCCGTATTGTAGTTGAGTTTGCAAAACTGATGGATGCTCTCGTCGGTGCCCGGAGCCTGCTGGCCAAACTGGTTGCAAGGGAAGTCGAGTACCTCGAAGCCCTGCGAGTGATAGGTCTCATAAAGTTTCTCCAGTTCCTCATATTGTGGTGTAAAACCGCACTTGATGGCTGTGTTGACGATAAGCAGCACTTCGTTGGCATACTCCTTCAAGGAAACATCCTTACCTTTCCTGTCTTTGACAGAATATTCGTAAACAGTTCTCATTTTTTGTCTATATCCTTATTTATTATTTGTCTATTGTTGATATTCCATGCAAAGTTACTAATTTTTTGCGAAAGGAGAACTCAAACTTTGATATTTTTAAGTTTTATTTTGTACGTTCTCTAAATTCGCTCGGAATAATGCCCATTTCTTTCTTGAACACCTTGGAGAAGTACTTCGGATCGCTAAAGCCCACGGTGAAGGCAATGTTGGCAAGGGTGTCGTCGGTCTGACGCAGCAGCTCCGTCGCCCTCATGATACGGATGTGCCTTACGAAGTCTATCGGTGTCATGCCCACGGCGTTCTTGATCTTGCCGTAGAGCACGCTTCGGCTCATGCCCATCGCCTGTGCAATGTCGTCGATCTTGAGGTCGGGGTTGCCCATATTCTCGGTGATGAACCTCACGATTTTCTCCGTGGTCTTATCCTTGATGGTAATGTTCAGGATGCTGCGCTCCTCGCCCGAAGTACCCTGTTGCAGGGTGGGTGCCTCCGGCTGTGCCTGCGCCGTGGGGTCATCCTTGCGCAGTGCCGCCAGTTCCAGCTGGTGCTGGTAGGGGTTGCGGGTGGTGAGCAGTGCCTCGTTGTTCTTCTCCTCTATCTGCTTCAGGATTTCCTTCTGCAAGGTACCGCGGCGGTGGATGGCCGCCTCGATGCGCCCCTTCAGGTATTCGCCCGAGAAGGGCTTGGTGAGGTAGCCGTCGATGCCTTCCTCGAATCCCTTGAGCTGGTCTTCCACACTTGCCTTCGCCGAGAGGATGATGATGGGGATGTGGGAGATATCGGGGTCTTCCTTGATATGGTGAATCATCGTAATGCCGTCCATCACGGGCATGGTCACGTCGGTGAGGATGAAGTCGGGCACCATCTTGCGAGCCATCGACAGCCCCACCTTTCCGTTCTCTGCCATCAGCACGTTGTACTGCGGATGCAGGATGGTGTAGAGGAACTGGCGCAGGTCGGCGTTGTCCTCGACGACAAGGATGGTGAACTCCTTGTCGCCTTTCTCTCTCTTGTCGGCCTTCTCGTCCTGTCCTTCCGCCTCTGCGGCCTTCAGTTCCTCCAGGTATTGCTTGGCGTTGGAGTCGTCCACCACCGTCTCGCCAGAGACTACTGCCGAAGCTGCGGACTCGGAACCCACCGCATGGAAACCGTCATTGGTATAGAAGTTGGTGTTGTTGTCGAACTTCAGCATCCTGTTCAGCAGCTCCAGCATCTCATTGGCGTTGCGCAGCACCAGTTGGAGCAGTCCCCTGCTCTCCCCGCTCAGGTTCTCTTCCTTGTCGAGTACCGCTGCCACGGGGCCTCCGATGAGGGTGAGCGGTGTGCGCAGCTGGTGGGAGGCATCGCTGAAGAAGTCGTTCTTCATCTTGCTGATATCGTGGTTCATCTTCTCTCTCTGGCGGGTACTATAACTATAGAACACGCCTGCGAGGATGACGCTGATGAGGAAGAAAATCAGGATTCTTCCCCATACGCTCTCCCAGAAGGTGGGATTCACCGTGATGGGCAGCTCTGCCACATACTTGCCCCACACGCCGTGGGTGTTGGTGGCTCTCACCTTTATCACATAGCTGCCGTGCGGGATGCGGTTGAACGACAGCGCGTTGCTTCCACCCAGGTTGATCCATTCACCCTCAGGAGTCATTCCCTCGATGCGGTAGCTGTAGAGGGTCCTGTAGCGGCGGGTATAGTCGAGTGCAGCGAAATTGATGGTCAGGTTACGCTTGTTGGCGGGGATGACGAGATTCTTGCGGTGCAGGATAGGCACTCTCTCCGTCTCGCCGTTGTAGCGCAGCAACGTGAAGACGATTTTGGGCGCATAGTCGGTCTTGGTGAGCTTCAGCGGGTTGAAGGTGAGGGCGCCCACGGGCGTGCCCACGGTGATATCGTCGGTGGCGGGGTCGTGGATGGGATGCGCCTCGGTAAACGTCATGTTCAGGTCAAAGTCATTGGCTCCGAACACCTCCATCTTGCGGGTCACGGGGTCGTACTTGTCGATACTCGACTCCCTGATGATCCAGAGGCAGCCGCGGTTGTCCTCCACCAGACCCTGCGTGATGCCCTCGTTGGGGTCTACCTGCTCGTTGTTGTCAAACTTCAGGTTGTTCGCCAGCAGGTTCTTCTGCTCCACCCTCTGCAGCGTGCCGCCCAAGGTGGTGATGCTCACCTTGCCGTCCTTGCGCACGAGTATGGAGTTGACATCGTTCGCCCAAGGGCTGGTTTTGTCGCCCATCCGGTGTTGGGAGGTGTAGAACTTCGTCTTCGAGAAGTCCTTGGTATTGTCGGAGAAAGTCACCAGTCCATCGAGGGTTCCCACGAGCACCTCGCCCGCCGTCGTGCAATCTATCGTCCTGGTATTCTGGAACATGGGCGGCTTGAACCAGTTGAGTCCCTTGCGCCAGTTGTAGAAGACCACCTTCCCCTCCTGCTCTCTCACCAGGGCGAGGCCGCCTCCGTAGGTAGCCATCCAGATGTTACCCCGACGGTCTTGGTGCACATCGTAGATATTGTTGCTCGGCAGCGAGGTGGGGTCGTTCGCCTGGTAGGTAAAGTGTTGTATGTTGCCACTGCCGTCCCAGAGGTAGAGTCCATCGCCCTTGGTGCCTATCCAGATGCGATGGCTCGTATCCTCATAGAGGGCATAGATGCCATGGGCAGAGAAGAGTACGGGGTCGGGCGAAAGTTGACCGCCGGGAGTGATGTAGCCAATCTTGTTGTGGTGACTGTCGCTCAGCTTCAGGCAACCGTGGTAGAAGCCCGTCCAGTACCTGCCCTTGCTGTCGAGCAACAGGGAGCGCGCCTGGGTATCCACATCGTCGAGCGGGTCTATCTTGTAGGTGTGGTACTTGAAGTTGATCTGCGTGAGGTCTTGCCTTCCCGTCACCCAGAGGATTCCCTGGTCTGACACCATATATTTGGAGATGTAGGGGATGCGGTAGTTGCCCGAGGAGTTACTCCTCAGGCGGTAGGGAACGAGCTGCCCTGTCTTTCTGTCGAAATAGCTGAAGGTGCCCTGATTGGGAATTACCCACAGCGTGTTGTGCTCGTCCTCCATGATGAAATACTTGTCGCTCACGGTACGGTCGATGGGGGTGGCAGCGTCGGCGTAGAGCCATTGCTTGGCATCTGTGTTGGGGTTGATGATGGTGACTCCCTGTCCGTCGGTGAAGCACCATATCAGTCCCTTGCCGTCCACATACATCTTCTTTACCTCTGCCATGGGCTGGTTGGGGTGCTGCACACTGATGAGTTCGGAGGTGAAGTTGCGGGGATTGTAGATAACCACACCCTGGTCGGTGGCAATGAGAAGTTGGTAGCCGGTGTTCTTCAGCTCGTTGATGCGTGTCACGCCGGCGGGCAACTGCAGCATGGAGAAGCGGTTGTGGTCGTCGTAGACGGCGAGCTTGGCATCCTTCGTGGCGAAGAAGATGACGTTGTCCACCTCACGGATCCACTTGAAGGGCTGCGGCGTGGAGAATTTCCGGTTGTAGATATAGGTGCCCTTGTCGGAGAGGATCCACTCTCGGCCCTTGGGATCGAGGCGGATGTACCAGATTTTGCCGCCGCGGAAGCCGTTCTCGCCCACCTTGATGAGTTCCGCCGTCCCGTGTTTCATATAGGTGTCGTTGGAGATGCGGATGATGTAGTCGCTGTTTTCCAGCACGAGCCACGTCACCTTGTTCTTCAGGGTGTAGATGCCCACCACGCGGATTTCAATACCGAACATTTTCTCCAGTTCCCCCCCCGCATCGATATAGTTGCACTCGTGGGTGTCGTAGACGTAGACCCGATGGTCGGAGGTGAGGCACCAGATGTCGTTGGTGGTGTTGGGATAGATAGCCTCTATGCGGTTGGTGCTGAGTACGTCCGCTCCGTCGGGCGCGTCGCGGAAGGTGTGGAACGAGTAGCCGTCGTAGTAGGACAGTCCGTTCCAGGTGGCGAACCACATGAGATTGTCCGACGCCTGCTTCATGTCGGAGATGCTGTTGGCGGCGAGACCGTCGAGGATGGAGAACTTGCGGATGTCGCAGTAAGGCCCTGCCCAGGCGAGCCATGTACAGAGCATTGCCATTGCCGTCGTGGCGAAGATGCGCTTTGGGGTCATATCGTCTATATTTCTCATTCGATTGATTCAACAATGGTGAAAAAACAGTAGCAAAGTTAATCATTTTTTTCGGAAACACAACGTTTTTTAGGGAAAACTCCCCAAAAATAGGGAAATCTCCCCAAAATAATCCATTTTTTCCTTTGTCTTCATCAATTATTAACGTACCTTTGCATCGAGAACAAGAAACATTAACAAAAAAAGAACAAGAATTATGAAAAAACTCTCATCATTTCTCATGATAGCCTTGGTGGCCGTCATCAGCCTGTCTTTCACCTCCTGCGACAAGGACTCGGAGGTGGCTTATACACTCGACGGAACTTGGAAGGGCAACATGTACATACAGTACGGGGCCTACGAGTCGGTCTACTCCATCATCGAGTTCGACCAGAACGACGGCCTCTACTCCGGCACCGGCTACTGGACCGACTTCTACGGCAGCAGCTACTGGAACGGCAAGGACTACAGGCCTACCAGCAGCTTCAGATGGACCGTGCGCAACGGCAACATCTACATCACTTTCAACGACGGAAGCAGCGACGTAGTAATCTACGACTACAGAATCAGCGACAACTACTTCACGGGCGTCATCGAGGCCTACAACGGCAACCGCGCCAGCTTCTCGCTCTCCAAGTATAGCTCATCCTATAACTGGCGCGACTACTACTACAGCGAGTCTCCCACCGAGGTGGGCACCGTGACGAGCGGCACCGACAGCATCCAGCCCAAGAGGGAAGTGGTGATTAAGTAAAAACAAACGAGTTAAAGAATAAAACAGATGAAAAAGCTCAAACTACTGATGACAGCGGTTGCGACAGCAGCCCTGTCATTGAGCCTCACGGGTTGCGACAGCGACCCGTGGGACCACGGCCACTACAACTGGCGCGACCCCTACGCCTGGTACGGCGACTACGGCGGCAGCAGCTGGGGATGGAGCGACAACTCCTGGAACGACAACAAGCAGGACTCCGAAGACAACACCCTTCTCGAAATGGCGCAGACCCTCTGCGGAGAGTGGGAAGGCGAGATGGACTACTCCTACCTCAACGACGACGGAGAGTCGAGAACCACCGAGGTGTTCCTCGCCAACATGAAGTTCTTCCAGTACAACAACTCCCAGAACGCCCTCAGCGGTAACGGCGTGGAGACCGACTACGAGATTGACTCCAACGGCAACACCACCGGCAACACGAAGACCTTGGAATTCTCCTGGTACATCGAGGACAACGGCGACATCTACATCAAGTACACCGGCTCGGGAGCCACCTTCGTGATGGACTACGGATCGTCGCAGACAGGATTCCACCTGGGTGCGGAGAACGGCAAGAACGCAGACACGTTCTATGGCTACATGATAGGCACGGGCAGCGTGAAGGGCGACGTGATCTACATCGACCTGGAACGCAAGAACCAAGTAAGCAGCAGGTCAGCCGCCAAGACATCGGCAGCCTTCGGCAAGGGCTTTACCTTCCAGCCCCTCAAGGGTACGAACTACAAGCTGAACAGCCGCAGATAGACATCACTCCGGGGAAGCCCACCAGCTTCCCCATTTTTTTATGAACACAAAAAAGTGCGCTCCGTCGTATATGCAACTACGCGGAACGCACTTTTTATGTTATTCTACAGATAATATATCCTTAATTAAAAAGGTATATTACTTCTTCAACTTACCGTAACGGTTCATGAAGCGGTCTACGCGACCAGCTGTATCGACGAGCTTGCTCTTACCTGTATAGAATGGGTGAGAGGTGCTGGAGATTTCAATCTTCACTACTGGGTAAGTCTCACCTTCAAACTCTACTGTATCATTGGTCTTGCATGTAGACTTTGAGAGGAACATATCGCCGTTGGACATATCCTTGAATACGACGGGGCGATAGTTTTCTGGGTGAATACCTTTTTTCATTGTTTCTAAAATGTTTATTGTTATTATTAAAATTTCGTCTTTCGACCTTAACAGGGCGCAAAGTTACGACATTTTTTCCTTCCAGCCAAATCTTTTCGCCACTTTTTGCCTTTTCTTCAAATAAAATCAGTATTTTTGTAGCCAAATTCAAAAATACGACCGAAATAACATAAAAAATTAACACATAAGACTATGGACGAAAAGAAGACTACAATCATCGGAATCGCCGGAGGCACAGGCTCGGGCAAGACCACCGTGGTGAAGAAACTCGTGGAGGCACTGCCGCCCCATTATGTGGCAGTGGTGCCGCTCGACTCCTACTACAACGACACCTCGGCGATGACCGACGAGGAACGCCACAACATCAACTTCGACCACCCCGACGCCTTCGACTGGAAGCTGCTCCACAAGCAGCTCGCCGAGCTGCGCAGCGGCCACGCCATCGAACAGCCCACCTACAGCTACCTGAAGTGCAACCGCGAGAAGGAGACCGTACATGTGGAGCCGAAGCCGGTCATCATCATCGAGGGCATCATGACGCTGATCAACAAGAAACTGCGCGACCTGATGGACCTGAAGGTGTTCGTGGACACCGACCCCGACGAGCGGCTCATCCGCAACATCCAGCGCGACACCATCGACCGCGGACGCACCGTGTCAATGGTCGTGGACCGCTACCTGAAGGTATTGAAGCCCATGCACGAGCAGTTCATCGAGCCGACGAAGCGCCACGCCGACATCATCATCCCCCAGGGCGGAGAGAACGCCAAAGGTATCGGCATCCTCTGCTCCTATGTGAAGGGACTTGTCGACAATATCACTGAACAGTAATCTCCGGAGCCTCCCCGGCATCGGCAGCGTGCTGAACCGAGGAGACCTCCTCCGCCTTCTGCCACCTGCGGCGGTTGTTCGCCACCTTGAGAGCATTGACACACTCCACCACGCCATACACCACCATCGCCCAGCCAATGACGAAGAGCGGGGCGGAGGCTATCGCCGACGGCTTCACCACGCAGAGGATGCCCACCAGGAGAATCACCGAGGGGAAAATCCAGAACACGAGCCCCACCCTGCCCATCTTGGCGGCGGAGGCGAGGTTGACAAACTGCGTCAGCGCACCCATGATGAGGATGGCGGAGAGGATGAACATCAAGCTCGCCACGAACGTATTGGGCATCAGCGCAAGGATGAGGCCAAGAATCAGGCTGCCCAGCCCCACGATGGGGAAATGGGGACGCAGGCCCGTGAGCTGCCTGCCGTCGGCATCGTACACCAGGGGAGCGTCGGCACTGCGGCGGCGCGCACTGAAATAGGTGGCTATCGAGATGACACCCGAGAGGAAAAACAACACGCCGATGGCGATGGTGATCCAAGTGACCGTCTGCTCCCGGTATACGATGAGCAGCGCACCCACGACGACGGCGCACAAGGCGCGGAAAAGGGAACTGTGAAGTACTTTCATATTGTTGTCAATTTTAAAAATTTTCCACAAAAATACAAACATTCCATGATAAATCCAATTTTTTTTGTACTTTTGTGAGCAAAAAAGAGAAATTAACAACACACACGAAACCTAAAGTAAGATTATGGCAAAGAAAATCGCACTCATCACTGGAGCTACCAGTGGCATCGGAGAAGGCTGTGTCCGACGCTTCGCACAGGGCGGCTACAACCTCATTATCACAGGCCGCAACACGGCCAAGCTCGAACAGCTGAAGAAGGAACTGGAGGAGGATGGCACGCAGGTGCTCGCCCTCGCTTTCGACGTACGCAACCGCGAGGCGGCGAAGAAGGCTGTGGACTTCCTCCCCGAAACATGGAGAAACATCGACGTGCTCATCAACAACGCCGGACTGGCGCGAGGACTCGACCCTGAGTACAAGGGCGACTTCGACGACTGGGACCAGATGATAGACACCAACATCAAGGGACTGCTCACCATGACGCGACTCATCGTGCCGGGCATGGTGGAGCGCAACCGCGGACACGTGATCAACATCGGCTCCGTGGCGGGCGATGCCGCCTACGCCGGGGGCAACGTCTACTGCGCCACGAAGAGTGCCGTAAAGGCATTGTCTGACGGTCTGCGCATCGACGTGGCTCACACCAAGGTGCGCGTCACCAACGTGAAGCCCGGACTGGTGGAGACGAACTTCTCCAACGTGCGCTTCCATGGCGACACCTGCCGCGCCAAAAGCGTGTACCGTGGCATCGAGCCGCTCAACGGCGACGACATCGCCGACGTGGCGTTCTATGCCGCCAGCGCACCCGAGCATGTGCAGATTGCCGAGGTACTGGTGCTTGCCACCCACCAGGCGAACTCGTTTGTCGTGCACAGGGATTGAAAAGAGCTTTGTTATTTTATTGCTATCTGAAGCCCTAAAACAGGGCTTCAGATAGTGATTTCTCTACTTCACCACCACCTCGTCTGCGAATAGCCAGCCGCCGAAGGCACTGGGCTTCGCCTGGATGCGGATGTAGCGGGCGGTGGCACTGCCCTTCCAGCTGAACATTCTGACATCGATCTTCGAATCCTTCTTCGACTCATACTTCTGGTCGAAGACCGTCTTGAAGTCCTTGCCGTCCTCGCTCACCGCCACGGTGTACTGCGAAGGATAGAAAATCTCGGGGCCGCAGCTCTGCATGAAATCCGTGCCCACGCTCGACAGTTTCGTCTTCTTGCCCAGATCTATGGTCACGTCGAAGCAGTCCCTGCCGATGAATCCCTGCCAGCGGCCGTCGCCGTGTGCCCAGCCTCCACTCTTGCCGTCGACGAGTGCCTGGTCGCCACCGCCGTTGTAGGTGCTGTTGTAGGCATGGTTATAGGTCACCTTCGCCCCTCTTGCCTTGTGGTCGATGAGCGAGCGGGTCTCCTTCCTCTCCCCCACTTCCTTCCTCAGGTCAAAGGTGTTCACGCCCTGCGCCCTCAGGTGGTCAACCTGCTTCAGCAGACGGCTCTTGAACTCGGGATAGTCTTTCTCCCGGGTGCCGTTCCAGGCAATCTCGGCGAGTGCCAACGCCCTGGGATAGAGCATATACTCGGCATGCTCGGCAGTGGGGATGTACTCCGCCCAGAGGTTGCCCTGCACGCCCGTAATCTTCTCGCGCTCGCCCTCGGGAAGGTCGCTGCCCGGCACATAGCCGTACACCCTCTCCGTGGTGAGGAATCCGCCGATGGCCTCGGGCTGTGTCTTGGGAGCATCCTGGTAGGAGTCGAAGTAGCAGTAGGCTCCGGGCGACAGCACCACGTCGTAGCCATGCTCTATTGCCTCGTGCGCCTTCTCCGTGCCGCGCCACACCATCACGGTGGTGTTCTCCGACAGGTTGCCGGCAATCACCTCGTCCCATCCCACCAGCTGCCTGCCGTGCTGGCTCAGGAACTTGCCCATGTGGGCAATGAGGTGGGCCTGCAGGCCGTCCACCTTGTCGATGCCCAACTCCCTCATCTTCTCCTGACAGAGCGGACACGAGGGCCACGACTTCTTCGCCGCCTCGTCGCCGCCCACATGGATGTAGTGCGACGGGAACACGTCCATCACCTCCTTCAGCACGTTCTCCAGGAAGTCGTAGGTAGCCACGCTGCCGGGGCAGAAATCTGCCTGCTTGTAGGGTTCGTGCGTGCAGGAAAGCTCGGGATAGGCGGTGAGCACCTCCTCGGAGTGGCCCGGCATCTCTATCTCTGGCACCACGGTGATGCCCCTCCGGGCGGCATAGGCGACGAGGTCGCGCAGCTCGTCCTGTGTGTAGAAGCCGCCGCTCGCCCCTGCGGAATCGGCAGTGCAGTAGCGGTTGCCGCCCTCGTTCCAGTCCTTCCACACCTGCTGGGGCCGCCAGGCGGCGAGACTCGTGAGCCTCGGGTAGCGCTTGATTTCCATGCGCCAGCCAGCGGCATCGGTGAGGTGGATGTGGAGGCGGTTGAACTTGTACTGCGCCATCACGTCAATCTGTTTCTTAAGATGGGCGATGGGGAAGAAATGGCGCGACACGTCGAGCATCAGTCCCCGCCACTTGTAGGCAGGCTCGTCAATGATGTCGCAGCACGCCACGCCCTTCTTGCCCTGCAGCTGGCTGACGGTCTGCCAGGCGCGCAGGAATCCCTCTGCCGAGGCGGCACTCACAAGGAGCGTGTCGGGAGTGACGTGGAGGCGGTAGGCCTCGGGGGAGGAGGTACCCTGGAGTTTCGTGAGGCGGACCCAACGCAGCGTTTCACTGCATGTCAACTTTTTCCACTCTTCGGTGTAGATGTTCTCCGCATCTGCCCCCGCCTCGTTGACGAACGCCACGCCCTTGTCGGTGCGGAACACGCCCTTACCCAAGGTCATCTGCCGGGGCTTGGGCAACAGACTCTGCGCCTGGGCGGCGGAAGAGAGGAGGAGCGCTCCTGCGAGGAGCAACGGATGGATGGATTTGTAGGTCATAAGTTGTATGGTTTCTGGTTTTTGGTGCGAATTTACAAATATTTCCCGAATTGTGCAAATAAATCGGAGAATATTCGTAACTTTGCACGGTTTTTCAACCCATAAGAGAAAGAAAGAGATGAACGAAAAGACGAAGGTTCACATCCCCCTGAGACAGAAACATCACTACAGACAACTGCTCCAAATCGGTATACCTATTATAATAGGACAGCTCGGCACCATCGTGCTGGGACTCGCTGACACGCTCATGATCGGGCACCACAGTACCCGGGAACTGGCGGCGGCAGGACTGGTCAACAACGTGTTTGCCCTGGTACTGGTGGCATATATGGGATTCTCCTACGGACTCACCCCCGTCGTGGGAAGACTCTACGGTATGGAGCGCAGTGAGGAAATCGGGCAGAAGGTGCGCAACTCGCTGCTCGCCAACCTCCTCGTGGGCATCCTCTTCACCGTCCTCATGGCGGCACTCTACCTCAACCTCCACCGCATCGGACAACCCTCGGAGCTGCTCTCGCTCATCCGTCCCTACTTCATGGTGAACCTCGTGTCCATCCTCTTCGTGGGCGTGTTCAACACGCTGAAGCAGTTTCTCGACGGCATCGCCCGTCCGCAGGTGTCGATGTGGGTGATGATTGTGGGCAACCTGGTCAACGTACTCTTCAACTGGCTCCTCATCTACGGTGTGGGCGGCTTCCCCGAGATGGGACTTCTGGGGGCGGGCATCGCCACCCTCGGCTCGCGCATCTTCATGGCGGTGGCATTAGTGGCCGTAGTGATGGCATTCGGGACTTACCGTACCTATCGGGAAGGCATCCTGCGCACCTGTTTCAACAAGCCCGACTTCCTGGAGCTGAACCGTCTGGGATGGCCCGTGGCGTTGCAGCTCGGTCTGGAGACCGCCGCCTTCAGCCTGAGCAGCGTGATGGCGGGATGGCTGGGCACCATTGCCCTGGCGGCGCACCAGGTGATGATTTCGCTCTCGATGCTGTTCTGCCTCGTTCTGTCGGGACTGGCTTCCGCCACTTCCATCCGCGTGAGTCATGTGCTGGGGCAGGAAGACCATGCCTCCGTGCGTGGCTGCGCCTTCGACGGCCTTCGCCTGTCGCTGCTCTGCTCCGCCGTCATCGCCGTGCCGGTGATGATGTTCCGCCACAACATCGGCGCACTGTTCACCGACAACGGGGAGGTGCAGCGCATCGTGGCTCAACTCATCATCGTGCTGGTGGTGTACCAGGTGAGCGACGGCACGCAGTACACCTTCGCCAACGCCCTTCGCGGCATCAGCTGCGTTCGTCCGATGGCGGTTTATGCCTTCTTCGCCTATTTCGTGGTGAGTCTGCCCTTAGGCTACACCCTCGGCTTCCCCGCGGGGCTCGGCATCCTCGGCATCTGGAGCGCATTCCCCATCGCCCTCTCCATCGCAGGATGGCTGTACTGGAGGAGGTTTATGAGGGAGACGAGAGGGAGTCATAATTAAGAATGAGTACACTTGAGTTAGGAGGTAAAGCCTATCAATAGGCAATATTGAATCAGTTTAATGCCACTTTTCCGAGTGTACTCATCCTTGGATTCTTTACTTCAACAGTTTGTTGAGTGCCTTGCTGGCAGCATCGTTCACGGCATCGTTGGCCTTCTCCTTCGCCTCGTTCACCTTCTTCTCGGCGGCAGCCTTGGCGGTCTCCTTGGCGTTGCTTACAGCTTCGTTGGCCTTCTCCTTGGCACCTGTCACAGCCTGGCTGGCAGCGGAAGCGGCGGCTGTCTTCACTGCCTCGGGAGCATTCTTCACGATCTCGGCGGCTGCCTCGGCAGTCTTCACGGCAGTCTCACCCTTGGCGATGGTCGGGGAGGCGAGGTTGACGATGTCGCTGCCGATGGCTGCCTTCGCCTGCTCAGCAGTGGTGGAGGCTGAGGTGGGAAGATTGGCCACGCCCTCCACGAGCTGGGAGATGGTGACGTTACCGTTCGCCACGTTCTTGATGGCATCTGCGTTCTCGCTCACGAGCTGCTTGATGCTCTCTCCGTATGCCTTCGCCTCGTCGAGCTTGCCTGCTGCCACGAGGTTCTTGTATACGGTCTGCAGGTTGGCGAGGGTGGTGATGGCAGCCTTGCTGTCTTTCGCCTCAATGGCCTTCTTCAGCTCTGCGCCCAGGTTCTCCACGGTGGCCTTGCTGTCCTCGGAGAGGGCAGCCTCTGCTGCCTCCCCGGCGGCTGTCTCTACGTTCTCTACTGCTGCGGAGTCGGCTCCGGCGGCGTTGCTCTGTGTCTTGCTTCCGCAGTTTGCCAAGGTCAGGGCGATGGCTGCTGCCATGATGATGGTCTTCTTCATTGTCTTGCTTGATTTAGTCGTTAAAACGTTTGTACTTTCAAGAAATCTCTGATTTCGCGGCAAAGTTAAGAAAAAAAGTCGTAACCTCCAAATTTCAACAACTATCCTCTTTACATTCATTTACATTTTAACCGTTTTTAATTACACATATACAACTACCAAGAATCTCTCAAGTCTCTAAGAATTGTGAATTTAGGGCACTTCTTGTTTAAGAGCCGTTAATGTGTTAAAATCAAATGTTAAAACGGGATAAAAATTGAGGCATTTTATACCGTTTCTCGTTTTTTGCCTATATATTTGCAACCGAAATCAAACAACGTGAGTAATCATTAAAACAAATTAGAGATATGAAAAAAGTAACAAATTATGTAATGGCTTTGTTATGCGTGGGATCGCTCGCATTCTCAGCAGGTGCATTCATGAAAGTAAACGCAGCCCCTGCGGCATCCGTAGCCCCCGCAGGACAGCCCGTAGACCTAACCTATGCAGCCGAAAAAGCACTGCCCGCAGTGGTACATATTAAATATGTGCAGAACTCGAAGACCAAGACCGTAGACGTGCAGGACGACCCGTTCGGAGGCTTCTTCGACCCCTTCGGCTTCTTTGGCAACCCCGGACAGGGCAACGGAGGCACACGCAAGCAGAAGGTGCAGACCCCCAAAAAAGAGGCAACAGGATCGGGCGTGATCATCAGCTCGGACGGATACATCGTGACCAACAACCATGTGGTGGAGGGCGCTGACGAGCTGACCGTCACCCTCAACGACAACCGTGAGTACTCGGCACGCATCATCGGCACCGACAAGAGCACCGACCTCGCCCTCATCAAGGTGGACGGCAAGAACCTCCCCACCCTCTCCATCGCCAACAGCGACAACGTGAAGGTGGGCGAATGGGTAATCGCCGTGGGCAACCCCTTCGGACTCAACAACACCGTCACCGCAGGCATCATCTCCGCCAAGGCACGCTCCCTGGGAGCCAACGGCGTGGAGAGCTTCATACAGACCGACGCAGCCATCAACGCCGGCAACTCGGGCGGCGCGCTGGTGAACACGCAGGGCGAGCTGGTGGGCATCAACGCCATGCTCTACTCGCAGACGGGCTCCTACGCAGGCTACGGCTTCGCCATCCCGACATCCATTATGAATAAGGTGGTGGACGACCTGAAGAAGTACGGCAGCGTGCAGCGCGTGATGCTCAGCATACAGGGCAGCGACGTACTCAACTACATCAACGCACAGAAAGAGAACGGCAAGGAAGTGAGCCTGGGCACCAACGAGGGCGTGTACATCGCCAAGGTGGACGAGGACGGCAACGGAGCCGAGGCAGGCCTGAAGGAAGGCGACGTCATCACCAAGGTGGATGGCAAGAAGGTGACCAAGATGGCAGAGCTGCAGGAGGCACTCAACGGCAAGCGCCCCGGCGACAAGATGACCATCACCTACCTGCGCAACAAGAAGGAGCAGAGCAAGACCATCACGCTGAAGAACGCACAGGGCACCACCACGGTAATCAAGAGCGCAGACCTCGACGTGCTGGGCGGCAACTTCCGCCAGATCACAGAGGCACAGAAGCAGCAGCTCGGCATCAACTACGGCGTGGAGGTGATGAAGGTGAACAGCGGCATCCTGAAGGACGCAGGCATCTCCCGCGGATTCATCATCCAGAAGATCAACGACAACAACATCGTGACCCTTGACGACCTGCAGAAGAACGTGAAGAGCGCGTCCACCAGCAAGGATCCCGTGCTCTACATCCAGGGCATGTGGCCCACGGGCAAGAAGGCTTATTATGCCGTGCCGCTGCAATAGGCGCAGAATCTTACGGAAATAAGCAAAAATAAGTCAAAAATCATCAAATAGTAGGTATTTTCGCAAATATCTACTATTTTTTTTGGGATTACGGACAAAAAACCGTATATTTGCACCTACTTTTTTAATCCAATGCGACCATGAGGCAATTGAAAATTACAAAATCGATTACAAATCGTGAAAGTCAGTCACTTGACAAGTACCTTCAGGAAATCAGCCACGAGGAGCGCATCTCCGTGGAAGAGGAAGTGGAGTTGGCACAGAGAATCAAAAAGGGCGACCGCAAGGCACTGGAGAAGTTGACAAGGGCCAACCTGAGATTCGTTGTGTCCGTTGCCAAACAGTACCAGAACCAGGGGCTCAGCCTCCCCGACCTCATCAACGAGGGCAACGTGGGGCTGATCAAGGCTGCCATGAAGTTTGACGAGACCCGGGGATTCAAGTTCATCTCCTACGCCGTGTGGTGGATCAGACAGAGCATCCTGCAGGCCATTGCGGAGCAGAGCCGCCTCGTGAGGCTTCCGCTCAACCAGGTGGGAAGCGTGACGAAGATTAACCGCGTGCTCAGCCGCTTCGAGCAGGAGAACGAGCGACGGCCCAACGTGGGCGAGATTGCCGACTGCGTGGACCTGCCCGAGGAGAAGATTGCCGAGGCGATGAAGGCAAACGCCACCCGCCATGTGAGCGTGGACGCTCCCTTCTCCGACAGCGAGGACGGCAGCCTGCTCGACGTGATGCCAAGCACCGACACTCCCTCCACCGACAACCAGATGGACATGGAGTCTCTGCACGAGGAAATCGTGCGCCTGTTCAGCCTGCTCGACGACAAGGAGCGCGACGTGCTGACTGCATTCTTCGGCATCGGACAGCAGGAGAAGACTCTGGAGGAAATCGGAAAGAAATACGACCTCACCCGCGAGCGCGTGAGGCAAATCAAGGAGAAGGCAATACGTCGGCTCCGCAACAGCACCAAGAATAATCTGCTGAAGTCCTATCTGGGACAGTAGGCAAACAAAATATTAATTAAGGTAAAATGAAAAGTTCAAAGTTAGCATTGGCTTCAGTGGGAGCAGCGCTGCTGGCATCGCTCACCGTCTCGGCGAAAAACGAGATGAAGAAGGCATATATGTTCGGCATCGCAGCATCCTTCAACGACTCCACTGTCTATTTCACTCCCGTACAGGAGGTGGACTCCGTCTGGTTCACCAAGAGGAACAAGACGGTGTTCTTGCAGAACCGCGACAACTACTCCTACCAGCTCCGCGATTTTCTGGAGCAGAAGGGGGAGTCCAACCGCACCTGCGCCATCTTCTTCGGCACCAACCACAAGAAGGTGGAGGACAAGTGGGAGAAGGTCCACGCCAAGTACACCGCCAAGTCAAAGAAGAAAAAGAAAGCCCCCAAGGGCGGCGAGAAGCCTCCCTACCAGGTAAAGATGATTGACAACGGAGAGTTTCTCTTCAAGCCCATCGCTCCCACGGAGGAGACGCAGGTGGAGAAACCCGCCAAGAAGGCGAGGAAAGAGAAGCCAGGAAGACCGGGAGGTCCAGGCAAACCGGGCGGAGGCCCTGGAGGTCCTGGTGGCGGTCCTGGAGGCCAACCGCCGATGGGAGGCGGAATGTAACTGAAGAACTGGTATTTCGGGTAAATTTCAATCGAGTAGGAGGAAAACGGTGTAGTTTTTCTCCTACTTTCGTATTTACCTCCTACTCGATTTGTTTACAGGCTACATGCCTGCGCTGTCGCTGCCGCTGGTTCTTGCCGATGACCAGTCCTGCGGTGCAGGAAGAGGTGAGGAA
>CAVEJY010000017.1:0-4315 GCA_963616155.1 Acutalibacteraceae bacterium
CTGAACTACTTCGACCAATACCATAGATATAGGTCAATGCGATTTCGCCACGCTTATTCTGGGGCAAATCTACTCCAACAATTCTTATTGCCATTGTTAAAATAAAAAATTAATAAATTAATACTTTTCGTTAAAGCGGCTGCAAAATTACAAAGTTTTTTTCACAAAACAATGATTTTACAGAACTTTAACATTAACCCTGACGCATTTTAAACTTAGGGTTCTTCTTGTTGATAACGAACAGACGACCTTTACGACGAACGATCTTGCAGTCTGCTGTGCGCTTCTTTAATGATGCTCTTGTCTTCATAACCTTATATATGAATAAATTTATTTGTATCTAAATACTATTCTACCTTTAGTCAAGTCGTAGGGACTCATCTCCACCTTCACCTTGTCTCCCGGCAGAATCTTGATGTAATGCATTCTCATCTTGCCGGAGATATGTGCAGTAATATCCACGCCATTCTCCAACTCAACCCGGAACATCGCATTGGACAATGCCTCGACGATTGTTCCATCCTGTTCTATAGCGGACTGTTTTGCCATAATTAAATATTTTGTCCTTCTAAATGTTCTACTTCCACGAATGAAGATAAAATTTCAGCTTTACCTTTCCTAATTACTATTGTATGCTCAAAATGAGCCGCAGGCTTATGATCCCATGTCACGATACTCCACTTGTCGGGGAGCAGTCCGATCTTACGGTCACCCAACGTAATCATTGGCTCTATGGCTATGCACATACCTGCCTTCAACATCACTCCATTGCCTCTACTTCCGAAGTTGGGCACAGGAGGATCCTCGTGCATCGCCTTTCCAATACCATGTCCTGTCAGTTCACGAACCACCCCATAGCCATGCTCCTGACAATGGGTCTGTACCGCATACCCGATGTCTCCGACATGATTGCCGGCAACTGCCTGTTCAATGCCCTTGTACAAAGACTCCTTGGTCACCTTCAACAGTTCTCTCACTTCTGGCTTTACTTCGCCCACGCAAAAGGTATAGCAACTGTCTCCGTTGAAACCGTCGAGAAGCGTTCCACAGTCGATAGAGATGATGTCTCCATCTCGAAGAACGACCTTGTCGCTCGGAACTCCATGAACCACCACGTCATTGACGGATGTGCAGATACTAGCGGGAAAAGGCTCTCCAAATGGATTGGGAAAATTCTTGAACGTTGGAATAGCACCATGGTCACGGATAAATTCCTCTGCTACCCTATCCAATTGAAGAGTCGTTACACCTGGTTTTATATGTTTACCCAATTCAGCAAGCGTCTCACCAACGAGTTGGTTAGCCTTGCGCATCAGGTCAATTTCATCCTCAGTCTTAAGAAATATCTTCATTTCAAAAGATAAAGATTAATAAGCAGAAACACCACCTTGACGGGTATGACCCGAGTTAAGCAAACCATCATAGTGACGCATAAGCAAATGGCTTTCTATCTGTTGCAAGGTGTCAATCACAACACCCACCAAGATCAACAGAGATGTTCCTCCGAAGAACTGGGAGAATGCTTGCTGAACATCCAGCAACCCTGCGAGAGCAGGCATAATCGCAATAAATGCTATAAATAATGAACCTGGTAAAGTAATACGAGACATCACGGTATCAATGTACTCAGCGGTATCCTTGCCTGGCTTCACACCAGGAATGAAACCATTGTTACGCTTCATGTCCTCGGCCATCTGCGTCGGGTTCAATGTAATCGCAGTGTAGAAATAGGTGAATGCGATTACGAGAACCACATAGACCACATTGTAAAGCAAACTGCGGTTATCCATCAACTGCTGTACCACGCTACTTGCATTTTCAGACTGGTAGCGCACGATAGCCAATGGGATGAACATCAAAGCCTGCGCGAAGATGATAGGCATCACGTTGGCGGCGAACAACTTTAATGGGATGTACTGACGCGCACCACCATACTGCTTGTTGCCAACGATACGCTTGGCATACTGAACAGGAATCTTACGTGTACCCTGTACCAACAGAATAGAGGCACAAACCACAGCGTAGAGAATCAGAATCTCGACGATGAACATGATCAAACCACCACCAGAGATAGCCTGCAAACGGGAGGTAATCTCCTGAACGAATGCTTGAGGCAACCTTGCGATGATACCAATCATAATAATCAAGGAGATACCATTACCCACACCCTTGTCAGTAATACGCTCGCCTAACCAGAGGATGAACATACTTCCTGCTGCCAAGATGATTGTGGCCGGAATCATGAAAACCGTCCAGCTGATGCCCGTTGCCAGTGCATTCGCTGCCTGCATCTTCAAGTTCAAGAGGTAACTGGGGGCCTGAAAGACCAAGATGGCCACCGTCAGGACCCTAGTATACCATTGTATTTTCTTGTGGCCACTCTCACCCTCACGCTGCATCTTCTGGAAATAAGGTACAGCCACGGCAAGAAGTTGCATAACAATAGAAGCTGAGATATAAGGCATAATACCAAGCGCAAAAATAGACGCATTGGAAAATGCACCACCAGAGAACATGTCCAGAAGCGACATAAGTCCGCCTGAGGTCTGCGACTGAAGTTTTTCCAACATACTCGGGTTGATGCCAGGAAGCACAACGAACGAGCCGAAACGGTAGATAGCCGTAAACAGAAGAGTGATGAGGAGCCTCTGACGAAGATCCTCAATCTTCCAACAGTTCTTTAGTGTCTCAATAAACTTTTTCATTTACTTAGATTATAGTTGCATTACCACCAACTGCCTTGATAGCCTCTTCGGCAGACTTAGAGAAAGCATTAGCTTCTACTTCCAACTTGGCCTTCAACTCACCGTTACCGAGAACCTTTACAAGCTCCTTACCGTTGGTAAGACCAGCCTCTTTCAGCTCAGCGATACCAATCTTGGTAAGGTTCTTGGCCTCTGCGAGAGCCTGAAGGGTAGAAAGGTTAACAGCAAAGTATTCCTTATGGTTGATGTTCTTGAAACCAAACTTGGGAACACGACGCTGCAATGGCATCTGACCACCTTCGAAACCAATCTTCTTCTTGTAACCAGAACGAGCCTTGGCACCCTTGTGTCCACGGGTAGAAGTACCGCCGAGTCCAGAACCTGGACCACGACCAATACGACGACGTGAATGAGTAGAACCGGCAGCGGGTTTCAAATTATTTAATTTCATAATCGTTCTTAATTTAAAAGATGAATTAATCTACTACGTTAACGAGGTGATGAACCTTGCGAATCATACCACGGTTGCTTGGAGTATCCTCAACCTCAACAACCTGAGAAATCTTGTGGAGACCCAAGGCCTGAAGTGTACGCTTCTGGTCTACAGGGGCACCGATTTTACTCTTAATCTGCTTGACTTTAATTGTTGCCATATTTCGAATCTCCTAATTAACCGTTAAATACCTTATCCATGCTCACACCACGCTCGCCAGCTACAGTGTAGGCATCACGCATCTCAGACAGAGCGGCGATTGTAGCCTTCACCAAGTTGTGGGCATTGGAAGAACCCTTGGACTTTGCAATGACATCCTTCACACCAACGCTCTCCAGTACGGCACGCATAGCACCACCAGCCTTCAGTCCAGTACCGGCAGCAGCTGGCTTCATGAGGACTTTGGCACCACCGAAAGATACCTCTACCTCGTGAGGAACAGTACCCTTGATTACAGGAACCTTTACCAAGTTCTTCTTTGCAGCCTCAGTACCCTTGGCGATGGCAGCCGTAACTTCGCCAGCCTTGCCAAGACCATAACCGATAACGCCTTTACCGTCACCTACAACGACGATAGCAGCGAATGTGAAAGTACGACCACCCTTTGTAACCTTGGTCACGCGGTTGATAGCAACCAAGCGGTCTTTCAGTTCTACATCACTATTTACTTTTACTCTATTCATTGCCATAATCGTTTAAAATTTAAGACCACCCTTACGAGCACCATCAGCCAATTCCTTCACACGACCATGGTAAAGATAACCATTACGGTCGAAAACAACTGACTCTACACCAGCAGCCTTAGCCTTCTCAGCAACCAGCTCGCCAACCTTGGCAGCCTGCTCCTGCTTAGGCATCTTCTCCATACCGAGAGAAGAAGCAGATGCCAATGTGGTACCTGTCAAATCATTAATAACCTGAGCGTAAATCTGCTTGTTGGAGCGGAAAACACTAAGACGTGGACGCTCAGCTGTTCCATTGACGCTCTTGCGAATGCGGAACTTTATCTTAATTCGTCTTTCAACTTTCTTTGTTGTCATAATCGTAAATGTTTAAAATTACTTAGCAGCAGCGCTCTTACCAGACTTTCTGCGAATAACTTCACCCTTGAACAGGA
>CAVEJY010000018.1:0-3957 GCA_963616155.1 Acutalibacteraceae bacterium
CCTCGTGATCGAGGAGGATATGGTAAGTGAAGAGTGAAGAACGAAGAGTGAAGAATTAAGTGAAATCAATGAGCATGAAAAGAATCTTATTTGTGGCATTTGTTGCCTTCTTGACAATAACGTCGGTAAATGCCCAGATGCACATCAAGATGGGCAAGAGTAGCCCGATAGAGAAACTGGGCAGGGCGGAAATCGCCATCGCCAACCTCTATGTGGACAGCGTGGATGAGAACAGGCTGGTGGAGGATGCCATCCGGGGGATGCTGGAGAAGCTCGACCCGCATTCCTCCTATGCTACGGCAAAGGAAACGCAGTCGATGAACGAGCCGCTCAACGGTTCCTTCGAAGGCATCGGCGTGCAGTTCAACATGGTGGACGACACGCTGATGGTGATCCAAACCATCACCAACGGACCCTCCGAGAAGGTGGGCATCCTCGCAGGCGACCGCATCGTGGCGGTGAACGACACCGCCATCGCGGGTGTGAAGATGAGCAAGGAAGACATCATGAAGCGGCTCCGCGGCCCCAAGGGAACGGTGGCTAACCTCACCATCGTACGCCGTGGCATCGGTGACAAGCTCATCTTCAAGGTGAAGCGCGACAAGATTCCCGTCACCACGATGGACGCCGCCTACATGATTCGCCCGGGCATCGGCTACATCCGCCTGGGCAGCTTCGGAATGACGAGCCACAGGGAGGTGAGCGAGGCAATGGACTCGCTCAAGAAGAAGGGCATGAAAGACCTCATCTTCGACCTCCAGGACAACGGAGGAGGCTACTTGCAGGCGGCGGCGCAGATTGCCAACGAGTTCCTGGAGAAAGGCGACCTCATCGTCTATACCAACGGGCGCAAGGCTCCGCGCCAGGAGTTCCGCGCACAGGCCAACGGCAGATGGCGCAAGGGCAGGGTCGTGGTGCTCACCAACGAGTTCACTGCCTCTGCCGCAGAGATTGTCTCCGGTGCCATACAGGACCAGGACCGTGGCGTGGTGGTGGGTCGCCGCACCTTCGGCAAGGGACTCGTGCAGCGTCCGCTCACCTTTGAGGACGGCAGTGAGATTCGCCTCACCATCGCCCATTACTACACGCCCAGCGGCAGGTGCATCCAGAAGCCTTATACCAAGGGCGACCGCGAGGACTATGCCCTCGACCTCGACAAGCGTTACAAGCACGGTGAGTTTACCAACCAGGACAGCATCCATCTCGCCGACTCGCTGAAGTACTACACCCTGCGCAAGCACCGCGTGGTGTACGGAGGCGGAGGCATCATGCCCGACTATTTCGTGCCGCTCGACACCACCAAGTACACCAAGATGCACCGTCAGCTGGCCGCCAAGAGCATCGTCATCAACCACAGCCTGAAGTTCATCGACGCCCACCGCAAGGAGCTGAGGGCGCAGTACCAGGACTTCGACAAGTTCCTCGCCACCTACGAGGTTCCTTCCTCGCTCGTGGACGGCATCATCGCCGAGGGCAAGAAAGGGAAAATAGAGCCCAAGGACGAAGCCGAACTTGCCCAGACGAGGAAATACCTGTCCATGCAGCTCAAAGCCCTTGTAGCGCGAGATATGTGGGATATGAGCCAATATTTCCAGGTGTGGAACGAGACGAGCGAGATTGTGAGGCGAGCCGTGGACTTGCTTTCTACGGGAAAGTAGGCAATGGCTTGCTTATATACAATCAGTTACATGGATAGATTGCGTTCCGGCGTTCCAGTGTTCCAGTTGTTCCAATTAAAAAAATGAAATTGCATTTTTTCGTTCCTTCTCTTTATATGTTATATAACTAATTAATAATTAGATATATATAATATATATATATAAGGAGGAACGGAAAATAGTACTTTCGAAAAATGAATTGGAACAACTGGAACGCTGGAACGTTTCTTCTTTAAAAGGCTTGTAATCTGTAAGTTAGCTTGTTTTTCCCGTTCCAGGTGAGTCCCAAAAAGGCTGATTTTTCTTCCTTTTAGCCACAAGAACGGGGGGCTTGGCATTGTGGACTCCCTCTTTTCTGTGTTCCCAGTTGGAGAAAAATACTTTCATAGTCGGGGAAATGAGTAGCGACAAAGCAGCGACCATTGTCCTTTTCCCCCTACAAGGCATAAAAAAGGAGGAGAAAATCAGGTTTCTCCTCCCGTATCAGTCGGTTATCGTTTAAATGCTAACAATTATTTTCAATCAATTCTTATTTTTCAATGGTTCCCTCATTGCCCCAGTTGCCGTAGCATATTTCTAAGCCTGTTGCAATATTTTCTTTCTTGAGTCCCTTGCCGCTTTTTGAAAGTGTCGTCATCTTGAGTTCGGAATAGTAATTCAATCCGTCGGTCTTGCCTGCCTTGGAACTGTCGTAGACGCTGAGGTCGAACTTCTCTTTGTCGGGCAAGGTAGACTTCATCGTGTAAGTGACGGAGTACTTCACCTTGGCGGGAAGGGAATTGAACGTGATGGTCTTTGAGAAGGATGTCGTGTTGAAAGCCTCTGTCTGCTCCTTGCCGTCTCCGTCGAGATATGTTACGGTGAAGTCCGCAACGCTCAGGGCATCCTCGGATACCTTCAGGTCTAATTTTAGCGCAGGGTAATAGTTCTTTTCGGGAATTACACTGTTGTCGCTGTCTTTGTTGCAAGAGGCGAAGCCTGTCATCATTGCCACTGCTGCCATTGCCATCATCATCATTCTCATTATCTTTTTCATAATCGTTCTGTTTTAAAAGTTTGACTTATGGAACATCTTGCTGTCCCGTTTTTCTGATGCAAAGATAGGGCTCTTTTGGGAACTCACCAAGAAAACTTTCAATAATTTTCAAGAAAACCCAAAAATAAAACCGCCTCGTGTGAAGCGGTTTTCAAAATCCTTGTTGTACCTTATTATATAAAAGATTGTCTGTGGTTTAAAAGAGAAAACTTTTTTGTTGTTCCGAGTATTCTGTGGCTCACCTTTATCCTTTCCTTGCTTGCAGCTTGTCCCATTTCAGATAGATTCCGGCAAGGATGGTGCCCGAAATGCTGTGCCAGGCGCAGCTGATGGCGCAGGGCAGTACGGCGAGGGGCTGGGCGGCGAAGAAGTTGCCGGCCAAGACGGTGGCGAGGCCGGCGTTCTGCATCCCCACCTCGATGCTGATGGTGCGCTTCTTGGCGGTGTTGAAACCGGCGAGCCTGCCGGAGAACCAGCCGAGGAAGTAGCCCAGCGTGTTGTGGCAGAACACCACGGCGAAGGTCCACAGGAAGAGCATCAGCCCGCGAGCCACGAGGTCGTCGTGTACGGTGGAGATGACACCTCCCACGATGAACGCCAGACAGGTGACGCTCACGCCCGGCATCAGGCTCTGGAGCACGGGGAAGCTCTCACGCTTGCCGTAGATGTAGTTGAGCAGACAGCCGATGGCGACGGGGATAATCGTGACGACGAGGATGTTGAGGAACATTCCCACGGCATCCACATGGATGATCTCTCCTGCCGTAATCTTCATCAGCAGCGGGGTCATCACGGGAGCGAGGAGGGTGGATGCGCAGGTCATTCCCACGGAGAACGCCACGTCGCCGTGGCAGAGGTAGCTCATGATGTTGCTCGACACGCCGCCGGGGCAGCAACCCACGAGCAGAATGCCGAGGGCAAGGGCCGGGTCAAGGTGCCAGACGTGCACCAGGAGGTAGGCCACGCCGGGCATGATGACAAACTGGGCGCAGGCACCGATGAAGATGTCGAGCGGACGCTGCGCCAGAATCTTGAAGTCGTTGGTGGTGAGGGTCAGTCCCATGGTGAGCATGATGATGCCGAGGATGACGGTCTGTGTGGTTCCGCGCACCCAGTCGAAGGTATGTGGGAAGAAGAATGTGAACACTGCTACGCCGATGATGAAGATGGAGGTGTAGTTGGCGAGCCAACGGCTCAAGCCTTGCAATAACTTTAGCATAACTCTTATTGATAAAAACTCTATATTTCTCTTACTTGGGGGAG
>CAVEJY010000019.1:0-4794 GCA_963616155.1 Acutalibacteraceae bacterium
TTAATTTTGAGAACCCCTAATTAAGATATAGAAACATGGCTTTCAAAAAAGATACTAAGGTAAAGAATAATTTTACGAAGATTACCATCGGTCTCGCTTCGCCTGAGGAGATCCTGGAAAATTCGTTTGGTGAGGTTACTAAGCCTGAGACCATCAATTATCGTACATACAAGCCGGAGCGCGACGGTCTGTTCTGCGAGCGCATCTTCGGTCCTACCAAGGACTATGAGTGCGCCTGCGGCAAGTACAAGCGTATCCGCTACAAGGGAATCGTCTGCGACCGATGCGGTGTTGAGGTGACGGAGAAGAAGGTGCGCCGCGAGCGTTCCGGCCATATCGAGTTGGTAGTGCCCGTGGCACACATCTGGTATTTCCGCTCTCTCCCCAACAAGATCGGTTACCTCCTCGGTATGCCTACCAAGAAACTCGACGCTGTCATCTACTATGAGAAGTATGTGGTAATCCAGCCGGGTACCATGGAGGGCAAGACTGATGCCGACGGCCTGGAGATGAACGGTTCCCATAAGCTCGACCTCTTGACAGAGGACGAGTACATCGACATCATCGACAACCAGATCAGCCCCGACAACGATATGCTCGCTGACGATGACCCCAATAAGTTCATCGCCAAGATGGGTGCCGAGGCTATCTACCAGTTGCTCCAGACCATCGACCTCGACAGTCTCTCTTACGAGCTTCGCGACCGTGCCAACAACGACTCCAGCCAGCAGCGCAAGACTGAGGCGTTGAAGCGTCTGAACGTCGTGGAGGGCTTCCGTGCCAGCAAGGGCATCAACAAGCCCGAGTGGATGGTGATGAAGATCATCCCCGTCACTCCTCCTGAGTTGCGTCCGTTGGTTCCGCTGGATGGTGGACGTTTCGCCACATCCGACTTGAACGACCTCTATCGTCGTGTCATCATCCGTAACAACCGTCTGAAGAGACTCGTTGAGATCAAGGCTCCCGAGGTGATCCTCCGCAACGAGAAGCGTATGCTGCAGGAGGCTGTCGACAGCTTGTTCGACAACTCCCGCAAGAGTTCTGCCGTGAAGAGCGAGAGCAACCGTCCCTTGAAGTCTCTCTCCGACTCCTTGAAGGGTAAGCAGGGCCGCTTCCGTCAGAACTTGCTGGGTAAGCGTGTTGACTACTCTGCCCGTTCGGTAATCGTCGTAGGCCCTGAGCTGAAGATGGGCGAGTGCGGTCTTCCTAAGTTGATGGCTGCCGAGCTTTACAAGCCATTCGTGATCCGCAAGTTGATCGAGCGTGGCATCGTGAAGACCGTGAAGAGTGCCAAGAAGATTGTAGACCGCCGCGAGCCTGTCATCTGGGACATCCTTGAGAACGTGATGAAGGGTCATCCTGTCATGCTGAACCGTGCTCCTACACTTCACCGTCTCGGTATTCAGGCTTTCCAGCCCAAGATGATCGAGGGTAAGGCTATCCAGTTGCACCCGTTGGCATGTACTGCGTTCAACGCCGACTTCGACGGTGACCAGATGGCTGTTCACCTCCCCTTGAGCAACGAGGCTGTATTGGAGGCTCAGGTCCTGATGCTCCAGAGCCACAATATCCTGAACCCAGCCAACGGCGCTCCTATCACCGTGCCTTCTCAGGATATGGTGTTGGGTCTCTATTATATCACCAAGCTCCGTCCGGGTGCCAAGGGCGAGGGGCTTGCTTTCTATGGCTCCGAGGAGGCATTGATTGCCCATAACGAGGGCCGTTGCGACCTCCACGCTCCTGTCAAGGTCATCGTGAAGGACTTGGTGGACGGCAAACTGCAGGACCGCATGATCGAGACCTCAGTGGGCCGTGTCATCGTCAACCAGATTATCCCCGACGAGGTGGGCTTCTTCAATGATGTCATTTCCAAGAAGACCCTCCGCGGCCTGATTTCCGACGTAATCAAGGCTGTGGGTATGGCAGAGGCTTGTGAGTTCCTCGACGGTATCAAGAACTTGGGTTACCGCATGGCTTACGTTGCCGGTCTGTCGTTCAACCTCGGCGACATCATCATCCCGCCTGAGAAGGAGGAGATTGTGGCTAAGGGTCACAAGGAGATTGAGGAAATCACCAACAACTATAATATGGGTTTCATCACCGATACCGAGCGTTACAACCAGGTAATCGATACATGGACCCATGTGAATACTGACCTCGGTAACATCCTGATGAAGGAGATGACAGAGGCTGACCAGGGTTTCAACGCCGTGTACATGATGCTCGACTCCGGAGCCCGTGGTTCTAAGGACCAGATCAAGCAGCTCTCCGGTATGCGTGGTTTGATGGCGAAGCCTCAGAAGGCGGGTGCCGAGGGTGCGCAGATCATCGAGAACCCTATCCTTTCCAACTTTAAGGAGGGTATGTCTGTGTTGGAGTACTTCATTTCTTCACACGGTGCCCGTAAGGGTCTTGCCGATACCGCTATGAAGACTGCCGACGCCGGATACTTGACTCGCCGTCTTGTGGACGTTTCCCACGACGTAATCATTTCCGAGGATGACTGCGGTACCTTGCGTGGCTTGGTATGCACCGCCTTGAAGAACGGTGACGAGGTTATCTCTTCTCTCTATGAGCGTATCTTGGGTCGTGTTTCCGTACACGATGTTATCCATCCTACAACGGGTGAGTTGATCGTTTCTGCCGGTGAGGAAATCACCGAGCCTAAGGCCAAGGCCATCGAGGAGTCGCCCATCGAGAGCATCGAGATTCGTTCCGTGCTTACCTGCGAGAGCAAGAAGGGTGTCTGCATGAAGTGTTATGGTCGCAACTTGGCCACTGCCCGTATGGTGCAGCTGGGTGAGGCTGTCGGTGTGATTGCCGCACAGGCCATTGGTGAGCCTGGTACTCAGTTGACCCTCCGTACCTTCCACGCCGGTGGTGTGGCAGGTAACGCTGCCGCCAACGCCAGCATCGTTGCCAAGAACAAGTCTCGCATCGAGTTCGACGAGTTGCGTACCGTTCCTTTCGTTGAGGAAGACGAGAACGGCAACGACGTGGATTGCGAGATGGTAGTGAGCCGTCTTGCTGAGATCAAGTTCGTTGACCCCAACACGAATATCGTCCTCTCTACGATGAACGTTCCTTACGGTTCTTCTCTCTACCACAAGCAGGGTGAGGTCGTGGAGGCTGGTACCAAGATTGCCAAGTGGGATCCGTTCAACGCAGTCATCGTGAGTGAGTATGCCGGTACGCTGAAGTTCAATGATGTGCAGGAGGGTGCTACCTACCGTGCCGAGACCGACGAGGCGACCGGCTTGACCGAGAAGATCATCACTGATTCCAAGAACAAGGCGATGGTGCCTACCTGTGACATCGTGGATGCCCATGGTCAGGTATTGGGTACATACAACTTCCCTGTGGGTGGTCACGTTGCCGTTGAAGACGGTCAGACCATCAAGACGGGTGAGACTTTGGTGAAGATTCCTCGTGCTGTGGGTGGTGCAGGTGATATCACCGGTGGTCTTCCACGTGTAACCGAGCTGTTCGAGGCCCGTAACCCATCCAACCCTGCCATCGTTTCCGAAATCGATGGTGAGATTACCATGGGTAAGGTGAAGCGTGGTAACCGTGAGATCATCGTTACTTCCAAGACGGGCGACCAGAAGAAGTACCTCGTTTCCCTGTCCAAGCAGATTCTGGTACAGGAGCACGATGCCGTTCGCGCCGGTACTCCGTTGTCTGACGGTAGTGTGACTCCGGGCGACATCCTTGCCATCAAGGGTCCTACCGCCGTTCAGGAGTATATCGTGAATGAGGTGCAGGATGTGTACCGTCTGCAGGGTGTGAAGATCAACGACAAGCACTTCGAGATTATCGTTCGCCAGATGATGCGCAAGGTTCGCATCGACGATCCGGGCGATACCACGTTCCTGGAGCAGGAGTTGGTGGACAAGCTCGACTTCGCAGAGGAGAACGACCGCATCTGGGGCAAGAAGGTGGTTACCGACGCCGGTGACAGCGAGAACCTCAAGCCCGGTCAGATTGTGACAGCCCGCAAGTTACGCGACGAGAACTCCAGCTTGAAGCGCCGTGACCTGAAGCTCGTTCAGGTGCGTGATGCCGTTGCCGCCACATCTACCCAGATTCTCCAGGGTATCACCCGTGCAGCCCTTGGTACCAAGAGCTTCATGAGTGCCGCTTCCTTCCAGGAGACCACCAAGGTCTTGAACGAGGCAGCCATCCGCGGTAAGGTGGATTACCTTGAGGGTATGAAGGAGAATGTGATCTGCGGTCACTTGATTCCTGCCGGTACGGGTCTCCGTCAGTGGGAGAAGATCATCGTCGGTTCCAAGGAGGAGTACGAGCGTATGCAGGCCAACCGCAAGAATGTATTGGATTACTCCAACTCCAACATCGGAGAGTAAACCAAGGTGTATTATATAATTAAGGTAAAAGCCATAGGTGATGATTCATCTATGGCTTTTACTTGTTAATGGGGATTCTATGGTGTGACAGGTGGCTCAACTTGTTTTTTGCCGTCATAAAGCACAAAAACTACGGATTCTTTTGTTCCTTTAAAAACTTTTCCTGACTTTGACAAGCCTGGACAATTTGAAAAAACGAGTGCTCATTTTCAGGTAGTTAGCAAAAATTTCAGCTAAAAATGGGTGACGCAAGCTATTTTTTCGTATCTTTGCGCCATGTTTGTACGTAAGAAAAAGTACCGCAGTGGTCACATAGGCGTGATAGTTGTGGACAAGAGTAACGGAAAGTTCCATGAGATAAAGAACTTCGGTGTTGCAAAGACAGATGCCGAAGTTGACGCATTATGTATAGAAGCCAAACGATGGA
>CAVEJY010000020.1:0-11157 GCA_963616155.1 Acutalibacteraceae bacterium
CCCAAAAACTACCGGGAAATCCACCTGCTGCGCTTTTAAACTCAAGGTCTTTCCCTTCTGTTTGGCTCAGCAATTCCTCTATGTAGTGGCTGAAGTCTGCAGTATCGTGTACTTTAATCATATTTCTTCGTTTACTTGAAAACAGCAAGCAGTGGTTGCTGAATTGTCATTTCTCTGAAAGTATCTTTTCGAAGTGTGCCCAGGCGGTGCGGTTTTATCTTCTTCTTCTGGGTTTCGGCATGTCCATTTGGTCTATATCCACGCTTTCGTATGCTTTCAGCAGTTGGTCGGCGGTGAGAATCTCTACTTCGTAGTTCAGCGTACGGTAGAATGTAGCCACATCGAGTATGCTGACATCGCCAAGGGAATGCGTCTCGCCGTTGGAATTCATGTCCTCCCATCTTTGGGAGATGTCTTTAAGGTGCTGTCCTTCCCATAGGCTGTTCTGCTCATTGTATGCCACCCATGGCGTGTCTCCGTCTATGCAGTGCTGTATGTGTGAGGCAAACTTGCGCACATAGTCCATTCGGTCTTGTCGCTTTATTTGGGCGATGTGGTTGCCCGTCTCTATGATAGAGGCAAGCGGCAGCACGAGGAGTGTGCCGGCAGCAGTTTCTTCCTCTATCTTCTTGTTTACTCGGTCATAGTCCCAACAGTCGTTGTCGGCACCTGCCGTTTCCATGCCTGGCACCTGCATCCATACACAAGCCAGACACGTATCCACGATAAGTACTTTCTTGTTCATAGTTCTCTTACAGGTCGTTGTTTGTCATCATGTCGCCGACGGTTTTTGTTGCCATCATGCGTGCCAGTTTTTCGTTTTCTTCCAGCAGGCGTATGTCCGTGCAGCCGTTGGCGTCGTTTCGCTTTACATAGGAGATGAACGGTATCATCCGTAGTCCCAGTTCGTCTACAAAGGTGGCGTTGTGGGTGGTGCAGATGATGTCGAGGTGCTTTTGCCGTCCTATCTCTTTGAGCATTGCCACCATGTTTTTGGCGCGCGAGGGATGCACCCCTTGGTCCAGTTCCTCCAAGAGCACCAGACTGTGGTCTTCTGCCGTTACCAGCATGGCTATGATTCCGGCGAAGCGCAGTGTGCCGTCGCTCATGCCCCGTGCGCTCTGCTCTTGTGCTACGCCTTCCTGCCACTCCTCCGTGCAGAAGAGCATCGCCATGTCGGTCAAAGGCACTTTTTCCGCCCTGAGGCTCTTGATATCCTTGTCGGGTAACGGACGAAGATATTTCAGTATGGCATCGTAGGTCTTCGTTTGCGTCTCCTCGTCCAAGTTTGCCAAATAGCCTGCCAGATTGGAGGCATCATCCGCAATCGTCTTCGACAGGGCCGTGAAGTCTCTCATTCGCTCAGGGATAGGGTTGGACAAACGTATTTTTTTGAAGTTGCCCACCACCGTCGCCGTAGCCTCTTTTATCTTGCGGGCGCAGTTCACATACTCTATTTGCGACAGGATGGACGACTTCGCCGGGAAATTCTGCAGGCGCAGCTTGCCCTCAGAATAGAGGCTTACCGAAACAAGCGTGGAGTTGTTCTCGTCTGTTTCCTTCCTCTCGAAAAGGGTAAGTTCCTTTTTTGAACTGGAAGAGGTTAGCTTCTCTCCCTTTATCCAAACGTTTCTCTGCTTGTCAAGAGCCAAAGTGATGGCATAGGTCAGTTGTTCGCCGCTCTTGTCCGTGTCCATTACCGTGGTAAGCGTGCAGCTTTCCTGTCCTCTTCGGACAATTCCTTCTGCCCCGCCACGCACTTCTTTTGCTATGTCCAAGATGTCGGTTGGCGATACCAGAGCCCCTAACATTTTCAGAGCATCGAACAGGTTTGATTTGCCACTGGCATTCGTACCTATTATAATAGTAAGAGGGTCTATGTAGAGCTTTGCATCCGAAAAGCTCTTCCAGTCCTGCAGTCTTAATTCGATTATCATATTGTGAATGGTTCGTTTACTTATTGAATATCTTTTCGAAGTGCGCCCAGGCGGTGCGGTAGTCTTCTATGCGGTTGCAGCGGGTGTAGGGGGCGTGGTAGGTCATTTGCTGTCCGCCGTAGAGTTCGCTCTTTTGGGGGTCGATGGTGTGGGTGTGGGTGGGGGCGGCGCCGGCGTAGGTGTTGGCTTCGAGCTGCTCGCCGCGGATGTCCTCCCAGCCGAGGGCACCGGTCTTGCCGTTGCGCTTGCGTTCGAGGCCCACGCCGGTGAGACCCTTGGAGCAGGTGAAGGCGATGTTGCCCTTGGCGTCGTACCATGTGTCCGCCTCGTTCTGCTGCAGCACGGGGAACTGTATGGTGTAGATCATCTCCAGGTCCTTCAGCGAGAGGCCCAGCGCCATGGCGGCGAGCACGTCTATCTCCACCAGTGCCTGGCGGCGCTCGTAGTAGTTGCGCAGAGGGGTCTCCCACGCCCAGTCGGGCTGCAACCCGGCGAAAGGCTTGAGCCGCGCGTCGGCTTTGCTCCACGTCTCGGCGGCGTACTCGTCGCGCCAGCAGCTGGACCACAGGTCGGCGTAGTGGGAGGTGAGGCAGTTCAAGAGGAGCGTGCGGGAGTATATGGCGGACTGGTACTTCTCGGGGATGCCGAGGGGGAAAGAGGCCATTCATCTTTCAACGGTAAGATTTCAATGATATGGCTCCACGTCAATTGCGTCGACACAATTTGCTCTTTCGGGAACTTCTGTGCAAACTGTATCATTCTTTGAATACTTCGAAGTTCAAATCCTTTGCCTCCGTATTCCTTTTGTAATTGCGTCGACACTGTCGACACTAACTGCTTTCCGTATTCAGCACGCTGAAAGTGGAGCGTTTCACGACAGATACGCTCACCAATATGCCAATACATCATAGTGAGCTCGGCGTTTGCTGTCGATGCAACACGTGTTCTTGCGTCATTGATGATGCATCGCAAATCGTGCAGCAACGATAGCTGACTTTCGGTTATATTTATATTGTCTGCCATAAGTATCTCTATGCATTAAAAGTTGTAGAATACGGCGAGCAGGCGCATGTAGGGCTCTGCCTTGTCGAGGGAGCACATGTCCTGGTAGAACTGGCTCGACTCGTCGCTGATTTTTCTGATTTTCTCTTCCTCGTTCTCGCGGTTGCAACGGGTTATCTGGATTTCGTCGCTCTCCAGCTGGAAGAGCGACTGCTGGGCTTCACTGGCCCAAGCGTTCAGCTTTTCTTTGTAGGCCTCGAGCTGCTGCTCCATCTTCAAGGCCACTTCCTGTTGCTTTTGCTTCAAATAGAACTCCATGCCCGTCTCGATGGCACTGTCGAGGTTCTGCTGCAGCACGGCGATGTCGCTCTGCTGCACGCCCTGGAGGAACGAGTCGTTGAGGCGGTACTGCGCAAGGAAGTCGTAGAGGGAGAGGGGCTTTTCGCGCAGGGCACCGCCCTTGTCGAGCGGCACGAGGAAGAACTTGCTCAGCAGGTTCTGCCCCAGACCGTTGGCATGGCTGCCGTAGAAGAGGTAGTAGCTCATGCCCTCGGGCAGCTGCTCGCCCTTCACCACGAACGCCTGGCTCTTGGGCACGGAGGCGGTGAACTTCGTGAGCAGATACTGCACGATGGGGTGGAGGTCGTAGAGCGGCAGGAAGCGGCTCCACTCGCTGCCCTTCTGCCGGCGCGACTCGGCGATGCTCCTGTTGAGTACGCCCTTGTCGGCGCAGAGGCGGAAGATGTTGTCGTGCGGCACGGCCTCCTTCGGAATGTCGAAGAGCACATCTTTTAGTTCTTCGTTGTTCTTCACTTCAACATAGGGCACTGAACCCTCCTGCCACTGCACGTCGCCGGGACGGATGGCCCCTGCGGCCTCCAGCTGGGCGAAGAGGTCGCGGTAGAACTGCTCGTCGCTCTGGTAGAGCGAGAGCTTGTGCTCGAATATCTTGTCGGAGAGATGCTCCTTGGCTGGCGTGGCCTTCACGGCCTCCATGCTGCGGAAACCGCCACGGCGACGGCGCGAGACAGACTTTTCGATGAAGTCCTCGTCGCCCGTTTTTAGGGCTTCCTTCACCTCGTCCTCCTCCTTCTGACTGTTGTAGAGCGAGAGGACGCTCATGGCATCGCCCAGGGTGTCGTGCACCTCCTGCTCCTTGTCGCGCAGTTTGTCGAGGATGCGGAAGTCGGTGCGCAGGGCCTCGTCGTCGCCCTGTGCCACGAGGTAATAGATGACGGGTTCCTGCTTCTGGCCGTAGCGGTCGATGCGGCCGTTGCGCTGCTCGAGGGTGATGAGGCTCCAAGGAATGTCGTAGTTGAACATGATGTGGCAGAAGTAGTGGAGGTTGACACCCTGCGAACCGGAGTCGCTGGAGATGAAGACGCGAATTTTGCTGTCCTCCTTGGCGAAGTCGGAGACCATCTCCTCCTGCTCCGTGTCGGTCATGAAGCCGTCGAAGCACACCACCTGATCCTCGCTGAGGCGGAACTCCCGGCGTATGCTCTCCGAGAGGAACCGCATCGTGGCGATGCGCTCGGTGAAGACGACGATGCGCTCCTGCTTGTTGGACTTCCATATTTCCTTGAGCTTTGCACGGAAGGCGGCGTAGCGGGTGTCGAGGCCTTGACGGATGTTGTCGTTGACCAATTCAAGCAACTCCTGCACCTCGGGGCTGTCGTCCTTTTCGCTTCGCTTTTCGAGCGACTCCTTGGCGGCCTGGGGCGAGGAGAGGTAACTCTTGAAGAGGTTGAGCGCAAAGAGCTGGTCGGTGGCGGAGGCATCGCTCAGCCCACGGAAATGCCGGTGCTGCACCTTCAGGAACTGCTCCTCCTCGGGGGCGATGTGCACGGGGATGCTGACGACCTTGCGCTGCTGGAACTGCCCACGGATGCGGGTGTCGCCGATGTCCTTCTTGAAGCGGCGCACATAGTAGGGCGCGATGTCCTGCTGCGTGTACTCGCCGTTGCGGGGAATGGAGATGGGGTCGAGCATGCGCATGAGGTTGGCAAACGACTCGGCGTTGCCGTTGTGGGGCGTGGCGGAGGTGAGGATGAGCGAGTCGCACTTCTGGGCGAGAAACTGGGCGAGGTCGCCACGGAGGCTCGCCTCGTTGCTCACCTTGTGGCACTCGTCGATGACGATGATGTCCCAATGCGTCTTCTCAAGCCAGGCACGGAAGCGGCCGTTGTTCTTCAGCGTGTCGATGGAGATGATGGTCTTGTCGTAGTAGTCGAAGGGATTCTTGTTGAGCGGTATCTCACTCTGTATCTTGGCGACGCCCACGCTGTCGAGGCGCACGAGGGGGATGGCGAAGCGGTTCCATATCTCTTCCTGAAACTGTGCGAGGATGCTCTTGAGCGCACAGACGAGGATGCGCTTGCCACGTCCGCGTCGTATCATCTCGCTGAGGAAGATGCCCACCTCGATGGTCTTGCCCAGACCCACGCCGTCGGCAATGAGTAGACGTGGGCGCGGCAGTTCGAGGGCCTTGAGCGTAGGCTCCATCTGGTACTCGGCGATGTCGTAGGCACCGCCCTGCGCCACCGTGATCTTGGGTGAGCAGAAGGCGTTGTTGCGGATGGCGGTCTCTATGAGCAGACGCGTCTTGCGCCAACGCGGGTCGGTGTCCGCCACAAGCTGCGTACGGGCAGGACTGACGACATCGATGTCGGTGTCGATGTCGGTGTCGAAGATGAAGCGGTGGTTCTTGACCAGCTCGCTGATGCCCACGGCGTGAAGAAGCCAGTTATTGTTGATGTCGGGTTCTATATTGGTGACGAGGAACTCCTCGCCACGCACCGTGATTCTTTGTCCAGATGAGTAGTTTGCCATACGGTTTTTCTTCTCCATGATGAGTACGTTTTGCTTTCAGTGTCACAAAAGTAATGAATTATCCTGAGAATAAAGAATATTTCTTCAAATATCTACGGTTATACGCCAAAATATTTGCGTTCTCTCCATATTCTGAGAAAAACAACGCAAAATCATCTCATGAGATGAGGACTCATAGTATTTGAACTCGAAGATGCTATAGGCTTCACTTGTTCATGAGGCTATACCTCGATGACCAACGAACCTATACCTCGATGGCCAACGAACCTATACCTCAATGGCTATCGAACCTATACCTCACTTGCCTTGTGAACCGCTTGCAAACTAAAAAGGTTGCACCATTTCACAATGGCACAACCTGCAAACTTAAACAACCAATAAAAGAAATAGATTGATCGTTCTTTTGTTATATCTGATGAAGAGTAGCTCTAATGAGCTTTTTTTATGTTTATATCGGATATAATGTTAACGTTTTATCTGATGAACAAGAGTTCGCGATACTTAGGCAATGTCCAAAGCTCGTCGGCTACGGTGAGCTCCAGTTTGTCGATCTGGTAACGGATCTCTTCCATCTTTGGAGCCACAGTGTCGTGGTAAGCGATGGCCTTGTCGTGCTCGCTCTCGATCTTGTTGGCTACCTTGCGGGCATTCACCAACTCCTCGACACCCTTCTCGATTTCCTCTGTACGCTCAGCAATCTTCTTGATGATGTTGATGTTGCGGGCAGCCAACTTCTTGGCCTCGTCGGCACCGAAGATGTCGATCATGTTCTGAACGTTCTTAGCCAACTGGCTCTGGTAGTGAGTGGCGACAGGGATGATGTGGTTCATGGAGAGGTCGCCCATCACACGGGCCTCGATCTGAATCTTCTTGGTGTAGGTCTCCCATTTCACCTCGTTGCGTGCCTCCAGCTCGTTCTTCTTCATCACGCCCATATCCTCGAACATTTTTACTGAGTCGGGAGCCAGGTATGTCTCGAAAATCTTAGGACAGCTCTTCTCGCAGTCGAGACCGCGCTTCTGAGCCTCTACCACCCACTCGTCAGAGTAACCGTTGCCGTCGAAACGTACAGGCTTGCAAGCCTTGATGTCCTGGCGAACGATGTCGATGATGGCTGATGTCTTGTCCTCGCCCTTGGCGATGAGTGCGTCCACGCGCTCCTTGAAGTGGGTCAATGCCTCGGCTACGGCAGTGTTCAGCACAATCATGGCAGAAGCACAGTTGGCCTCAGAACCTACGGCACGGAACTCGAAGCGGTTGCCAGTGAAGGCGAATGGAGAGGTACGGTTGCGGTCGGTGTTGTCGATCATCAACTCGGGAATCTCTGGAATGTCGAGCTTCATGCCCTGCTTGCCGGCCACGGAGAAGAGTTCGTCCTTGTCGGCTGCCTCGATATGGTCGAGAAGCTCAGTGAGCTGCTTGCCGAGGAAAGAAGAGATGATTGCTGGAGGTGCCTCGTTGGCACCCAGACGGTGTGCATTGGTAGCACTCATGATGCTGGCCTTGAGCAAACCGTTGTGCTTGTATACACCCATCAAAGTCTCTACGATGAACACGACGAAACGGAGGTTGTCCTCTGGTGTCTTGCCAGGACCGTGGAGCAGGATGCCTGTATCGGTGGCGAGACTCCAGTTGTTGTGCTTGCCGGAACCGTTGATGCCTGCGAATGGCTTCTCGTGCAAGAGGGCACGGAATCCGTGGTGGCGGGCCACCTTCTTCATCAAGCTCATGAGGAGCATGTTGTGGTCAACAGCGAGGTTGGTCTCCTCGAAGATAGGAGCTACCTCAAACTGGTTGGGGGCTACCTCGTTGTGGCGTGTCTTGCAAGGAATGCCCAACTCAAGTGCCTGGATCTCGAAGTCCTTCATGAAAGCCTGAACGCGCTCGGGGATGGCACCGAAATAGTGGTCGTCCATCTGCTGGTTCTTGGCAGAGTCGTGGCCCATCAGGGTGCGGCCTGTCAACATCAAGTCAGGACGTGCAGCGTAGAGAGACTCGTCTACCAGGAAGTACTCCTGCTCCCAACCGAGGTTGGAGATGACCTTCTTCACGTCAGGGTTGAAGTAGTGGCAAACCTCTGTGGCAGCCACGTTCACTGCGTGCAAAGCGCGGAGCAATGGAGCCTTGTAGTCGAGTGCCTCACCTGTGTAAGAGATGAAGATGGTAGGAATACAGAGTGTGTCGTCGATGATGAACACGGGAGATGTAGGATCCCAAGCAGAGTAACCGCGTGCCTCGAAAGTAGAGCGGATACCGCCTGAAGGGAAGGACGAAGCGTCAGGCTCCTGCTGTACGAGCAACTTGCCGGAGAACTCCTCGATCATGCCGCCCTTGCCGTCGTGCTCGATGAAGCTGTCGTGCTTCTCGGCAGTACCTTCTGTCAATGGCTGGAACCAGTGTGTGTAGTGTGTCACGCCGTTCTCGTCAGCCCACTGCTTGATGCCTTTTGCCACAGCGTCTGCGATGCTGCGGTCGAGACGGGCACCGTTGTCAATTACGTCGACGAGTTTCTCGTAAACGTCAGCCGGGAGATACTTGTACATCTTCTGGCGGTTGAATACTTTCTTACCAAAGAACTCACTGGGACGCTCGCTTGGCGCAGCGACCTCAACAGGCTTTCTCTTGGAAGCCTCAGATACAGCTTCAAATCTTAAGTTGCTCATACCTTATTTTTGTTTAGTGAAGATTGAAGAGAGGGGAGCGAGGAAACCATCTCTCTCTGCTCTTGTCTCTTTTCTCTTCGTTGTACATATTTTTTTGTTTCTTGCTTTTTCTTGTTTATTTATCGAGCCATTTGGCGATTCTTTCCATGGCCTCTTGGCAATCTTCGCGCTCTCCGAAGGCGGTGAGACGGATGTAGCCTTCGCCAGACGGACCGAAGCCTACGCCCGGGGTACATACCACGCTGGCGCCATAGAGCATCTCCTCGAAGAATTTCCAGCTGGGCGTGTCGTTCGGTGTCTTCACCCACAGGTATGGGGCGTTCTCGCCACCGTACACTCTCAGTCCGAGCTTCTGGAGCTGGTCTCTCATGATGCGGGCGTTCTCCATGTAGTAGTTGATGGTGGCTTTCACCTGTTCCTTGCCCTCTGGGGTGTAGATGGCCTCTGCCGCACGTTGGCTGATGTAGCTTGTACCGTTGAACTTGGTGCATTGGCGACGGTCCCAGATGGGGTTCAGTGCCACCTCTTCGCCAGTCAATGTCTTTGCCTTCAGTTCCTTCGGGACGATGGTGTAACCGCATCGCACACCGGTAAAGCCGGCGGTCTTCGAATAGCTGTGGAACTCTATCGCTACCTTTCTTGCTCCGCGAATCTCATAGATGGAATGGGGAATCTCGGGGTCTTGGATGTAAGCCTCGTAGGCAGCGTCATAGAGGATGATGCTCTCGTTCTTGACGGCATAGTTCACCCATTTCCTGAGTTCTTCCTTGGTGATGACAGTTCCCGTAGGGTTGTTGGGGTAGCAGAGGTAAATCATGTCCACGCGGTGGTCGGGAATCTGGGGAGTGAAACCGTTGCCCTCGTCGCATGGCATATAGGTAACATTCGTCCAACTGCCGTTCTCGAAGACTCCAGCCCTGCCTATCATGACGTTGGAGTCGATATAAACCGGGTAGATGGGGTCTGTGACACCGATGGTGTTGTCCCATCTCAGAATCTCCTGAATGTTTCCCGTGTCGCTCTTGGCTCCGTCGTTCACGAAGACCTCGTTGGGGTCAAGATGGATGCCGCGGGGCAAAAAGTCGTTCTTGATGATGGCCTCGCGAAGGAAATTGTAGCCACGCTCCGGACCGTATCCCTTGAAGGTGGCTTGTGTCGCCATCTCTTCCACTGCCTTGTGCATCGCCTCGATGACGGCAGGGCAGAGTGGCTGGGTCACGTCTCCGATACCCAGACTGATGACTTTCTGCTTGGGATGCGCAATCTTGTAGGCGTTTACCTTCTTTGCGATGTCGGCGAACAAGTAGTTGTTCGACAATTTCAAGAAATGTTCATTTACTAATGCCATATTGTTTCTCCTTTTATTATGTATATTTAAGTTTGCTCTGAATTATTCCGGTAAGTTGATCTCTCCTTCGAAAGAGAATTTGGCGGGGCCAGTCATGTATACATGATTGTCTTCCTCCCGATACTCGATGTGAATCGTTCCGCCATCCATGACAATGTCACTTTCCCTACCTGCCTTTTGGGTGACGGCGGCGGCCACTGCTGTGGCGCAGGCTCCTGTTCCGCAAGCCATGGTGATGCCGCTTCCCCTTTCCCAAACTCGGGTTCTGATGCTGTTGGTGTCTGTCACTTGGGCAAACTCTATGTTGCACCGTTGCGGGAAAGCTTTGTCCCGTTCCAATATCTTGCCGTAATGGGCAATGTCAATGGTGTCGATGTCATCCACGAATGTCACAAAATGTGGGTTGCCCATACAAACGTATGTTCCGTCGAATTTCCTGCCGTCAGCTTCCAGCGTGTTTGTCTCTCCGACAAATTGGTCGGGATTCTCCATCTTGGGCTGGAGCATATCCACTGTCACCGACTCCACTTCCTTTCCGTCTTTGATGTGGAGCTTGAGTATCTTGATTCCTGAAAGTGTTTCCAGGCGAATCGTGTCCTTTCGTGTCAGCCCCTTCTCGTAGAGGTATTTTCCGATGCAGCGACTTGCATTGCCGCACATCATAGCCTCTGAACCATCGGCGTTGAAGATGCGCATCGAGTAATCTGCCCTTCTGCCATCTTGAGGCTTTCCGATGAGAACCAGTCCGTCGCTGCCGATGCCCGTATGATAAGCACTCCATACAATGGCTGCTTTCTCGGGATTGGGGATGTTATATAGTAATGTATCTACATATATGTAGTCGTTGCCTGCCCCATGCATCTTCGTGAAGTGGACTGTTTCTTTCATTTTGTATTGTTTTTGTCTGTTATTCTGACTATTTGTTTTATTCGGTTGCAAAAGTACAACAAAATGTTTTAATAAGCAAGAAAAAGACAGCAAAATATCTAAATATTTGCGTTTTCTTTCAATCTGTAAGGAATATGCGGATAATATCTTACAGATTGTCTTAAAACATATAAAGATGTTGTGGATTTACAAAATAACATTCGAGAAATGTGTCTAAATGTATGCAATATTGTATGGAAGACTTGCAAAATGTAATGGAGGGCTCTTTGTGAGGCTTTCTTTTTATCTGCAATGCGTCTATAATCAAACAGGCAATCGTGTATATATATTTATAATAAGGTGTATCGTTCTTTATAACTACTGAAAAGGGCCTCAAATGTTAAAATACTGTTAATTTCTAAACTTTTTTCTTGAAAGATTTGGTGGTTTGTAGAAATGTTTGTACTTTTGCACTCGCTTTTGAGAAATACACTTTCTCTTAGCAAGT
>CAVEJY010000021.1:0-6142 GCA_963616155.1 Acutalibacteraceae bacterium
CCTATCAGGCGCACAGAAAGAAAATGCCAGGTAGTTAATTGCTAACTATCTGGCATTTTCTTTTAATACATCACCCCGAAGAAACGCAGCACGTCATTCAGGTTCGCCACCACCAGGAGCAGCAGCAGGATGCCGAAGCCCACATACTCGGCACGCTCCAGAAACTTGTCGCCGGGCTTGCGTCCCGTCACCATCTCATAGAGGAGGAAAAGGACGTGGCCACCGTCGAGGGCGGGGATGGGGAGAATATTCATGAACGCCAGGATGATGCTCAGGAAGGCCGTCATCATCCAGAATGCGTGCCAGTCCCATGCGGAGGGGAAGAGGCTGCCCAAGGCACCGAAGCCACCGATGCTTTTCGCACCTTCCTTGGAGAAGACATACTTCATGTCGCCCACATAGCCCGCCAATACGTTCCAACCGTACTTGATGCCGGCGGGGAAGCTCTCGAAGAAGCCGTAAGACACATGGGTCACCTTGTAGTCCATCATCACGGGATGGTTGTAGAAGCCGAGCTTCACTCCGTCTGCCGTAGCCTGATAATGCGCTTCCAACTGTACGGTGTCCTTCTCAGTACCTGCGCCACGGAGTAAGGTCACGGTGCCCGTGAGTACCTTGAGACTGTCCTGACGTGTCTTCGCCACGGACAAAACATCATCCATGCGTCCCAGTTCCTCGGTCAGTTCATTATAGGAACCCACCTTCTTGCCGTTGACTTCCACTATTTCGTCGCCCTTCTGCAAGCCGATCTTAGCCGCAGGGGATCCCTGCATCACACTGTCAATCTGCAAGGGAACGAATATCTCCGTGAAGCGGGGACTCTCCTTGAACATGTCGAGCATATTCAGGTCGCCGGGCAAGTTCAGGCTCACCTTCTTTCCATCGCGCAGCACATCCACACGGTGTGCCGTGGAGAGGTCGCGGAACAGATCGCCGTCGAAGGTCTTGAACGCCCCTTTCTCAGTACCCAACAGGATATCATGGTCCTGAAAACCCAATTTCTTCGCCTCTGTATTGAATTTCATGCCATGGGTCATGTCCTTCGTGGCGATATAACCGTCACCCCAGTAGAACATCACCATGGAATAGATGAAGAGTGCCAACAGGAAATTGACGAGCACACCGCCTATCATGATCAGCAGTCGCTGCCATGCCGGTTTGCTGCGGAACTCATAGGGCTGCATGGGCTGCTTCATCTGCTCGGTGTCGAAACTCTCGTCAATCATGCCCGAGATCTTGCAATATCCGCCCAGTGGGAGCCATCCCAGTCCGTAGGTGGTGTCTGAGTTCTTGGGCTTGAACTCGAAGAGATGGAACCAAGGGTCGAAGAAAAGGTAGAACTTCTCCACCCTCACACCGAAGAGTTTGGAGAAGAAAAAGTGACCGCCCTCGTGGAGCAGCACCAAGATGGAAAGCGACAGCATCAGCTGCAACGCCTTGATCAAAAATACTTCCATTAATTATTAATTCTTAATTATTGATTCTTCATTAATTCCGTGGCAATGCGCCGTGCCTCGGCATCGGTCTGGAGATAGACGTCGAGGTCGGGACTGGCATCGAACGTTGCCCTCGCCATGGTCTCCTCGATGATGTCCGCCATCTGGAGGAACCCGCACTCTCCCTTGCGGAAGCCGGCGTTCACTATCTCGTTGGCGGCATTGACGATACACGACATGTTGCCACCCTTCCCGATGGCATCGAAAGCCATCTGCAGGCACTTGAACTTCTTGTAGTCGGGCTCCAGGAACTGCAGGTCTTGTGCCTTGAAGAGGTCGAGGCGGTCTCCGTCGAGGGGCAGGCGGTCGGGGAAGGAGAAGGCATACTGGATGGGCAGCCGCATATCGGGCACGCCCAACTGCGCCTTCACGGCACCGTCGACGAACTGCACAGCACTGTGGACAATGCTCTGTGGATGGATGAGTACCTGAATCTTGTCGGCAGGAACACCAAAGAGCCATTTCGCCTCCGTCACCTCGAAACCCTTGTTCATGAGCGAGGCGGAGTCGATGGTGATCTTCGCCCCCATGTCCCAGGTGGGATGCCTGAGGGCATCCGCCGCCGTCACCTTTTCCAGTTGCTCGTGGGTATAGTTGCGGAACGGACCGCCCGAGCAGGTGAGAAGAATCTTCTCCACCTCGTTGTCGCCCTCTCCCACAAGACTCTGGAAGATGGCACTGTGCTCGCTGTCCACGGGGAGGATGGGCACATGATACTCCTGTGCCAGGTTGCAGACCAGCTCGCCCGCCACCACGAGGGTCTCCTTGTTGGCGAGACAAATCTTCTTGCGAGCCTTGATGGCATGGATGGTAGGTTCCAGTCCAGAGAATCCCACCATGGAGGCAAGCACCATGTCGATGGGTTCTGCCTCCACGATGTCGCAGAGTGCCTGTGCGCCGGCATACACCTTGATGTCGGGTTCGTCACGGAGCAGGTCTTTCAACTCCTCGTAATGCGCCTCGTTGGCGATGACCACGGCGGCAGGATGGAACCTGTGCGCCTGTTCGGCGAGTTCCCTCACGCGATTGTTGGCGGTGAGGCAGTACACCTCATAGAGGTCGCTGTGCTGTCTGATGACATCGAGCGCCTGTGTGCCGATGCTTCCCGTCGATCCGAGAATACATATCTGTTGCTTCTTCATTTTCTTTATATTAAGAGATATTCTTCATTCTTCACTCTTCATTCTTCACTCTTCATTCTTCACTCTTCATTCTTCACTCTTCATTCTTCACTCTTCATTCTTCACTCTTCATTCTTCACTCTTCATTCTTCACTCTTCACTCTTCGTTCTTCACTCTTCACTTACAAATCCAGCAGTCCCGCAGGCACTGCCATTCTTATTTCCTTCTTGTCGGCATCCACCTCTTCCATCAAGTCGTTGCTTGCCGGTATGAGCAGTTCCTTGCCGTCGGTGGAGGTCACCTCAAAGAGGAGGTTGATGGTGGAGTCGTCCACATGGTCGATGGTGCCCACGGTCTTGCCGGTGGCGGCATCCACGAGCGTGAAACCGATGATCTCCGCCCATGTCATGTTCTCCCCGTCACTGTCAGAGAGTTCTCGGGGGAAATAGACCTCGCAGCCCGTATAGTTACGCGCCTGTTCCTGGCTGTCGATGTCCTCGAACTTCACCAGCACGTTCTCGTCGTTCTTGAAACGGTACTCCTCCATGTAGAACGGCACGAGGATGCCGTCGATATCGAGCACCAGGTAGTCGGCATCCACACGGTCGAACACATCGTCGGTGATGGCGAAGGAAATTTCTCCCTTCACCCCATGCGGTTTGCCGAGCTTCCCTATCTTATAAACTTCGTCTCGCCTAATCATAATAAAACTATTGAATTCTTCACTCTTCGTTCTTCACTCTTCACTTAGTCACAGACACGGGTAATCTTCGCCCCCAAGGCATTGAGCCGATGCTCGATGTCCTCGTATCCACGGTCTATCTGTGCGATGTTGGCGATGCGGCTCGTTCCCTCGGCACTCATGGCGGCGATGAGCAGGGCAATACCCGCACGGATGTCGGGGCTCGTCATCCTGCCGGCACGGAGGCGCAAATTATGGTCGTGGCCGATGACCACGGCACGATGGGGGTCACAGAGGATAATCTGCGCCCCCATGTCGATGAGCTTGTCGACGAAGAACAGACGGCTCTCGAACATCTTCTGGTGGAAGAGCACACTGCCACGCGCCTGGGTTGCCACAACCAGGAGGACAGACAGGAGGTCGGGAGTGAGTCCCGGCCAGGGAGCATCCGCCAAGGTCATGATCGTACCGTCGATGAACGACTCTATCACATAATGGTCCTGCTTGGGGATGAAGAGGTCGTCGCCCTCCACCCTTACTTCCACGCCTAAACGGCGGAAGGAATCGGGGATGATGCCCAGGTCCTTCACCGACACGTCCTTGATGCGCACACCCTCTCCGCACATGGCTGCCATGCCGATGAAGGAACCCACCTCAATCATGTCGGGCAGGATGCGGTGATCCGCCCCATGGAGACGGTCTACGCCCACGATGGTAATCAGGTTGCTGCCGATGCCACTGATCTGTGCGCCCATGGCGTTGAGCAGGTGGCAGAGCTGCTGGATGTAAGGCTCGCAGGCAGCATTGTAGATGGTAGTGGTGCCCTTGGCAAGGACGGATGCCATCACGATGTTGGCTGTTCCCGTGACGGATGCCTCGTCGAGCAACATATAGCAGCCCTGGAGTCTGTCTGCCTGTATCTCGTAGACATTGCGGCTACTGTCGTGCACGAACTTCGCCCCCAGGTACTTGAATCCCAAGAAGTGGGTGTCGAGACGGCGGCGGCCTATCTTGTCACCTCCCGGCTGGGCAATGGTAGCCTTGCCGCACCTGCCCAGCAGCGGACCGATCATCAGCACACTGCCGCGGAGCGACGAACATTTCTTCACGAACTCGGTGCTTCCGAGATAGTCGAGGTTGAGTTCGTCGCTCTGGAACGTATAGTCGTTGCGACTGTGGCGTGTCACCTTGACCCCTATCTCCTGGAGCAGCTTGATCAGGTTGTTCACGTCCAGGATATCGGGGATGTTGCTGATGCGTACCGGTTCCTCTGTCAAGATGGTGGTGCAGATGACCTCCAGTGCCTCATTCTTGGCACCTTGGGGGACGATGGTACCCTTGAGCGGATGACCGCCCTCTATGATGAAAGACTCCATAGACTGTTTCTCTGTATGTATATGTATGATTGTTTATTTCTTCTTCCTGCCATTGTTCCTGGGAGCCGCCTCTTGGTTCACGACCGGGGCAAACTGGAACGTGTTCAGGTCGAGCTGTATCTTGCCGTCGGTGAAATGTGCCAAGTCCGACGCCACCTTCTCCTCGTCACTGGAACCATGGCTCCACTGCATGAGACTGCGGCGCATCTGGTTGGCGGTCAAGGCAGCCAGCTCGTCACGCTCCGCACCGGGCTCCATGGTCTTCAGTTTCCTGAAAAGCTCGAACATCATCTTTCCATAATGGCGCACCGGAATCTTCTGCATCGGATATTCCATGGGTTCCGGCTTCCGGGCGATGCTGGTGGCCTGCGTCACGTCGAAGGGATAGTCGATGTCGAGCTGGAAACCGCTCATGATGGCGAGCTGGTCCCACAACTTGCGCTCATGGTCTTCCGCCTCCCTGTGTTCCGGGAACATACGGTCCATGATGGCGACGATGGTCTCTGCGCAACGCTGACGCTCCGCACGGTCGCCGATCGACACGGCATGGTCCACCATCAGCTGCACCTCGCGGCCATACTCCGGCAGGACGAGTTTCTCTCGCTGTGTATTATAATCCAGTCCTTGAATATTCATAATCTATAATATAAAAATAGGTATCACTTTTCAGTATGTTGTCAAATCAGTTTCTTGGGCATCTTCGCCACGAAGTCCTTGAGGTAGAAGGGCACGAAGTAGGCCACGTCCTCGAACTTTCCTTCCACAAAGCGTTTCTCCGCCAAGGGTGCCATGTTCTTCGCCAGCGGCTGGATGTTCTCCACGAGACGGGCGTTGGGATGACCGATCACCTCCATGCACTTGGCAGCTCCGTTGCCGAAGAAATAGACGGTGCCGCGGTCCAGGTACTCCCTGTAGGTGTCAGCGTCCACGATGTCTGCCTGGATGGGGCGCACCTCCCTCAAGGCACGGTCGAACACCTGGGCATAGACCTCCATCCTGCGGGCGTCGAGCATCGGCACCAGCAAGGCGTCCTCCTCCTGGGGGTGCTCGCCGAGCAACACGGGAACGGCGAGGAGTTCAAGGGTGGGAACGGCAATGAGCTTCACCCCACGGCCATAGCAGATGCCCTTCGCCATGCTCACGCCGATGCGGAGACCCGTATAGGATCCGGGACCACAGCTGACGGCCACAGCCTCCAGCGGGATGTCGTTGGAGTCGATAAAGCTGATGGCCTCGTCAACGAACACGCCCAACTTCACTGCATGATTGGGACCCGTGTGGTCTTCCCTGTTGAAAACCACGGTTCCATTGTCACTAATCGCTACGGAGCACACATCTGTACTCGTCTCAATATTCAATATACAAGACATAAAAATAAAATATATTCTTAAATAAGGTGCAAAATTACGCTTTTTCTCGCATTTTTTTGTACTTTTGCAGAAATTTAACGTGAAAGATTATATGAT
>CAVEJY010000022.1:0-19077 GCA_963616155.1 Acutalibacteraceae bacterium
ATCTATATGAAGGCTACAAAATTACGAAATATTTGCGATTACGCAAGGTTTTACAGATTATTTTTATTACTTTTGCACACGAATATAGTTCCAATTGACAGTTTTCGGCAATAGATAATTGCAAAATAAAAGAGAGTAAGGGTAAATGAGTGACGAAAAGAAAGAGTTTGAGGTGCTGTTCCGGGACATGTATCCTAAACTTTACTATGCTGCCATCCAGCTGGTAAAGGATGAGGAGGTGTGCCGTGACATCATCGGCGACTCCTTCGAGCAGCTCTGGACCAAGCGGGCGGACATCGCCCCCGACAAGCGTCCCTCCTTCCTCTACAAAATCATCCGCAACAAGTGCGTAGACTTCATACGCAAACAAACCGCCAAGAACAAGTACATCGAGTTCTACAACATGCTGTACGGAACCAGCATTGAGAATCAGGAGCATGCCTGGGAGGAAAACGAGAAACGCATCAAAGCCATGTATGAGGTGATAGAAAAGATGACCCCGCAGACCCAAACCATCCTCAAGGCTTGTTATTTCAAGAACATGAAATATCGGGAAGTGGCAGAGGAGCTGAACATCAGCACCAGTGCCGTAAGGAAGCACATCGTACAAGCATTCAAATTGCTGCGAGCCTCCATCGCACCCCCGGAATAAAAACCCCGATATGTTAAGAAAGCAAAAATAGCAAGGACACAAGGTGCAAAAATCAGAAGCATTACGATAAATATTATAAGATAAAAAGCGAGAAACGCCATCCGCAGGCACCTCGCCGACAAAAGAATTAGGCAATGACAGAAGAAAAAGACAAGTTTGAAGACATCATCGACTGGCTGGAGCCTCAACAGGAGCTGACAGACGAAGATCTTGCATCATTGATGCAGGACGCAGAAACTATGTCTGACTTCAGGATTGCCCAGAATGCCCAACAGGCCGTAGCCCGACAAGGAGCGGAAACGGAAGGTCTTCCCTTCGACCTGGACAAAGAATGGGACAAACTCTCCGCCTTCATCGACAACGAGGAAAGGAAAGAAGAGGAAGGGAAGAACGAAGAAAACGGCAATGAGGTTGAGGAGGAGAAGGAGGAAGCCCAGGTAGTGCAGCTGCCACAGAAGCCCCGGCGCAAGCCCCTCTATATAATAATAGGTATTGCTGCCTCCTTGCTTGCCGTCTTTGCGATACGGCACTTTATCAACATCGGGAGTCCCGACGCACCTGCCGCCAACACAGCCATGGTATTCCAGCGAGACTCCACGGCAGCCCAAGTTGCCGTTCTCACCTCGTCGGACCAATCCAACAAGCCACAGGTGCTGAAAGGCGAAGGCATCATCATGCCCAAGAGCGGGCAGCAACCAGCCGCATCCACCACCACCCGCATCCTCCATGCCCTGGGACTGGAAAGCGAAGATGTCGCCCTGCAGAACAACACCGTGACCATCCCGCCCGGCAAGAGTTACAACATCACGCTGGCAGACGGCACCAAGGTGTTCATGTACGCAGGAAGCCGCCTCACCTACCCTGTCGCCTTCAGCGGCAAGGAGCGCAGGGTCTACCTGGAAGGAGAAGCCTACTTCAAGGTGACCAAGGACAAAGAGCACCCCTTTGTCATCAGCACGGAGAAAGCGGAGGCCAAGGTGCTCGGCACAGAGCTGAACGTAAGTTGCTACAAGGGAGAGCCTTGTCATGTAGCCCTGCTCACGGGTTCTGTATTGGTAAGCAACAAGAAGGAGACCCGCTCCGTCAAGCTTGTTCCCGGACAGGGAGTGACGGTCAATGAGGACGCACCCCTCGCCACCTGTACCGAGAGTATGGAAAACTACAATTACTGGCTGGCGGGCTACCTCTATTACGACGATGCTCCCCTGGCAGAGATTGCCAAGTCGCTCGGCAGATGGTACAATGTGAACGTAGTCTTCGACAACGAGGCGTTGAAGGGGATGAAGGTGCGCTATTTCTGCCAGAGAAGCGAAGCCCTGGAGCGTGCCATAGAGCTGCTCAACAGCTACAACCACTTCAAGGCAAGCATCGAGGGCGAGACCGTTCACATCAAGTAAAAATGCCTTTGAACTTTGCCATAGATGATACCGAGAGCGGCTTTGGATCAAAGATTCCGCTTTGGATGTTTGGACTCATAGAGTGAATTTCGGCCTTTTCATTATATTTGGCACAAAAAGTGGCAGAATCTTAACGGTTTTGTCACTTTTTTGTGTTTTTTTTATCAAAAGGGGTGTCCTATTTCATTTCTTTACGACTTATAAGTAATTTTAAACTTTTATCAGCGTAAAATGAAGAAAACATTGAGAGATTGTTTGCTGATGAGTACCCTCTTGATGTCGCCGGGATTGGCACAGCCCATCATTGCCCAAGGACAATCACAGGAAATCGTCATCAACATGAAGAACGAGAGCCTCGCCAAAGCATTCAAGCGATTGGAAAAGGCTACCAGCTACAAGGTGCTCTACGCCAGCCAAGACGTGGAGGGTCTAACCGTGAGCCGCAACATCAAGGCTTCCAACGTGCGTGAGGCGATGACACAGCTCCTCACGGGCAAAGGCTTGACGTTTAAGATTGACAAGCAGTTCATCACCGTAACCAAGGGAGCACTGAATGTCTCAAAAGGAGCCGGCGAGTTTTACGACATCAAGGGAAAGGTAGTCGATGAGAACGGTGTCGAACTGCCAGGCGTGTACGTCTTGCTGCAAGGCACCAAGACCGGTACCGTCACTGGCGTGGATGGCGATTTTACCATCAGAGCTCGCAAAGGCGACGTACTGAAGTTCTCGTTCGTAGGCTACAAGGCAGAATATGCAGATGTCAAGAATCCCCAGCGAAGGATGAAGATTGACCTGCGCCCAGATGCCAAGAACCTGGACGAGGTGCAGGTGGTGGCCTTCGGTACGCAGAAGAAGGAGAGCATCGTTTCTTCCATCACGACAGTAAAGCCAACAGACTTGAAGGTATCAAGTTCTGACCTGACCACTTCTTTCGCCGGTCGTATTCCCGGTATGGTGGCTTGGCAGACGGGCGGTCTTCCCGGTGGATTGACCGAGAGCGAGATGAACACCAAGTTCTACATCCGCGGAATCACCTCCTTCCAGAGCGGGGCCAACACCGACCCTCTGATCTTGATTGACGGCGTGGAGTCTTCCAAGCTGGACCTTTCTCGTATCCAGGTGGAGGATATCGAGAGTTTCAGTGTTTTGAAGGATGCCTCAGCTACCGCTATGTATGGTGCCCGCGGTGCCAATGGTGTGATTAAGGTCAACACGAAGAAAGGTGAAGAAGGTAGTGTGTATGCCAACTTCCGCTATGAAAGTATCATCACCCAACCTACACAAGAGATAGATGTAGTTGATCCTATCACCTACATGCAAATGTATAACCAAGCCCAGTTAAACCGCAACCCATTGGCTACACCTAAGTATTCCGTGGAACGCATCAACCGCACAGCATCTGGCAAATATCCCGACTGGGTTTACCCTCATACAGACTGGTATAAGCAACTGTTTAAGAGTTTGGCTTGGAATCACCACGCCGGAGTCAATATCCGTGGTGGTTCGAAAGTCGTGCAATATTATGCAGCCGTCAACTATAACCGCGACGAGGGCATGATCAAGACCGACAAGTTGAATGATTTCGATTGTAATATCGTGAACAACCAGACTCAGTTCCGTACCAATCTGAACATTGACTTGAAAGCTGGAATTAAGTTGGTCATTAACTCGGTGGCAACCATCGACAAATACCATGGTCCATTACAAGACCAAACTACAGCCTATTATCAAGCATTCAATGCCTCGCCCGTAGATTTTGCACCGACCTACCCTGCTGACGACAATTATAATTGGCCTCACACACTTTTTGGCACAACAGAAAGTCAAAAGACCAATCCATACATGAACATCCAAGCAGGTTATATCAACAGGACGCGATACTCCACCACCAACAAGGCAGAATACATACACAACCTGTCGAAGTTGGTAAAGGGTCTGGAGTTCCGTGCCAGTGCCTCTTTGGTACAGAGTGGCTATTATACAAACTCTTTCACGACGGTTCCATTCATGTACGCATTGACCAATTATGACTTCGAGACTGGCAAGCATACATTGAAAGCTGTCAGAGAGAATGAATCTCATCGTACTTTGGAAAAGAAAGGTTCCACTTCCACGACCGACACAAGGGTTGCCTACACAGCCACCCTCATCCATGCTGCCGCCTGGGGCGACCATCAGACATCCCTGACAGGTGTAGCTCAGATGCAAGAACGTACTTTCACTCCAATAGAAGACGTTCTCAATGGACAGCCTCAACGCAACCTTACCTATTCTGCACGTGGAAACTATGGATACAAGGACCGTTATTTCATTGAAGGAAGTTTTGGATACAATGGCTCTGAGCGTTTCGCCAAGAAGAACCGCTTTGGTTTCTTCCCAGCCGTCGGTGGAGCTTGGGTTGCCTCAAGTGAGCCTTGGATGAAGAAAGCAGCTGACAGTTGGCTCAACTACTTGAAATTCCGTGTTTCTTGGGGTAAAGTGGGTAACGATGGCATCGCAAGTTCGCCACGTTTCGTCTTCCTCCCAACATTAAGCACTGTTACTGCCATCAAGGATCCAGAGGCGATGAATGGCAATGGATTTAGCAGAAAGCAGATTGTAAATTATGCCAATGAAAATATCCAATGGGAAATTGCTGAGCAAAACAACTTGGGTATCGAGGCTAAATTATTCAAGGGGTTAATAGAACTGCAAGCAGATTTCTACAAAGAGATACGCCACAATATCATTTCAACACGTACAACAATTCCTGCATCCACAGGTATTGAAGTAGATCCTCTTGCAAACATCGGAAAGACATTATCCAAAGGTGTTGACCTATCTTTGAAAGTTCAAAAGGCGTTCAATAAAGACACTTGGATGGTTCTCAATGGAACCCTTACATATAATAAGGTTACCTATAAAGAGATAGAAGAAGCCGTCAACAAGCCCTACTGGCAGCGCAAAGTGGGACACGAGATTAGCCAGCCCATCGGCTACATAGCAGAAGGACTCTTCCGCGACCAAGCCGAGATAGACAACTCTCCACGACAAGACGGCGACGTAATGCCTGGCGACATCAAGTACCGTGACCTCAATGGAGACGGTGTCATCGACGTAAACGATGCAACCTATATTGGTTATCCAGAGACACCACGACTCATTTATGGTTTCACAGGATTCCTTAACTGGAAGGGGTTGGAATTCAACTTTGCTTTCCAAGGCTCAGGTCAGCGTTCCTTCTTCATCAACCCGGTAGAAGTATCGCCATTCGTCAACGACCATGCCATGCTGAAAGCAATCTACGATAGTCACTGGTCCGAGGACAACCAGGACTTACATGCCTTCTGGCCACGATTGTCAACCTATAGCATCAAGCAGCACAACCCACAAGAAGACTGGTACAACAGCGAGAATGCAGAAACACGTAAGAGTACATACTTCATGCGTTCTTGTTCTTTCTTGCGTTGTACATCTTTGGAATTGGCATATAGTTTACCTAACAAATGGGTCAACCACATGGGACTCAAGATGGTGAAAGTTTCGTTTAAGGTAAACAATGCCTTCTGCTTGTCAAACTTCCATATATGGGATGTAGAGTTGGGCGAAAGTGGTTTCAACTACCCAATCCAACGCACATTCTCTGCGGCGCTCAACGTTAGTTTCTAACAAAAGCTTAGAATATAAAAATGAATAAAATGAAAAGAACAAAATATTTAGCAATCATCTTATCTGGCTTTTTCATGGCATCATGCAATGACTATCTGGATGTAGTTCCAAAAGGTGATGTCGAAACAGTAGAGAGTCAGTTTGAGCAAAGAAGCGATGCTTACACATGGCTCAAAAGTTGCTATGTGATGTACACTGATATGGCTACACAATTTCATATCAATCCAGGTTACTTAGGAGCAGATGAATTTGTTGGAGGACAATACGCTCGTGAAATGGCTGGTCCGAACAACACACTATACCTGTCCCCTATTCTCATCGGAGATGGACTGCAAATGGTATCAAGTCCGTATTGTAACATCTGGAAGAAGGATGAAGCATATTGCATCATCCGCTATTGTAACATTTTCCTTGACAATATCTACAATTGCTATAACATGGAGAAAGAAGAGGAAGACCTATGGGCAGCGGAGATCAAGGCTCTGAAAGCAGCGACCTATTTCGAACTGCTGAAAAGATACGGTCCATTCATTATCGTAGATAAGAACATTGACGCCAACTCATCGTCAGAAGACATGCAACAACCACGTTCTCCTATTGATGATTGCGTAAATGCCATTGTCAAACTTTGTGATGAAGCCATTCCTGTACTCCCTAACATGAAAGCTAAGGAGCAGACACGTTATGCGTATTTCAACAAAGAGTCTTGTGCTACCGTAAAGGCATACGCACTTCTATATGCCGCATCACCATTGTTTAATGGTAACACTCAGCTCAAGAATTTTGTCAATAAAGATGGAGTACGTCTATTTCCTGATTACGACAAGGAAAAATGGCACAAAGCCGCTATAGCAGCAGACGAAGCCATAGAATATGCCAAGGCTGGAGGCAAGCATCTATACAACTCCATTTCAGACAAAGGCACAAGCATGCTGAACACCATCTTCAACATTCAGCTCTCTGCCTTGGATGAGAATTATGAAAACCCTGAGGTCATACAAGCCTTCCAACAACAGTATGGATTAGATTTAGATTGTTTTACCCCCTATACAAAAAGTACCGTATCCAGCATTTATGACTGGGATTCACAAGGTTGCTTGGCACCAAGCATGAAAATGGTAGAGATGTTTTATACCGACCATGGATTGCCTATTGACGAAGACAAGCAGTGGGTAGCCAGCAAGTATGATTTGAGTAAGGAAATCGACAATCGTTATCAGAATGTCGTACCACTCAATCAGGAAATACTTAGCTTGCACAGAAGACGTGAACCTCGTTTCTATGCAGATATTGCTGCCGATGGAACTTACTGGTATCGCACAAGTGGTAGCAGTCTTACCTACAAAGCAATCCTCATGGAGTGCAAACAAGGAGAAAACTTCGGTTCGCAAGCTAAGAGCATAGACCCTACCGTCCCACAAAGTCTCACAGGTTATTGGATTAAGAAATTCCAAGATTCTCGCCAACCTTTCAGAGGATACATAGGTAACAACGAGGAACGATTCGAGCAAGTGCTATATCGTATGGCAGAGCTCTACCTCATGTCGGCAGAAGCATGGAATGAATTCCTTGACACACCTAACGAGCATATCTATGACATGATAGACGTTGTGAGAGAAAGAGCAGGTATTCCTAAGGTTCGTGATGCATGGCAGAGTTATGCCCGCAATCCTCAAAAAGTAAAGACCCAAGAAGGCATGCGAGAAATCATACATAGAGAATGGAACATAGAGTTTGCATTTGAAGGTCGCCGATACTACAACTTGCGCCGCTGGATGGAGGCTCCACAAGAATTGAACCAGCCACAATATGGTTGGAATATACTTGGCAAGGATGACCGAACGTTCTACAACAACTTTGAAGGTCCTACTGTTGTATGGTCAAAGCGTAAATTTACAGCACCTCGCGACTATTTCTCACCTATCCGAAGTGAAGAGATACTCATCTCTGGATGTGTCCAAAACCCAGGATGGGGAAGTTCTAAATAAAAGACAGCTATAATTAAGAGATAAGCTATATGAAAAAAATTATATACTTTCTCCTCTTGCTAGTGAGTTTATCTGCTTGCAAGGAAGAAGAAAACACATTCCAGCCTAACATTGGTAGCGAAGCTTTTAGCTTCAATGCTATCAATGGTGGTGCCATTATGCACTATCAACTTCCCGATGATAAAGAAATCATGGGATTAAACATACGTTACAAAGATTTCCAAGGAAAAGAGATTCTCCGTGCAACCAGTGCCCTATGTGATTCCATGGAATTGATGGGATTCAACAAGGCACAGGAGAATATTCCTGCGGAAATTAGACTTGTGAAACGCAATGGTGAAGAAAGCGAACCTATTGCTGTAAGTTTCAGTACGAAGGATTCTGCACCATACGCTTTCTTCGACCATGTAAAAGTTTTGTCTGGTTGGAATGGATTCTCTGTATTGACAGATAACCCGAGCAAAGCCAAAGGTATGGCACATGTATTCTATCTTGGCAAAAATCCAAGCACCGGAGAAGCAGACACCATCCTCATCAATTCTTTCAACATCACAGCAGGCAAAGACACCTTAAACTTTGCCCTTCAACAGAAATCAGATGTCAACACCATCATCATTCGAACTGAAGATTATCGAGGATATATGGTAAGAGAGGAAAGTTATCCAGACATCGCTTCATATAATACACAGAAGTTAGATCCGTCTGAATTTGACTTCTACTGTGAAAAATCCATAGAAAATGAAGACGAAATGATAGGTCAGCAATACCTCTTCGATGGAGATGAAAAAGGATTAAACTACTTTACTGACAGAGATGACAGCAAATACAGAATGTTTATGGCAGGTCCTGAAGCTACGGAGACACCTATGTATATTGACTTGCGCAAAAACAGACTAACTGCACAGATTAGATTCTATGCTATGGCAAAACTCTTTAGATATTTAGGAGAAGAAGGCGAATTCGAACGTCTTTTCTTGGAAGGATTCTACATTGATAAATTGCCATGCAAAGTAGATGTGTATGCAGCTAAAGACGACCATGGGGCAGCAGATTGGGAGCATAAGGACTGGGAAAAAGTTAGTTCTTTCAGCCAAGACCCTGACATCGACCATTCGAGCAGATGGTGTGACGGTTGCTTCAACGATGATTATTCTTCCGCCAGCACATGCTATACCAAGTCTGACTTGGAAAAGGCAGACTCTATCTTTCTACCTTTGAATTTTCTTTGTGAAGGACAAGGAGATGGATACCGTTACATTAAGATTGTCGTAAACGATGTATATAACTTGAACGAAATAGAGACTGGAGATGGCTTTGGCAAAAAGATATATAATACCGCCAAATATTTTGCTCTCCAAGAGCTGGAAGTGTTCACAAAGAAAGAGGACTAACATGAAAAAGAATATCAATAGACTCATAACTGGTGTCTTCATACTCGCATCTTTGGCATCTTGCCAAGACATCAAAGACACTTATGCCGACTATGCTGGTGACGGCGAAATCAGATACGTTGGAGAATGCAAAGACCTGACCATTGCTCCAGGCTGGGAACGTCTTATCGTAAAATGGACCAACAACATTGACCCTATCATAGAAAAAGTAAAGGTAAGATGGTCTAATGATGACATGGCAGACTCTATTCTCTTGGACAGAGGTACCACAGAGTATAGTATTCCGAACTTAGGTAATGATACATACCAAGTTACCGTATGCTCACTCGACAAGAATGGTAACTCTTCCATCGGCAACACCATATACGGTCGTCCATACACGACGGAACATGAGGAGGTTAAATCATTCAGTCGTGTCATCGCCAAGCATTTCTTAGTCAAGAATCACCTTGTTTTGCTCTTCTCTGGTTGGGCAGAAGGATTGGAAGATGCTTATATCACATATACCAAGCAGAATGGAGAGGAAGACAAGTTGAATATAGACAGCAATTTAGCTTCATTGCCTATTTATGAGTTACCGGAAGCCATCCAGACTGACAAGCCGATAACCCTTTATCGCAAAGGAAAGCTAAGCGGTTGCAACGACCTCATCCAATTCGACCCTTACAATTTAGAACATAACGCCACCTATACGGCCAACTTCAAGGAATTTGCCAGAACTAAATATGGAGAAGGAAGTGAAGAGATAGACAACAATGGCGAAATCAAAGATTCGTGGGCGAATCATGTAGAAACTTTTGAACTTGACACAGACATGGATTCTTTCGAGGACCTCTTTAATTTCCCGAAATTAAAGAAATTGATACTCGGCAAGAATCGCTACCTCACAGCAGATGGTGCCAATGACGAGGACAATGGGCAGTTCAAGGTTTACTCTGCGGAATTGAGCGACCAAATATTAAACATTCTCAATAAATACAATGGACTTGCTGTGGAGCGTTACAACAAGCACTATGCTGACCTTGAGAAAGAATCCTACATCAAAGAAATGGGGTTAAGCAAGTTGCCGAGCTTGAGCTACTATGACTTGAGCAAAGCAAGCATCTCCGTATCTCCAGAAGATGAAGAAGGATACAACTCTCATTTGAGCTATTTGATTGATGGAAAAGATCAGAGTTGCTGGAAGCCATTACAACAGACATCCATGACATCCTATCAAATCATCATCAAACTAAATTCAAGCGTAAGTGCCAGAGGTGTAAAAATCGTACAAAAAACTTGCGACGAATATGATACCGACAAGGATATCATGCCACAGACCATAAAAGTGGAAATCGCTGACGACAATGGCAACTTTCAGGATGCTACTCATGTAGAAGAAAACAGCTTAGGTAGGACTTCTGGGGAAACTATCTTATTGCCATTTGCAAAAGGTAAGCAAACTGTAAGATACATTCGCCTCACGGTTCCTTCTCTGTATTACCACAAGTTTTATGCCGTAACTTTGGCAGAAGTAGGACTCTATAAATAATAAAAATGAAAAGAATAATCATATCAATGACTCTCGTTCTTGGCTGTGCCTCTGCCTTCGCACAGCAGAACGATAAGCTATTACAAACCGTCAAACAGGAACTTGACTACAGTATGCAGCAGTTGCAGAAGCAACCCAGCCACAAGCCTTACTATATGAGCATGAGGGTGGAAGACAAATACATCCTCAACCTCAAGAGCAACTTTGGCATCAGGAATGGCGAAGACGAGTCAAGAACCCGTGTCTTCACCCCACAGATCAGAATCGGAGACAAGAAACTTGACAACTTCAAGTACTCCACCCAAGGCCAGCAGATGGTGCAGAGGCAAGCCACCTCAGCCCCGACGATGCTCCCCTTGGACGACAACGCCACCGAAGGAATCCGCGCTGCCATCTGGAAAGAGACCAACAAGCGGTACAAGTTCGCCTGCCAGGTTTACGACGAGACCAAGACCAAGGCTGCGACAAGCGTCGCCAACGAGGACAAGGCAGACTGTTTCTCCGATGCTCCCGTGGAGAAGTACTACGAGCAGCCTATCGACGCCCGCTACTACAACATCGACAAGGCTGCCTGGTACAAAAAGCTGAACGAGGTTTCAGCCGCTTTCAAGGCTTGTCCTGAATTAAGGATGGGAAGCGTAGATCTCATGTACGAGGCTTCGCGCGTCTATTTCGTCAATACCGACGGCACAGAAGTAGTGCAGAACCGCATCTGCGGCCGCATCATGCTCTCCACCATGATTCTGGCAGATGACGGCATGAGCCTTCCGCTCAACAAGGATTACCTCGCCTACGACCTCGACAGTCTCCCGTCTGTAGAGCAGATGGTGGCTGATGCCAAAGACATGGTGAGCAGAATGGTGGCACTGAAGAATGCACCTGTGGCCGACCCCTACACGGGCCCTGCCATGCTTTCCGGTCCTGCCAGCGGTGTCTTCTTCCATGAAATCTTCGGGCACCGACTGGAAGGCCACCGACTGAAGACAGGCGGAGAGACCTTCAAGAAGATGGTGGGACAAGAGGTGCTCCCCAAGGAGTTCCAGGTGTATTGCGACCCTACCCTGCGTCACTACGCAGGCACCGACCTCAATGGCTATTACAAGTACGACAACGAGGGCGTGAAGGCCCACCGTGTGAACAATGTGGTGAATGGTGTGTTGCAGAACTTCCTCATGAGCCGTGTGCCGCTCGACGGTTTCCCCGAGAGCAACGGTCATGGCAGGACCTCCGACGCCAACGACCCTGTTTCCCGCCAGTCTAACCTCGTGGTGGAGACCAACAAGCCTTACACAGAGGCACAAATGCGCCAGATGCTCCGTGCCGAGGCCAAGAAACAAGGCAAGCCATACGGCTATTATTTCAAGACCGTAACCAGCGGCTACACTTACACGGGCGAGGGCGGCAGCCTCAACTCGTTCAACGTAACCCCCTTGGAGGTTTACCGTATCTTCGCCGATGGTCGCCCAGACCAGTTGGTACGTGGCGTTGACTTGATAGGAACCCCTCTTGCCATGTTCTCCCACATCGCCGCAGCAGGCAAGGACGCCAGTGTGTTCACGGGTGTTTGCGGCGCAGAGTCGGGATGGGTACCCGTCACCGCCTCCTCACCCGTCATCTATGTCACACAGATAGAGACCCAGCGCCGTTCGAAGAGCGAGAATGTTCCTCCAACGCTCGCCGCACCTGCTTTCGAGCCTTCATCCACCGATGCTGAAATCCAGAATTCCTCCGCCTCCGATACCGACAAGGCCATCTTGGGGGGCATGAAGGATGAGATGAAACGGGAGATGGACTCACTGGTCATCGCCGGGAATCCGCGTCCGTTCTATATGTCTTACGTCGCCACCCGCTTCAAGGCCATCAATGTCAAGGCAGAATTGGGCGGCTTGACCTATTGCTACGACACCCCTTGGGACATGTTGGGCAGCGCACAGGTACTGGTGGGCAACTTCAAGCGCAACAGTGAGTTGCAGTTGGGGCAGTATATGCAGACAGGCATCCCTGCAGACGCCGACTACAGCAACGTACGCCGCAGCTTCTGGCAGGGAACCGACCAGGGCTACAAGTACAATCTGAACACCTACGCCCAGAAGATGAACTATCTGAACAGTAATCCTCTGCCGGCAAGCATCGAGAAGATTCCAGACATGCAGCGCATGGCACCTGCCACAGATATCCAGCCCAGCTACGCTTATGAGGTGGACAGCCGGAAGTTGAGCGACTTGGCGTGCCAACTCTCTGCCATCTTCAAGGACTACAAGGACTTGACCAACACAAGCGTCACCCTTGAGGGAGCCTACGATGATACCTACCGTGTCACCTCGGAGAATATCAACCTGAAGCAGCCTCACAGTTTCATCAAGCTGAAGGTGAGTGCCACACTGACCCATGCAGACGGCAGCCGCCAGCAAGACGGTTTGGACTTCGCATTCACCACCCCCCAGGAAATACCATCCGCAGAAGTCCTTTCCGAAAAGGTAAGAAACTTCGCCGACTATTTTGTCTCATTGAAAGACGTGCCTGTATTGGAAGACTCCTACAAGGGGCCGATGATGTTCGAGGACATGGCGGCAGCCTATCCTTTCACAGAGAACTTGCTGTCGTTCAACAAGCTCTATGCACAAATCATGCTCGCCCCCAACGACAAGGCACTCGGCAAGAAGATCGGCAAGAAGATTCTCGACCCACGCATCGACATCGTCAACTACACGTCGAAGACAGAATACAATGGCACGAAGCTGATGGGCGCTTACAGCATCGACGCAGACGGCATGAAGCCAGAGGCAGAGATGCCTATCGTGGAAAAGGGAGTATTGAAGCAGATTCTGAACCGTGCCACACCTACCGAACACGCCTTGCGTTCCACCGGCAGTGCCCGATTCACCAACGACCCAAGAGGCGTAACACTCACCACTGCCGCAGGTACGCTCCATGTGAAGGCAACGGGAACAACGGCTGCGGAAAAGATGGAGAAGGAGCTCATCAAGATGGGCAAGAAAAAGAAGTTGGAGTACGTCTATAAGATTACAAGTCCAGCCGGTGCCCAGTCGCTCCGCCTCTACCAGATCAACGTGAAGACCGGCGAGGAGAAACCGGCAAGAGTCACCTCCGCCGTCCTCCCTTCCCTGTCTCAGTTGGAGAAGATAGCAGCCATCTCTTCACAGGAGAATGTGTACAATCTCTCCAAGGAGACCAACACCTCCGTCATCTGTCCCTCCGCCATCATCCTTGATGACATCGATTTGGACAGTAAGACTCCACGAACCGAGAAGGCTCCCGCCATCCCTTACCCTCTGCAGCGATAAAAGAGAAAGTTCCGTTCCGTATAATGGAACGCACGTTCCAAAGTACCGAACGGCCGTTCCAAAGAACGGAATGCACGTTCCGAACTTTGGAACGGAACTTTCAACCATGCGGAAATACAACTGTTCCTATATAAAAACTAAGAACCGCTTATATTTTTGAAAGAGTTATGTTCCTACTATTAGAAGACAAATATCAGTACTCTCTCTTGAAAGAGGGCTGCCCGCGACGGGTAGTCCTCTTTTTCATGCTCCTATTCCATATTCCCTTTTTAGCCAAAGTTCGAAGACCGGGTCAACAAACGAGAAGTCATTCTGGCTTTTTTCCACCAAGTCCTTTTCCACCAACACCTTTTTGTTTCTCGTGATGCTTTGAGGTTGTCCCAAGCCATATTTCTCAACCACTTCCTTAGCATTGAAATGTTTCTCGCCCGACGCTATCGCCTTCAGCATTCCAATTTGAGTGGGAGTCAACTCGTCTATTTCCGCCAAGAACAAGTCTTCATTGGTATCCAACACCAACTGTAGTTGCATATCGAGAAGTGCTTGGTTGACGGCAGACTCCGTGTGCGACCATAGGAAGAAACAATATTGCTGCACATACCAAGAGTTGTATTTCACCCTTTCGCAGAGGCATTCTGCCAATTCGGGCATGATCGACTTGCCCGTCTTCTCAAAGTTAGAAACGATGTAAGGAATCCAGTATTCCTTGGCTATTCTCTTGAGGTTCATCAGTTGTCCGAACTTGAAGAAAGGGCTGCTGGCTTTGTTGAAGATATCCTTCATCATCTGCATCTTGCTACCATAAAGGCAATAAGTGGTATGGTGTTGCAATTGCCACTCCGCACGGAGCATCGCCTCTAAGCTGTGCCACTTGGGAAGGTTGGCAAGCTGCTGGAACTCATCAATACAAACAATCACCTTGATGCCTTTTTCCTCGGCGATTCTTTCGGGCAGTTGCAAGATGTTTTCAGGACTTTCCTTTACAGGATTTATCTTGAGGTTGACTTCCACGCTGTTCATCGGGTCTGATGCAATGGTGATGCTTGGGGTGAAACGATTGATGAATTTCACCAAATCCGAGAGCTTTTGCTCAAGAGACGAGGAAACACCTTGGATGACGACAGAGGCAAACTTATTGTAGAATTCCTCTTCCGTATGAATCTTTGAAGCGTCCATGAAACATACTTTTGTGTTGGGTTCTTCTTTCAACAACTCTTCCATGGAAGTCCTCACCAAGGATGATTTGCCCCATCTTCTGGGTGAGACCAAGATGACATTAATACCGTGGCGAAGAAAGTTCTTCAACTCCCTTCTGTCCTCAACCCGGTCTATAAAACTCTCTTTCTCAGCGAGTCTGCCATAAATAAAAGGTATGTCCATAAGCTGTTTCCTCATTGTTTTGGCGCAAAGATACAAAAATTATAAATACCCTTATTATAAATACATTTATAATTATTGATAATTAACTCAAAAGAGGGCTGCCCGCGACGGGTAGTCCTCTTTTTCATGCTTTATTTTTGGTATTGACCACAAAAAAATGTACCTTTGCACTTATGATTCAGAACAACATTTCAGCCACAGAACTTTTCCAGCGGGTGAGGGAGCTGTTGACGCTCCCCGAACTGCAGCCGCAGACACGCAACAAGATGATGCACGACACGCTCATCCTCTGTTGCCACGAGGGAGTGAAGGACACGAAGCAAGCCTTCGGAAACCTCTTCTCCCAGGTGGACTATCTCTGCAAGGTCCGGGGCATCAGCATACCCGACAAGATAGCCATCCAGACCATGCGCCGGCACAGCAACAGGCAGGAGGCCCTGTCGGGCGAAGACCTGAAGTACGACGCAAGAGCACTGGCTGTCTTCATCTCCGCCGTGTTCGGCGTGGACGTGCCCCACGAGCTGACCGTACTCATCCCCCACGCCAACCGCCCCCACAAGAAGGGACTGGAAATCAACAACCGCCGCATCCGCTGCATCGTGAAAAGCTGGGACGGCGACTTCATCCGCGTGGACATCGACCAGGATGCCGACGAGGAGGAATACCTCGTGTGCCTGAAAGACGAGGAGAACCGCCTCGACCACACCTATCTCTGCGAACTGCTGAGGGAGGGAATGCAGCTCAACCTGCTCGACTGTCAGGTGCGCCAGCCCATCATCACGCCCCGCCTCATCGTGGTGGAGCCGGATTATCTGGTAGACATCAGCAGCATCGCCACCTGCTTCACCGCCTTCGGACACCATCCCCTGCTCTATCTGCTCAACCAGATGAAGCCCCGTGCCAATACGCAAGCCACCCTACTCGGTAACTTCGCCGGTGCTGCCCTCGACGACATCATCAACTCGCACGGCAAGTACCAGGTGAACGAGACCGTGAAGAGCAACTTCCGGGAGAAGGCATTGGAGTTCTGCACCTGTCCTTGGTTTGACGGCAAGAAGTTCTACACCGACGCCAACCAGCAAGCCTACAACTTGCAGCAGGTGGTGGACATCCTCTTTCCCCGCACCGCCTCACAGGCACAGATGAACGCCCTCAGGGGAGAAGCCCCCTACGACCGGAAGAAAGCCATTCTGGAGCCGTCGTTCGTCTGCGAGGCATTGGGCATTCAGGGACGAGTGGACCTGATGACCATCGACTGCAAACTGCTCGTGGAGCAGAAGTCGGGACGCAACATGAACATCGAGACCCACCAGACAGACCCAAGCCACCACAGTTACCAGTTGACCCCTCACTATGTACAGCTCCTGCTCTACTACGGCGTACTGCAACACAACTTCAAGTTGGGCAACGACCGGGTAAACATCCGCCTGCTCTACTCCAAGTACCAGCCACAGGACGGACTGATGGTGGTGGCTTACTACCAAAAGCTCTTCCGGGAGGCGATAGAATACCGCAACCAGCTCGTCGCCGCCTCCTTCGAAATCGCCAAAGAAGGGTTCGAACACACGCTCAACGAGTTCACCCCCGAGGTAATGAACGTGGCAGGGACGCAGGATTTCTTCTACAACAAGTACCTGAAGCCCCAACTATCCGCCATCACCGACCCGCTGCACCTGCTTTCCCCCTTGGAGGAAGCCTACTTCTGCCGCATGATGACTTTTGTGCTGCGAGAGCAGATGATCAGCAAGGTGGGCGCACAGGAAGGCACCAACACATCGGGCAGCGACCTATGGACCATGCCCCTCGCCGAAAAGAAAGATGCCGGCAACATCTACACCGACCTGCACATCGTCAAGAAAGAGAAGAGCAGCGAGGGCAGCGGCTACGATACCCTCACGTTCAGCGTACCCGACCAGGGCGAGGACTTCCTGCCCAACTTCCGCATCGGCGACATGGTTTACCTCTACACCTACAAGCAGAAGGAAGAACCCGACGTGAGGAAGGCGATATTATATAAAGGTGTATTGCAGGAAATCCACACCCACGAGATTGTAGTACACCTGAGCGACGGGCAGCAGAACGCCGACATCTTCGAGATGAACCTGCCCTACGCCATCGAACACGGCACCACCGACGCAAGCACGGGAGGCTCCATCCGCAACCTGCACCAGTTCGTCTGCGCCCCCAAAGAGAAGCGCGACCTTTTGTTAGGACAGCGTGCGCCCCGGCGTGACACGTCGCTCACCCTTACCAAGCACTACGACGACGTGCTCGACGACATCCTCCTCCGTGCCAAGCAAGCACAAGACTACTTCCTGCTCGTGGGACCTCCGGGAACGGGGAAGACCAGCCGTGCCTTGAAGTTCATGGTGGAGGAAGCATTGAATGACGGAACAGGAACACCGACGACCGAAAGCACCGACAATATTTCGGAGCGTATAGCGACATCGAGCCATCCTGCTTCGGGCATCAGTCAGCCCGCCTCCTCCATTCTCCTGATGAGCTACACCAACCGCGCCGTGGACGAAATCTGCGAGATGCTGGTAGACTCGGGCATTCCCTTCCTCCGTCTGGGCAGTGAATACGCCTGCGATGAGCGGTTCCGCCCCTACCTGATAGAGAAGGCCATCGCCCAGTGCCCCAAGCTCGAAGCCATCAGGCAATATATAATAGGTACGCGCGTCATTGTGGGCACCACCTCGATGATGACCTCCAAGCCCTTCATCTTCTCGCTGAAGCACTTCAAGCTCGCCATCATCGACGAGTCGAGCCAGATACTGGAGCCCAACCTCATCGGACTGCTCACCGCCGTAGACAAGTTCATCCTCATCGGCGACTACAAACAGTTGCCCGCCGTGGTGCAACAGAGCGAGAAAGACTCCTCCGTCCCCACCATCCACGACAGTCAGAAGAACGCCGTCATTGACATGAGTCTGCTACAGGACATCTGTCTCACCAACTGCCGCAACTCCCTCTTCGAGCGTCTCATCCACTGGGAAGACCACGAGAAGAGGACAGACTTCATCGGCATCCTCCGCCGTCAGGGCAGAATGCACCCCGACATTGCGGAGTTCCCCAACCGGATGTTCTACCAAAGGGAAAAGCTGGAGCCAGTGCCCTGTCCCCACCAGTTGGAGACGGAACTCGCCTACACCCTCCCCTCGCAGGATGCGCTCGACAACCTGTTGAAATCGCAGAGAATGATCTTCCTCCCCTCGCTGTTCTGCAAAGAGCCAAACGTGTCGGACAAGGTAAACGCCTGCGAGGCAAGCATCGTGGTAGACCTACTGCGCCGCATCCACCGCTTCTACGGCGAACGGTTCGACAGCAAGAAGACCGTGGGCGTCATCGTACCCTACCGCAACCAGATAGCCATGGTGCGCAAGGGCATCGAGAAGTTGGGCATCCCCGAACTGGAGAAAATCAGCATCGACACCGTGGAACGCTACCAGGGCAGTCAGCGCGACGTAATCATCTACAGCTTCACCATCCAGAACATCTGGCAGCTCGACTTCCTCGCTGGCAACAGTTTCGTGGAAAACGGGGCCATCATCGACCGCAAGCTCAACGTCGCCATCACCCGGGCACGCAAGCAGATGATCATGACCGGCAATCCCGAGATACTGCGCAACAATCCCATCTTTAGCCAACTGATGGACTTCGTGAGGAGGAAAGGCGGATTTTACGGGGGAACGGGGAAGAAAGAAAAGTAATCTTATTTCCGCAACGCCGTTTGACCGCTTCCGGTTTCACATTCCGGGTACGGTAAAGCCACTTGTAAGCGG
>CAVEJY010000023.1:0-7986 GCA_963616155.1 Acutalibacteraceae bacterium
CAACCCGTCGAGCATGGCTGCCGCCATCGAGAACTTCCGCCTGATGGACGTGCCCGGCAAGATGGCGATTCTCGGACAGATGGGCGAACTGGGCGAGGTGAGCCGCGAGGAGCACCAGAAGGTAGTAGACCAGCTCCAAGCTGCCCAGTTGGAGAACGTATGGCTCGTAGGCGACGAGTTCGCCGGCATCGACTGTCCCTACCGCAAGTTCCACGATGTGGAGGAAGTGAAGGAAGCCATCAAGGAGACTCAGCCCCACGACCACTACATCCTCATCAAGGGCAGCAACAGCGTGAAGCTCTTCCAGCTGCCTGAATTGCTGTAAGCACATGGTACCATTCCATAAGGGCAAATAAAATCTATGTTCAAAGCCTTTGAACTTAAGTTCAGAAGTTTAAAACTTAAGTTCAAAGGCTTTGAATACAAGTTCAGAAGTTTGGAACACAACTTTCTCCAAGACTAACCAACTTCTTCATCCAAGGGAAAAGGAGTTCCTCCATTACTTTCTGCACATTCCCAGGAAATACCTGTGAATCTCCAGACTGTCGTTCAGCTCGGGATGGAAGGCAGTGACGAGCTGGTTGCCCTGTCGGGCTGCCACAATCTTGCCGTCCACCTCTGCCAAGACCTCTGCGTCGCCCCACACTTCTTTGATATAAGGCGCACGGATAAAGGTCATGGGGACATTTCCCTCGATGCCCTTCATCGGAGCCTCTACATAGAAGCTGCCGAGCTGGCGGCCGTAGGCGTTCCTCAAAGCCGTGATGTCCATGGAGGCAATGCGCAGGCTCGGCTCGCCCTCTATCTTCTTGGCGAGGAGAATCAGTCCGGCGCAGGTGCCGTACACGGGCAGTCCTGCGGCGATTGCCTCCTTCACAGGCTCCAGCAACCCCAGTTCGTTCAGGAGCTTCGCCTGCGTGGTACTCTCGCCGCCGGGAATGATGAGACCGTCCTTGGGCTGGTCCCAGTCCTTCCGCTGGCGAATCTCGAAACTGTCCACGCCCAGCTGAGCCAACTTCTGCCGGTGCTCGGCAAAGGCACCTTGCAATGCTAATACTGCTATTCTCATAACATACTTATTTTCCTCTCTCTGCCATCAAGAGCGCAATCTCCTGCTCGTTGATGCCCACCATCGCCTCACCGAGGTCCTCGCTCAACTCTGCCAACATCTTGGGGTCGTTGTAGTTGGTCACCGCCTTCACGATAGCCTGGGCACGCTTGGCAGGGTTGCCGCTCTTGAAGATACCGGAACCTACGAACACGCCCTCTGCACCCAACTGCATCATCAGGGCAGCATCGGCAGGAGTAGCCACACCACCGGCAGCAAAGTTCACCACGGGCAACTTGCCGTTCTCATGTACATACTTCACCAGGTCGTAAGGAGCCTGCAACTGCTTGGCTGCCTCGTAAAGCTCGTCCTCGCTCATGGAGGTGAGACGCTTGATTTCGCTCTGCATCATTCGCATGTGGGTAACAGCCTGCACCACGTCGCCTGTTCCCGGCTCACCCTTGGTACGAATCATCGTGGCACCCTCGGCAATGCGGCGGAGTGCCTCGCCCAGGTTCTTGGCTCCGCAAACGAAGGGCACGTCAAACTTGGTCTTGTCGATGTGGTAAACATTGTCTGCCGGAGAGAGCACCTCGCTCTCGTCGATATAGTCGATTTCGATAGCCTGGAGAATCTGGGCCTCAGCGAAGTGACCGATGCGGCACTTCGCCATCACGGGAATGGAGACAGCCTCCTGGATACCCTTGATCATCTTGGGGTCGCTCATACGAGACACACCGCCAGCCGCACGGATGTCGGCCGGAATACGTTCCAAAGCCATTACTGCACAGGCACCAGCAGCCTCGGCGATTCTTGCCTGTTCGGGGGTTGTCACATCCATAATCACACCGCCCTTGAGCATCTGAGCCAAGTTGCGGTTCAATTCTTGTCTATTTTCTGCCATCATTCTATTATTTTAATGTTTTATGGCTGCAAAGGAAGTGTTTTTCGGGCAAACGAGGGAAAGATGTTCTGATAATTGCAAACTTTGCGTCAGTTTGTGCAAAAGCACATTCCCGAATATATACGGTAAATTCCCAAAAGTGCAAAAACTCAGGAAGTCATTTATGCATACATTTACGCCTAAACTCCGAGGGCGTAATGCCCCTCAATTTCTTGAAGAACTTGGAGAGGTGGGCCTGCGAGGAGAAGCCGAAATGGTTGGCGATTTCCTGCACCGTCTGCGTGGTGGTGGACAGCTCGCGCTCTATCTCCTTCACGATGTATTCGTCGATGATGGCCTTGGGCGTCTTGCCCGACATACGGCGGGTCACCTGGGCAAGGTAGCGGCCGCTCACGTTGAGCTGCTCGGCATAGAAATGCACGTCGCTGTAGGTGCGGCAGAAATTGTTGACCTGCGAGATGAACTGGTTGAACAGCTCGGAACTCCTGCCCTGCAGGTTGCTCTCCCTCACCAACTCCACGTTGATGAAATCCTGCGCCATGCGCAGTGCCTCCTCCATCTCCTTCCCTTGGTTCAGGTAGACGGCGAGGGCGGAGGAGAAGCGGTTGATGAGACCGTGGGAATTGGCATTGTCGAGCTTGTAGACGGCAGGTGCCTTGGCTTCCGTCGCCTCCAGCAGCCGTGTGCCGTGCAGGATGATGTCGCCCTCCTTCTTCCTCGACACCACCACGGAGCAGAGGGGCAGCAGGCGGTACTTGATCTGCGTCACCACGTTCTCCGACATCAGTGCCTCGCCGCTGCTCGACCAGATGGAAGGGGCGTAGATGACGTGTTCGGGACGATACTTGGTCAGCGCGTCCATCACCACGTCGAGAGTCTCCACCTTGCGGATCATGCCTATCTTCACAATCGCCGGCTGCACGTCGTTCATGATTGCCTCTATCTGTCCCGACACAATCTCCGCCGGCACGTCGAAGAACGCCTGGATGCCCAGGGTGTTCTGCACGGTGATGCTGGTAATCGCCGACACGGCGTAGCCGCCCAGTTCGGAAATCGTCTTGATGTCCGCCTGCACTCCCGATCCTCCCGTACTGTCGGATCCGGTGATGGTCAATATGGGTCGAATGGTCTTCATACGGCTGCAAAGTTACAAAATAAGATTGACTTCCCGCCATAACTGCCGGTTTATTGTGGGTCCCGAACGTTAAAAAGCCGTTCCTGCTTGGCTGTCTCGCCATTTATCCTTACCTTTGCCGCCATGATGAGAAAGATAATCACATGGATTGTATTGTTCTGCGCCATCATGACACACGCCACAGCACAGAACTGGGTAGGCACCTGGGCGACAGCGCCGCAGACCGTAGTAAAGGCTTTCATGCCCAACAACAACGACCTGACAGGAAGGTCGGTGAGACAGATAGTAAAGGTCTCCGTAGGAGGCGACGTGATCCGGCTGAAGCTCAGCAACCTCTACTGCATGGAGCCGGTGGAGATACGCTCCGTCTACATCGCCCACGCCAAGGACTCCTTCGCCATCGACGCCAAGAGCGCCAAGTACCTGAAGTTCGGCGACAGCTACAAGACGACCATTCCTGCGGGCAAGTCGATGACGAGCGACGCCCTGAAGTTCGACCTCAAGCCGCTGGAGCGCGTGGCGATTACCATCAACTACACCTCAGCCCCCGCCGTACCCACCGTCCACATGGGTTCGCGCACCACCTCCTATCTTATGAAGGGCGTTACCAACGCCCATTCCGACTTCTCCTCTGCCTTCCGCGAGAACCACTGGTACAATATCAGCGGCATCGACGTGTACACGATGAAGACCGACATGAGTGCCATCGCCATCATCGGCAACTCCATCACCGACGGGAAGGGAACGACCGACAACGCACAGAACCGCTGGCCCGACGTCATGTCGGAGATGCTCCAGATGAAACACAAGGTCATCAACCAGGGTGTGCTGAACCTCGGCATCGGCAACAACCGGGTGACCGTGGCGGGCGGCTTCGGCACCCTGGCGAAGGAACGCTTCGACCGCGACATCCTGGGACAGAGCGGCGTGAAGAAGGTGATCATCTTCGAGGGAGTGAACGACATCGGGGCGGCGAAGACCGGCAACAGCGAGACCGTGGCGCGCCTGCTCATCGAGAGCATCCAGGGCATGGTGAAGAAGGCGAAGGCAAGGAAGATGAAGGTCTACCTCGCCACCATCATCCCCTTCAGGGGCGCAGGCTACTACACCCATTTCCACGAGGCGGCACGCTGTTATGTGAACGACTGGATACGCAGTCAGGCGAAGCAGGTGGACGGCATCCTCGACTTCGCCAAGCTCCTGCAAGACCCTGCCGACGACCGGCGGATGAAAAAGGAATACAACAGCGGCGACTGGCTCCACCCCAACCCTGCCGGCTACAAGGCAATGGGAACCTATGCGGCGGAAGTCGTGAAATGAGCAAATCCCTCCCGAAGATGCACTGTTTGTCATCCTCGGGAGGGATTCTCCTTTATTTTCCCAATCTGTTTTTACTTCAACACTATCTTGCAATCATCCAGGCTCTCCACGGTGGCGAGTGCCTCGTAGCGCATGCCCTGCTGGCGGAGATAGTCGCCGCCGTGCTGGAACGCCTTCTCGATGATGAAGCCCATCGCCTCGATCTTGGCGCCGGCCTGCTGGCAGAGGTCCATCACACCCTTGGAAGCATTGCCGTTGGCGAGGAAGTCGTCGATGAAGATTACATGGTCGTCGGGGGTGAGATAACTGTTGCTTACGCACACGGTATAGTCCTTGTCCTTGGTGAAAGAGTGAACCACGGAGGTAATCATCCCCTCCATGGTCTTAGGCTTCTTTTTCTTGACGAATACCACAGGAAGGTTGGTCAAGTAGCCCACCATGATGGCAGGAGCGATGCCCGAGGCCTCGATGGTCACGATCTTGTTGTAATTGAGGTCCTTGAACAGGCGCACGAACTCCTTGGCCAGGTCCATCATCAGCATGGGGTCCATCTGATGGTTCACGAAACTGTCCACCTTTAAGATTCCACCGGGAAAGCAACGGCCTTCCTGCATAATTCTTTCTTTCAGTAAATCCATGATTATTACTATTTTTATATGCTTGTTTTACTCTTTCTGAGAAACTACTGCTTCTTGCCCTCCATGTTCTTGGGCAGGACAAGGTTGAGGATGACGGCGAGCAGGAACACCACCGCCACACAGTTGTCGGCGAACACCGTGCGCACGATCTCGGGGAAGATGCCGAACATCCCCGATGCCCGGGTGAAGCCGAGACCCACGCTGAGCGAGAGGCTCACGATGACCATGTTGCGCTGGGAGAAGCCCGTGCGAGCCATCATGCCGAAGCCGGCGAAGAGGATACTGCCGAACATCATGATGGTGCAGCCGCCCAGTACTGCCTGGGGAATGGTGGTGAGCACATAGCCGATGGCCGGGAACACGCCGCCGATGATCATCACGATGGCTCCCAGGGCTATCGTGAAGCGGTTGACCACTCCCGACATCGCCGCCAGGCCCACGTTCTGGCTGAACGAGGTGATGGGCGTGCAACCGAAAAGACCGGAGACGCTGCTCACGAAGCCGTCGCAGCAGATGGCCGAGCCCAGTTCCTTCTCGTTGGGGTCGCGGCGCAGGGCACTGTTGCAGAGGGCGGAGGTGTCGCCGATGGTCTCCGTGGCGGAAACCAGGTAAACGGCGATTACGGAGAGGATGGCTCCCACGTTGAACTCAGGGGTGAAGGGAAGGAACTTGGGAAGGGAGATGACGCTCACCTGCGAAATGCCGCTGAAATCGACCATTCCCATACACAGGGCAAGAATGTAGCCCACAATCAGTCCCACAAGGACGGAGAGGGAACGGAGAAATCCCTTGGCGAAAATCTGGCAGAGGAGACAGGCGAGCAGGGTGACGGAACCCACAATCCAGTTGTTCATGCTGCCGAAGTCGGCAGCACCCTGTCCGCCAGCGAAGGAGTTGGCTCCCACGGGAAGGAGCGAGAAACCGATGGCCGTCACCACCGTGGCTGCCACGACATGGGGAATGAGCTTGATCCAGTACTTGGCAAAGAGGCCAAGCGTACCCTCCACCAGTCCGCCGATGACGACCGCACCTATCAGCGTGCCCATGCCGTGGGCTGCACCGATGCTGATGGCCAGGGAGAGGAACGTGAAGGAAATGCCCATCACGATGGGCAGGCGCGAACCGATGCGCCATACGGGATAGAGCTGCACCAGGGTGCCGATGCCGGCGATGACCATGCAGTTCTGCACGAGCACTGCGCTCAGGGAACTGTCGAGCCCCACGGCTCCTGCCAGGATCATGATCGGGGCGATGTTGCTGACAAACATGGCCAACACATGCTGGAGGCCGAAGGGGAGTGCTTTGCCGACGGGCACCCTGCCGTCAAGAGTGTAAAGGTTTTCGATAGACTTCTCCATGTCGTGATGTGAATATTTCTTGAATATTGCGGCAAAAGTACAAATAAATTTTGAAATACGCACCCACTTATCCTATTTTATTCTCCACAGGAATGAAAAAAGTTGAACATTCATTTTGTTTTGTCTGCGATTTGCCCTAATTTTGCAAATGGATTTCAAGAACTTAAAGATTAAGGAGAAAAAGACATGAACCCATTCATCAAACAATTCCCCGACCTCATGTCGGGCAAGAAAGTCATGTACGTCCACGGTTTCCTCTCCTCCGCCCAGAGCGGCACGGTGAAGATGCTGCAGGAGCTGATGCCCAACGCCCGGCTGGTGGCGGAAGACATCCCCGTGCATCCCGAGGAGGCGGTGGAGATGCTGCGCAGGATGGCCGGGGAGGAGAAGCCCGACCTCATCATCGGCACCTCCATGGGCGGAATGTACACCGAGATGCTGAAGGGCTACGACCGCATCCTCGTGAACCCAGCCTTCGAGATGGGAAACACCATGAGCAGCATGACGGGCAAGCAGACGTTCCAGAACCCCAGGAAGGACGGTGTGAACGAACTGATGGTGACCAAGGGGCTCATCAAGGAATACCGCGACATCACGGAGCTGTGCTTCCACGACATCACGCCCGAGGAGCAGGAGCGCGTGTACGGCCTCTTCGGCGACCAGGACCCCGTGGTGCACACCTTCGACCTCTTCCACAGCCATTATCCCAATGCCATCCGCTTCCATGGCGAGCACCGGCTCATCGACAAGGTGGCGTTCCACTACCTCTGTCCCGTGATCCGCTGGATAGACGACAGGCAGAACGGCAAGGAGCGCCCCATCGTGTACATCGACTTCGACTGCCTGCACGACAGCTACATGAAGGCCACCAGCTCGATGCACAAGGCCTACGAGATGCTCATCGAGCATTACAACGTCTACATCGTGGCCTCAGCCCCCACCAACGACCACGAGTATATGAAAGAAGTGCAGACTTGGGTGGAGGAATACCTCTCCACGCCCGCCTACGACCACATCCTCTTCTGCAACCAGAAGAATCTTCTCTACGGCGACTACTTCATCGACCCGCATCCCTGCGACGGCTTCATGGGCACAGGCATCGAGTACGGCAGCGACGAGTTCAAGACCTTTGAGGAGATTATCACCTTCTTCGAAAGGCTGGGAGGCCAGTAAGAGGAAGGGGCAAAAACAAGGCGACGGTTACAGTTACAGTAGTTACAGTTATTTTTTAAGGGGTACTCATCTCGCCGCCCCTCTCTTTATATACTTATAACTTATTAATAATTAATTAGTTATATATTATATATAATAAGAAAGTGAAAAATGGGGGTACCTCGAAAAATAACTGTAACTACTGTAACTGTAACCAGCCATCTAAGCCAGATTATCCCAACTCTCTAAAAAGCAATAACTTACAGCATCCGACACACTCTTCTTCACCATTTCAAAATCCCAGAATATTTCAGTTAAGATGCGAAAAAACAAAACATTTCAGCAAGTTTTCGGGGAAAAGTGACGAATATTTATCAAAAAATCCATCGCCTGCCACGGAAGCGGACGCTCTGTGGCAGGCGATGGGTTTT
>CAVEJY010000024.1:0-24369 GCA_963616155.1 Acutalibacteraceae bacterium
AGTGAAGAGTGAAGAACGAAGAGTGAAGAATTCTCTTGCCTTGTAGATGAAATGCCTGCCGCAAGATTCTTCACTCTTCGTTCTTCACTCTTCACTTTTATAAATAGGTGTAGGAAGTTATAGATAAGCCTTCGGTAGTAAACAAAAGTTAAATATTAACGATTTTGGCTTATTTTTACAAAAGCTATCGAAAAAAAGACGTATATTTGCGAAGTAAAAACTCTCTAAACAGGAAAGACAATATTTATTATTCAACAACTTAAAACCTATCTGTATGATAAGACAATTGCTAACTGTAAGCTCAATGCTTTTGGCTCTTGGCATGGTTCCGACCCACGCTATGGAGGGGCTGGAAACACAAGAAGTCAATCAGTCTAAGAACGGACAATGTACAGGTACCATCAAGGAGCCTTCGGGAGAACCCGTGATTGGTGCCACAGTTATCGTGAAAGGCAAGCAGGGTGGCACCATCACCGACATCGACGGCCACTTCACCCTTGCCGACATCAAGCCAGGACAGACCGTGCGCATCACCTATGTGGGCTATGAACCTATGGAGGTGGTATGGAAAGGCGGCGCGCTTGACGTCACCCTGAAGGAAGACAGCAAGGCACTCAGCGAAGTGGTGGTGGTAGGTTTCGGTACCCAGAAGAAGGTGAACCTCACCGGTGCCGTGTCTACCGTAGACTCCAAGACACTCTCCGCCCGTCCCGTCAACTCCGTGGTGGACGCCCTCCAGGGAGCCGTGGCAGGTATGAACTTCTCCACGCCGAGCAGCGGTGGTACGCTCAACTCCACCAAGTCGTTCAACATCCGTGGAACAGGTACCATCGGCGCGGGATCTTCCGTGACTCCGCTCGTATTGATTGACGGTATGGAAGGCGACATGAACGCCCTCAACCCCCAGGACATCGAGAACATCTCCGTGCTGAAGGATGCTTCCGCTTCCTCCATCTATGGTTCGCGTGCTGCTGGCGGTGTGATCCTCATCACCACCAAGAGCGGCAAGAAGGGCAAGACTTCCATCAACTACAACAACTCATTCCGCTTCGACTCTCCGCTCAATATGCCGGAGATGATGGACTCCTATACCTGGGCGAAGTATATGAACGACGCCTCCGTGGGCAGTGGTGCCGGTGTATGGTTCACTGACGAGAAGTTGGCGCAGATCAAGCAGGCCCAGACAGATCCCACGATGCAGAAGATGTTCAAGAACGGCAACAACCGCTGGGAGGTGTGGGATGACACGCCCAACCTGCCTATCGGCAACACCGACTGGCTCAAGGAGCAGTTTGGCAGTGCCTTCTCGCAGGAGCATACGCTCAGCCTCAATGGCGGCGACGACCGCATACAGTACTATGTTTCTGCCAACTACCTCAACCGCGGCGGTCTTCTCCGCCATGGCGACGACAGTCAGCAGCGCTATGCCCTCACCGGCAAGATCTCTGCACAGATGACCAAGTGGTTGCGCATGACCTATAATACCCGTTTCTCGCGCATCGACTTCAACTCGCCCACTGAGTTGATCAACGGTACTGACGTGTTCTATCACAATATGTGCCGCTACTGGCCTATCGTACCGACAACAGACCCCAACGGCAACTATGTGCCCGAGTCCAATATCGCCCAGTTGCAGAGCGGCGGTCGTGCCAAGAACCAGACCGACCGCATGGCACAGCAGCTCTCGTTCGTCATCACCCCATTGAAGGGATGGACCATCAACGCCGAGCTGAACTACCGCATCATCACGCAGTTCAATCACCGCGACTGGCAGACTGTCAACGGTTACGACTGCGACAACAATCCCTATGTTATCGAGAACGCCACATCGAGCGTGTATGAGTACACCTTCAAGTCGAACTACTTCAATCCCAACATCTTCACAGAGTACAGCCGTTCCTTCGGCGACCACAATATGAAGGTGATGGGCGGTTTCCAGAGTGAATGGTACCGTCAGCGCAACGTGAGCGCACAGCAGAACGGTATCATGTCGGGTGTGGCTACGCTCAACACCACGGCGACCAATCCCAAGGTAAGCGGTGCCTACAACGCATGGACCACGGCTGGTTTCTTCGGACGCTTGAACTACGACTATGCAGGCCGTTACCTCTTCGAGGCAAACATCCGCTACGACGGATCTTCACGCTTCCTCCGCGACAACCGCTGGAACGTGTTCCCCTCGTTCTCCGCAGGATGGAACATCGCACAGGAAAAGTTCTGGGAGCCCCTCACCAAGTATGTGAACACCCTGAAACTCCGTGCTTCCTGGGGACAGCTCGGCAACCAGAATACGGACAACTGGTATCCTTTCTATACCACCATCGGCTTCAGCTCGCAGGGCGGTAGCTGGCTCGTCAACGGTGTCAAGCCCAATATCGCCTCACAGCCCTCGCTCGTGTCCTCCACCCTCACATGGGAGAAGAGCCGCACATGGGAAGTGGGTCTCGACTGGGGAGCGTTCAACAACCGCCTGACAGGATCCTTCGGCTACTATCAGCGCAAGACTTTCGATATGGTGGGTCCCGCCCCAGAGTTGCCCGCCATCCTCGGCACTGCCGCCCCCAAGGTGAACAACCTCGACATGACCTCCCGTGGATGGGACCTGCAGATAGGCTGGCGTGACGTTGTCAGAGACTTCAGCTACGGTGTATCACTCGTGCTGAGCGACAACCAGGTGACCATCGACAAGTACCCCAACCCATCCAAGAACCTGGAAGAGAGCTATTATGAGGGAGCCAAGCTCGGCGACATCTGGGGTTACACCACCGTGGGCATCGCACAGAGCCAGGAAGAGATGAACGACCATCTCGCCAAGGCAGACCAGAGCGCACTCGGAAGCGGATGGACAGCCGGCGACATCATGTATGCCGACCTCAACGGCGACGGCAAGGTGGACGACGGCGAGTACACTGCCGACAACTCCGGCGACCTGCGCATCATCGGTAACTCCACTCCACGCTACAACTTCGGCTTGAACCTCGATGCTGCCTGGAAGGGCTTCGACATCAAAGTGTTCTTCCAGGGCACCCTCAAGCGCGACTACGCAGCCAGTGGTGCCGTGTTCTGGGGAGCTATCGGTACTGGCAAGTGGCAGGCAACAGGCTTCAAGTTCCACGAGGACTACTGGCGTGAGGACAACAAGGATGCTTACTATCCACGCGCCAACTGGGGCGGCGGTCGTGACACCTACACCCAGACACGCTATCTGCAGAACGCAGCCTACTGTCGTCTGAAGAATCTCACCATCGGCTATACCCTGCCGAAGGAAATCACCCGCAAGGCGTATATCGAGAATCTCCGATTCTTTGTGTCAGCAGAGAACCTCCTCACCATCACCAATTTCACCGAGGCTGGCGACCCAGAGTTGATCGGAGCAGGCTATGGCGGACAGATAGGAAAGACCTATCCGCTCTCCAGAACTTACTCGTTCGGTCTCAGCGTGACATTCTAACTCATCATGAATCTCATAGATTATAGAAAGGAAACAGTTTATGAAGCTAAAATATATTTCAATGTGCATATTGGGTGCGTCGCTCGGACTGGTAAGTTGCAACGACTATCTTGACAAGGAACCGGAGAGCAGCGTGACACCATCTAACTATTTCACTGACGTAGACGACCTGGCGGCTTACACGATAAACCTCTATGGTGTGCTGACAAGCATCACCCAGGGTAGCTACGGCATGAGTACCTTCGCCTATGACAACGCCACTGATAACCAGGCGGCAGTGGACTATTCCACCCGTTGGGTACCTGGAGAATGGCAGGTGCCACAGAGCGGTACGTCGGCATGGAACTTCGAGAACATCCGCGCCGTCAACTACTTCTTTGACCAGGTGCTGCCGAAATACGAGGCAAAGACCATTTCGGGAACGGATACCGAGATTCGCCACTACATCGGCGAGGCATACTTCCTGCGCGCTTATCTCTATTTCAGTAAGCTGCAGACCATCGGAGACTGCCCCATCGTGCTTACCGCCCTCACCGACAACAAGGAGGAACTCGTGGCGGCTTCCAAGCGAGAGCCACGCCATAAGGTGGCACAGCAGATTCTCGACGACCTCGACCAGGCACTCGACTTCCTGAGTGTCTCTCCCTCCGGTGGAAAGAATCGCATCACCCGCAAGGCTGCCCTCTTGCTCCGTTCCCGTGTGGCCCTCTACGAAGGTTCCTGGGAGAAGTACCACAAGGGTACGGCATTCGTGCCTGGCGGAAACGGATGGCCCGGCAACACTGCCGACATCCAGGACTTCAACATCGACACGTCCATCAACCACTTCCTGGAGGAGGCTATGAAGTCGGCAAAGGAACTGGGCGACAATCTCGTGGACAACCTTGTGGACAACACCGATGCCGCAGAGGGACAGAACGAGAATCTGGTGAGCCAGAATCCTTACTACACCATGTTCTGCGACCAGGATCTCAACAGCTACAGTGAGGTACTCATGTTCCGTGCGTTCGACAAGTCGTCCGCCAACGTGACCCACAACGTGCAGATGCAGCTCCAGCGTAACGGTGGCGGTACGGGCTGGACACGCGGCTTGGTCAACTCCTTCCTTATGCGCAACGGTCTGCCCATCTATGCAGATGGTTCGGGCTACAACCCTGAGTGGGAGAACGAGGGCGTGAAGGCTACGCTCCAGGACCGCGACTCCCGCATCCAGATCTTCACCAAGATGGACGGCTCCATCGAGAACTACACCTCCGAGGGCGCCATCCCCGTAGACCTCTCCTGGACGGTGAAGGGCAACAGCGAGACACGTATGGTTACCGGCTTCGCCGTGAAGAAGGGCAAGAACTACGACTCGCAGCAAGGTCTCGACCACGACTATGGCGTGAGCGCCAGCATCGTGTTCCGTGCCACAGAGGCACTCCTCAACTACATGGAGGCTTCATGGTTGAAGAACAATACCATCGATGCCACTGCCGACAAGTACTGGAGGGCTCTCCGTACCCGTGCCATGGTGGATCCCGACTATAACAAGACCATCGCCGCCACCATCATGACGGAGGAGGCAAAGGGTGACTTCGGTGCCTACTCCCACGGACAGCTGGTGGATGCCACTACCTATAATATCCGCCGTGAGCGCCGCAATGAGTTCATCGGCGAGGGTATGCGCTGGGCAGACCTTGCCCGCTGGCGTGCCTGCGACCAGGTGAAGAACTACCAGATTGAGGGTATGAAGTACTGGGGTACTGTGTACGAGGGTACATGGCTCGACGGAACCACCGACCTCGTGAAGGTGAGCGTTGCCGACGGAAACGGTAACATGAGCGACCCGACCATCAGCGGTGACTATATCCGTCCATACCAGATTTCGAAAGTCAACAACTCTGTGTTCGACGGTTACAACTTCACCCCTGCCCACTATCTGTATCCTATCCCGCAGAGCATCTTCCGCCAGACGGCAGAAGGCGACCAGACAGACCTGAACACGTCCAACGTGTACCAGAACCCGGGATGGCCCAAGGTGGCAGGACAGGGTCCTACTGCTGTGGAGTAATCGACAGTATGAGTGTTGGTGAGACTTGTGCTTTGTGAAAAACACAAGTCTCACGATGAGATGAATAAATAAAAAGAGGAAGCCGTCCCGATTTTCCGGGGCGGCTTCTGTCTGTGATGCCGACAAATCTCACTTAAGATTTCTTCTTTTTTATACCAGCGTAGCCACGATTTCCTCGCGGGTGCCTGGCAGCATGTCGATGACGGGAATCTCGGGCATCGTGTAGCAACCGGGTTGCAAACGGAAGGAGGCGCGTGCCACGTTCACCAATACCTGGGCGGTAAGTGCGGGGTTGTTGATGCTCATGTTGAACTCGAAACGCTGGTTCTGGGTCTTGCCGGAAACACCCTTGCGCACGAGGTGTACGCCATGGCCCATGTCCTTCACGTCGTCCACGGAAGCAACGGCGAAGACGTGGGTCTCGTCGTGGGCGAAGTAGGGGTCTGCCTTGATCTCGGCTGTCACCTCTTCCAGGGTGGCACCCTCTTCCAACTCTACATATACCATGCGGCGGTGGATGCCCTCACCCAATGGGATGGTGACAGACAAAGCCTCTTTCACTCCCTTCTTGCTGCGTACGCATACGGAGTGACCCATGCTCATGCCAGGGCCGAAGTTGGTGTATGACAAGCCCTTGGGTGCCAAGCTCTCCATCAGGATGCGAACGATGGAATCCGAACCCGGGTCCCAACCGGCGGCGATGACGCTTACCTTGCCCGCCTTCTTGCAGTTCTCCATCTGCTGGGTGCGGTAGTCGAGGATGCTGGTGTGGATGTCGAAGCTGTCCACGGTGTTGATGCCGAGGGCAACGATCTTCTCTGCATACTCGGGGCAGGAGCGGGTAGGAGTGGCGAGGATGGCCACGTCTACGTCCTTCAGCTTGGTGATGTCGTCCACGACCTCATAGTCGGCAAGCTCTGCCGGTTTGTTCTGGACACCCTGGCGACGTACGATACCTGCAATCTCGAAGTCGGGAGCGGCTTCGAGGGCCTCTACTGAAAATTTACCGATGTTGCCGTAACCTACTACGGCTGCTCTAATCTTCTTCATTTCTTTTATTTAGTTGTTTGTTGTACTATTTCTTGTGTTAGGTTTTGTCTTGGCAGACGGTTGTTGGTTGCAAAATTAAACCTTTTCCGTGAAATAAGCGGCATTTTAATATATTTTTTGCCAAAGAAAGTTGTGGCAAGTTGCAAAATCATAGTTTGTGGGTAGGCTTTTCGGCAATATTGTAAGTGATTTCTTTGGTCATTCGGAATTATTGTCGTAAATTTGCAACGAAGAAGCATTTACTAAATACGAATAAGTCATGATAGAATATGTAAGAGGCGAGCTGGTAGACCTGACTCCTGCCATGGCGGTCGTGGAGGCTGCCGGGGTGGGTTACGGGCTGAACATCTCGCTCAACACCTATACCGCCATACAGGGCAAGAAAGAAGTGAAACTCTATGTGCACGAGGTCTTGGTGACGGGTGGAAGGGACGACTCCTTCACCCTCTTCGGCTTTTCCTCCAGGCAGGAACGCGAGCTTTACAGACTGCTCATCACCGTCTCCGGAGTGGGAGGCAACACGGCGAGGATGATTCTTTCGTCGATGTCGCCCAAGGAACTGGGCACGGTCATCTCCACGGGCAACGAGAAGATGCTCAAGGGGGTGAAGGGTATCGGACTGAAGACCGCCCAGCGCATCATCCTCGACCTGAAGGACAAGGTGGTGAACTTGGGGCTCGTCGATGAGTTGCCTGCAGGCGGAGGCAACGGAGCAATGGTCAACAACGAGGTGAAGGATGAGGCTGTCAGTGCCTTGGCAATGCTCGGCTTCTCGCCGGCACCGTCGGCAAAGGTGGTTGTCGAGATCCTGAAGGCGCAGCCCGACCTGCCCGTGGAGCAGGTCATCAAGTTGGCACTGAAGCAAATTAAATAGAAGCTAATGAGAGTACTCATAGTAAATACAAGCGAGAGGACGGGAGGTGCGGCAGTAGCTGCTAACCGTCTGATGGACGCCCTCAACAACAATGGTGTGAAGGCGAAGATGCTGGTGCGCGACAAGACCACGGAGGACATCACTGTGGTGGGTCTGCCCAAGACTCTCTTGGCGCAGTGGCATTTCCTCTGGGAACGCTGGTGTATCTTCTGCCACCTCCTTTTCAAGCGTCAGCATCTCTTCGACATCGACATCGCCAACTCGGGTTTCGACATCACGAGACTGCCGGAGTTCAAGGAGGCTGACGTGATCCATCTGCATTGGGTCAATCAGGGTATGCTGTCGTTGGACAGCATCAGGAAGATTGTCAAGAGCGGGAAACCCGTGGTGTGGACGATGCACGATATGTGGCCCGCCACCGCCGTCTGTCACCTCACCCTCGGCTGTCATAAGTTCAACTCCTCTTGCCGGCACTGCAAGTACCTGCCCAAGTATGCTTGGGGAACGGATCTTGCCAACAAGGTGTGGAAACGCAAGCAGCGGTTGCTGGGTGGCAGCAACATCTCCTTCGTGGCGTGCAGCAAGTGGCTGGCCGACGAGGCGAGGAAGAGCAGTTTGCTCTCGGGACACCAGGTGTGCAACATCCCCAATCCGATAGACACGCGACTGTTCTGCCCGAAGGACAAGGAGGAGGCACGGCTCCGCCTCCAGTTGCCTGCCGAAAAGCGCATCATCCTCTTCATCGCCCAGCGTGCCACCAACCCCTACAAGGGTATGGACTACCTGATGGAGGCGTGCCAGCGTATGGTGGCTCTCCATCCGGAGATGAGGGAGAATACCTGTGTCGCCATTCTGGGTGGCCATGCCGAGGAGTGTGTGGAAAAGCTGCCCTTCCAGGCAATTCCCATGGGGTATGTGTCCGACGAGAACCGCATCGTGGACATCTACCGCTCCGCTGATGTGTTCGTGTTGCCTTCCTTGTCGGAGAACCTCCCCAACACCATCATGGAGGCGATGGCGTGCGGACTGCCGTGCGTGGGATTCAAGGTGGGAGGAATACCCGAGATGATAGACCATTGCAAGAACGGATATGTGGCGAACTACCGTGATGCCGCCGACCTTGCCGAGGGCATCCACTGGATACTCGACGAGGCGGACAGAGACCTGTTGGGTAAGGAGTGTGTGAGGAAGGTCATGCACAACTATTCCCAACATATGGTGACTTCCCAATATATAGAGGTATATAACGAGGCGATGGCCTATAAAAATTACCGTTTATGATTAAGTTTACAATCATCACTTGCACCTATAACGCCGAAAGGGTGTTGCAGCGAACGCTCGACAGTGTGAACAAGCAGACCTACTGCAACATCGAGCATCTCATCATCGACGGGGTGTCGAAGGACAGGACCTTGGCGATGGTGAATGCCTACAAGCGCAAGGTGGAGACGGGAGAGAATGCCCATGAGATTGTGGTCTACTCCGAACCCGACAAGGGACTCTATGATGCCATGAACAAGGGCATCGACCGTGCCACGGGCGACTATCTCATCTTCCTCAATGCCGGCGACGTGTTTCCCTCGGGTGAGACGTTGGAGCAGGTGGAGGGCTGTGTGGGCGAAGGCGAGACCTTGCCGGGCGTGCTCTATGGAGACACCGACATCGTGGACGATGCCGGACGGTTCCTGCGCCATCGCAGACTGACACCGCCCAAGAAGTTGACGTGGCGTTCCTTCCGTTGGGGTATGCTGGTGTGCCACCAGTCTTTCTATGCCCGCACCGATATTGCCAAGCAAGTGCATTATGACTTGGAATATCGCTATTCTGCTGATGTGGACTGGTGTATTCGCATCATGAGGGAGGCAGCACATCGCAAGTTGCCGTTGCGTAATGTGAATGCTGTCATTACGAATTTCCTGGACGGCGGCATGACGACCCAGAACCACCGTGCCTCCCTGAAGGAACGCTTCCGGGTGATGCAGAGCCACTACGGACTTCTGCCAACGTTGGCGATGCACGCTTGGTTTGCAGTGAGGGGATTTATAAAAAAGTAACACAACCGTATCATCGTCGAACCATTGTTGTAATCTGATACCCGTACCTTTGCACCAGATTAAATTTATAGAACTGATATGAAGGTATTTAATGTAAGATTGTATGTGTTGGCACTGGCTACCATGCTGTGTGCCTCGGTTTGGGCAGGAAAACCCGAGACAAAGGGCAATGCCGTGAATGACGAGGTGAAAAGCCATCGTGTGTTGGTGCTCAGCGCTATGGATAATGTTACGTCTAATTATTTTGTAACGGATATGTTGGCAGAGAACACCAACATCAAGGAAGATAGTGTTTGCTATATATATAATAAGGTGATTGGGAACAACCTGAGTGCTATTGCCAGAAAGGAAAAGTCGCCTTATAGTTTTGTGGATGGCAACCAGCAGACTAATGCAAGTAAATTGCTGGAGAACATAAGAACGGTAGGGGATGATGAGAACAAGTCCTCTGACCTGACTTTTGTCAATGCGGGTGAGTTGAAGAACTTGCTGGCAGATGCCGGTGCCGATTATCTCCTGCTTCTCGATGCCCACTATCTCAAGTACCAGGAACAGCCCTTCAAGACGATATTCCATTATGTGAACTATTCGCTCTATGATGCCGACAAGAAAAAGTTGGCCCATGGCTCCAACTATTTTACTTCCATCAATCCCCAGACGGAAGACCAGATGCTCAAGTCGAGCAAAAAGAGTACTGCCAAGATGCTGGATTTGGTGGAACGCACTCTTGATAAGTAAAGTATTACACAAAAATCGAATACGATATGGAAATTAGATGTTTGGCCACCACGCTTGCAGTGATGGCATGTGGCACTACATGCCTTTATGCTCAGAACACTCGTGCTACCGTGACCGGAAAGATTGTGGATAACACCAATGAACCCGTTATAGGAGCCATGGTGACGGTTAAGAATGAGTCTACTGGTTTCAGCATCTCTGCTGTCACTGGGGCAAATGGTACTTATACGATCCGGGAGATACCTTTGGGCACGCCTTATACTATTACTGCCAAGTATATAGGTTTCGGCGACCAGAAGAAGACGGGATATTCGCTGAACCAAGGTGATATGTTGCGTGTCAACTTTACTATGTCGGAGGAATCCCAGGAACTGAAGGCCGTCGAGGTGGTTGCCAATTCTCTGAAGAAGAATGTGGACAACGAGGGCGCCTCTACTACAATTTCGGCGCAGGACATACAGAAGATGCCTGTTAACGGTCGTAACTTCACTTCGCTTATCGACCTCTCGCCATTGAGCAACGGCATGAACATCAGTGGACAGTTGGCTTCTTCCACAGGTTTCAATATCGATGGAATGTCGTCCAAGAATCCTATCTCGGGTGGTGCGGCCAATACCCGCAAGGGCAGTCCGTATGCCATGACTATGGAGGCGGTACGTGAGTTTAAGGTGGTGACCAACGCCTACGACGTTACCTACGGTCGTGCTGGAGGTGGATTGATCAATGCAGTCAGCAAGTCGGGTACCAACAAACTGTCAGGCTCGGCCTTTACCTATCTGCGTACCGACTGGCTCTCCAGTTCCTATGACATCCTGGGCAACAAGCGTACATCCGATTTCTCTACTTACCAGTATGGATTCTCCCTGGGAGGTCCCATTATCAAGGACCGTTTGCACTTCTTCGTGGCATGGGACCACCAGCAGGACACCAAACCTTTGCGCATCGCCGATATCCATGGTTCTTCGGACGAGAGCCAGTACAACCTTTCGCAGTCTACGCTGAACGAGTTTGTGCAGATTGGCAAGGAGAAGTATGGATTGCCTGATGCGAACGAGTATGGTTCCTTCAACAAGAAGTCGAGCACCAATTCTGTGTTTGCCCGCATTGACTGGCAGATCAATCCTACCAACTTGCTCTCAGTGAGAGACAATTTGAACATCAACAAGCAGCCCTATAGCCAAGGTGACAACACCACCATCAACTTCCTGGAGTCTTACTCCGACTGCAACACCTCCGACAATAGTCTGATGGCTTCTCTTCGTACCATGTTTGGTCCGAAGATAACCAATGAGGCCAAGTTCCAGTGGATGTATTCGATGGAGGAGACCAAGGCAAACAGCTTGCTCCCCAATGGTACCATCCCGCGTGCCATCGTACAGAACATTGCCTCTGAGGTGGATGGAAAGACGTTGATGACCAATATCCAGATAGGTGGACAGCGGTTTACGCCGGAAAACTTCCACGACAATGTCTATCAGTTTGTGGATAACCTGTATATCAATGCCGGCAAGATCAACTATACGGTGGGTCTTGACGTGATGTTCTCCCATCTGTCTTCCCTCTATGGAAGCGAGACCAACGGACGCTTCTACTTCAACGGCCTGGAGAGCTTCCGCAACATGACTCCTTATCGTTATGCCCGTGACGTGTTCATGGTAGAAGGTGAGGAAAACCAGAAGGTTAAGCAGCGGATCTTGAATGCGGGTATCTATGGACAGATGCACACCCAGCTCTTTGACGGCTTCGACGTGACAGCAGGTGTTCGTATCGACAATGCATCTTATCTCGACCATGGCAACTATTATGAGCCAGCCGACCGTTTGCTCGGTGTCCGTACCGACAAGGGTATCGGGTTGTTTCTGGTTCAGCCACGATTGCAGTTACAGTGGGATATCAACAACAAGCACACTGACATATTGAAGTTGGGTGGCGGTATCTTTGCTTCCGACATCAACAATTATGCTACCGTCAACAGTCAGGTGTTTGACGGAACCCGCATCGTAACCATCGACACACAGGACGCCAGTCTGATTCCGACCCCAGACTTCCCGAGTTATCGTCAGAATCCGTCTACAGCCCCAGGTACCAACTTGCTCAACAACCCGAATGTGGAGAAACTGGTTACCATCAACTGCAACAAGGAAGGCTCTAAGGTTCCTACCGTCTATAAGGCCAACATCTCATATACCCATTACTTCAACGACCGTTTCAAGATGGGAGTGGCAGGCTACATGACGCTGGCACGCAACAACTATCTCTATATTGACAAGAATATGGTGGACGAGCCATACTTCCGTTTGGAAAACGAGGGCGGTCGTGGAGTCTACGTTCCTGCCAGCACCATCGACAGCAAGGGTAACACCAACTGGCTGGAAAGCAGAAAGACCAAGGAGATTGGCCGCGTGCTGGAATTGAATACCATCGGCAAGGTCAACCAGTTTGCCTTCGTTGTGGACGGTACCTGGAGATACTATAAGGACGGATTCCTTTCCTTCAGCTATACTTGGAACAGCGTGAAGGACAACAACACTTACAATGGTGACGTGGCCAATACCTCCACCTTGGTGAAGATGGTGAAGGATGATCCTCGCGACATGAGTCAAATGGATTATTCGAACAACCAGTTCCGCCACAAGTTGGTGGCCTATGGTACTGCTCCGACCTTCTGGGGCATCACTGTCGGTCTTCGCTTCTCGGGCATCGGGGGCACTCGCTATTCCACCATCGTGGGCGGTAATGTGAATGGTGACTTTGTATCGACCAACGACTTGGCGTTCATCTTCGACCCGAACGATTCCAATACGGATGCCAATATCCGCAAGGGCATGGAGGACTTGATGAACAATCCCAATGTGCAGAGCAGCTTCAAGAAGTACTTGCGTGAGCATTATGGCAAGATGGCGGAGCGCAATGGCGGTGTCAATGGTTTTTATGGAACCTTCGACTTGCACTTGGAGAAGAGCTTCAAGCTCTATAAGACCCATGCCATAGATGTGTCCTTCGACTTGTTCAACGTAGCCAATGCACTCAACAAGGACTGGGGTGTAGGTCGTAATTTGTCTTACGTTCCCTTGTATTACATCACTGGTTTCGATCAGGAAAAGAAACAGTACAAGTATGCTGTCAACACTAACGCCGGTGTAGCCTCGGGCAACGGAAATCCTTATCAGTTCCAGATTGGAGCAAGGTATAAGTTCTAAGATAATGTCATAAAGGAGATAAACAATGAAGAAAGTGAATGTGATGATTTGTGGACTGCTCATGCTATGCAGTCCGCTGATGGCGCAAGTGAAGATTATTGCCCACCGTGGTTATTGGAACAGTGCCAATGCTGCACAGAATTCGGTGGCAGCCATGCAACATGCCTATGATGCCGGTGCTTATGGCAGTGAGTTTGACGTGCATGTCACTACCGACGGTGAGATTGTGGTAAACCATGACGATGACATCCAGGGTGTCATCATCGAGGAAAACAAGTATGCTGACATAAAGGATTTGAAACTTGCCAATGGAGAGAAAATCTCCACGCTTAAGCAGTACTTGACCGCTGGCAAGAAGATGGGCAATCTCCAACTGATACTGGAAATCAAGGCACACAAGACTGCCGAACGTGAGGATAAGTGTGTGGAAAAGTGTCTTCAGCAGGTCAAGGAGGCAGGTTTGGAGTCGCGTGTGGATTATATCTCGTTCAGCATGCATGCTTGTGAGCAGCTGGTCAAGCTCAACCCGAAGGCAAGGGTTTACTATCTGGGTAGTGATGTTACTCCTGATGTCATCAAGCAGAAGGGCTTTGCCGGAATCGACTATTATGGCGGCGCACTCCAGAAGAACCCGGAATGGATTGAGCAGAGCCACAAGTTGGGTATGAAAGTGAATGTATGGACCATCGACGATATGTACGACCTGCAGAGGTGTGTGGATGCAGGAGTCGATTACATCACTACCGACAAACCTGTCGAGGCTCTGAAAATAGCTGCTGGCAAGGTGAGATACTAACTGTATTTTCAGTACAACTTGATTCCTTTAACTCTGCGAGTATGTCTTCCAAATCCTTGGTGACTGCTCGCAGATTTTCTTTGATTTCCCTTTCCCCTTGTTCTTGGATATGCTCGGGGGAAAGGTGGATCAGTGGCTCGATGCAGGAGAACTGCAGCATCTTGGCGATGGGCTGCAGTTTGTGGGCTGTCTGGGAGATGGAGGTCGTGTCCATGGCTGTTTCGCCACGAATGGCTTCTTCCAGATTCCCTAAGTGTTTCGCTAATTCTTGTCTCAGGTTCGACAGGATTTCTTGCTCTGCCTTCTTGTCGCCTTCGGCGAAGGAGAGGAGAGGGGCGAAGCGGCTTTGGGGAGTTGTCTCTTCTCCTTTTTCTTCTTTAGGACAAGGTGTTCCTGGTCGTGTGAGGATGCGAGCCAACTTCTCCCTGTCGAAGGGCTTGAAGAGGCAGTCGTCGAAGCCTGCCTGTCGCAGTTGGGGCAGGATGCTGGCATCGTGGGCGGTCATGGCTATCACCTTCATCCGGCTGTGGTTGATGTGCCTGATGAGTTCCATGCCGTTCATCTCGGGCATCTCGATGTCCGCTAACATGAGGGCGGGTTGCTCGTTGTGCAAGACGGTGAGGGCTTCTCCCACACGGTTGCAGGCAAACACTTGCCAGTCTGCTGCCACCCGTCTGAGCATTTCCCCCAAGAGTTGCAGTTGCAGCTTGTCATCATCGAGTATCAGTACTTTCTTGTTGGAGAAGGTGGTGGGTTCCACAGGTCTCTCTTCTGCCTCCGTTTCGCTCTTCTCGACGGGGAGCAGCACGGTGAAGGCGGATCCTTTTCCCTTTTCTGACCGCAGACGAATCTCTCCTCTCAGGAGCGTTGTCAACTCGTGGGTGATGGCGAGTCCTAACCCCACGCCCTCGATGCCTTGCGACTCTTTCAGTCGGGTGAAGGCATTGAACACGTTCTGGCATTCTTCAGTGGTCATGCCCCTGCCTGTGTCCCTCACCGTCAGTATCAGTCTCTGTTTACCGTCACCGTCTTCCTCCACCAGGCATCCCACTTGGATGCTGCCATGGTCGGTATACTTGATGGCGTTGCCTACAAGGTTGTCCAGTATCTGCCGGATGCGGAAGGCATCGGCTTGGTACAATGATGTACTGCCGTTGGTCTCGCAGGAGAGGTATAGTCCCTTCTCCTTCGCCCTGGGCTGCATGCTTTCCACGCACTGCTTGAGGAGCATGGCAGGACTGAAACTGACGGGCTGCACTTTCATGAGTCCGTTCTCCAGTTGGTGGTAGTCGAGGAGTGTCGCCACCAACTGTGACAGGTGACTTGCCGAGTGTCGGATGCTGTCGATGTAGGCCAGCACTTTGGGCTGTGTCACCTCTTCCCGCAGCAGGTTGACGAAGCCGGAGATAGATGCTGCCGGTGCCTTGATGTCGTGGGTGATGGTGAGCAGAAGCCTTTCCCTTTGTTCCATGATGCGCTGTGTCTCGTCCTTTGCCCTTTGCAGGTTTTCCTGATAGAGGCGTGTGCGGCGGGTGTCTCTCCAGATATGCAGCAGGAGGACGATGGCGGCTGCCATCGCCACCATCGCCAACAGGCTGATTTGCCAGAGCAGCTGGCGGTGGGCTTCCAGGGCTTGGTCCAGTGCCTGTTGCAGGGATGCCTTCTCTTGTCGGCGCAGTTGGGTCATCTGTTCGTTGGACTGTAGTGCCAGTCGGGCGGCAGCCGCCTGTAGGTCTGTGATCTCCCTTGCCATCGCCTTCTTCTTCCCTTGGGTGGCTTGCTTTTCTTCCTTTCCTATTTCGGTCAGTGCGTCCGCCACTTCGTCGGTCACGTCGATGGGTGTTGTCACCGAGTCGGTGGTGGTCTCGCTCTCGTCCTGTGTCACCCGGATGGTGTCGGTATGTTCTTTCTTGAAGATGTCTGCCACCCTATGGAAGAATCCCTTGCGGGTCTTCACCACTTCCACGGTGGTCTGCTTTGCCTGATGGGTCTGTGGCGACTTGGAGCTGACCACGACGGAGTCCTTGCCGCTGTTGAGGCTGTTTACCTTCTTGTGCAGGAACTGCTCGTGGCCGTCTGTCTCCAGGGTGCTTGTCAGCTTTTGCAGGTTGGCTTGCTCCCCGGCGAGGAGCCCTGTCATCACGCTGTCGGCTTTCTCCCGCTGCCGGGAGTATTCCTGCGAGGCATGGTTGATGTTGAGGATGGTCTGGGCATTGCTGTATACGAGGTATATAGCCAAGGCGAGGACGATGGCTACGATGCCATATCCGATGGCTACTTTGAGGGGAATGCTGTTCTTGACCATGTGATTCTTCTGCAATTTGGGTGCAAAAATACAAAAAATCTTGCCAACCTGATGCAGGGAGGCAAGATTTTCCTTAAAACGACGCGCAATTACTGTTTCCTGAAGGTGTTACTCTGCTGTGAAGTTTGGAGCGGTGGTTGTGTTTGATGTTGTGTCGGCAGGCTGCTGGGGTGTTTCGGTAGTGTCTGCCGGTGCCACGGTGTCGGTGGGAACCATGCTGTTGTAACTCTCTGACTTTGTGCCTGCCACTGCGTTGCTCACTGATACGAATACGAATGCTGCTGCGATAGCTGCGAATACTAACTTTTTCATAACTACTTGTTTTTTTATTGTGAATACTGATGTTAATACTTTCACTGTATCTTATCACAATCGCCGTGCCAAAACAAGTGGTTTGTTGTTAAACTGTTGATAGTCAGTCTTTATGCTTGCTTATGCCAAAAATAGGGAAGTGGGGAAAATGGGGAAATACTGTGGAATATTTCCCCAATATGTTGTGGAATAGGCTCTACAGTCCGTATTTCTTCATCTTGTTGTAGAGTGTCTTCCTGTCCACTCCCAGCAGGACTGCCGCCTTGCTCTTGTTGCCGTTGGCGGTGCGCAGGGCTGCCTCGATGCGCTGTTGCTCGGTCTGCTCGTCGTGCAGGGCAAGCGGCTGGGTGGGGGAGGAGAGGAGGTTCATCGACTGTTCCAGTTCTGCGATGCCGATATAGTCGCCCTTGGCGAGGAGCGTGGAGCGTTTCACCACATTGTTCAGTTCCCTGAGGTTGCCGGGCCAGTCGTGGGAGGCGATGCGCTCGGCTGCCTTGGCGTCGAAGCCCTGTACATGGCGGTCCAGCTCCTTGTTGGCCTGCTTCACGAAGAGGTCGGCGAAGAGGAAGATGTCCGTGCCGCGGTCTTTCAGCTGGGGCATGAAGATGGTGAACTCGTTGATGCGGTGGTAGAGGTCCTCACGGAACTTACCCTCGGCGACACACTGCGACAGGTTCTCGTTGGTGGCGCATATCAGCCGAATGTCGATGTCTGTCTCCCGGGTGTCTCCGACCGGACGTATCTTGCGCTCCTGCAAGGCTCTCAGCAGCTGCACCTGTACCTCGTAGCTCAGGTTGCCCATCTCGTCGAGGAAGAGGGTTCCGCCGTTCGCCATCTCGAAGGCTCCTTTCTTGTCTTGCTCTGCCCCGGTGAAGGCCCCTTTCTTGTAGCCGAAGAACTCGGAGGCGGCTACGTCCTTGGGGATGGCGCCGCAGTCGAGTGCCACGAAGGGTTTGTCCTTTCTGCCGCTGAGTTCATGGATGCGGTGTGCCACATATTCCTTTCCCGTGCCGCTGGCTCCCAGGATGAGTACCGACATGGGGGTAGGGGCTACAAGTGATACAAACTCGTAGAGTCGCTTGGAGGCCTCGCTCTTCCCCTCTATATATTGGGGTACGGAGCTGCCTTCCTCATGTTTCACGCTGGGTTCTTCCTGACTCTTTGCTCTTTTGGAATCTTCCCTCTTCCCTTTCAGTGCCTCGTGTATCTTCTCCAGGAGGATGTCGGGAGGGAAGGGCTTGGCGATATAGTCGGTGGCACCCGACTTCATGGCGAGGACGGCATTCTGCACTTCGGCATAGCTGGTCATGACGATGAAGGGAAGGGTGGGGCAGTGGGTGCCGGTCCATTGCAGGATGGCGAGACCGTCGCGGTCGGGCAGCCGGAGGTCGGAGAGTACCAGGTCTGTGTGACCGTCCTCCTGCAGGTGTCTCAGTGCCGCACCGACGGAGGTCACCCTGTCTGCGTCAAAACCTTTCTTCTTGAGCCATGTCTGTATCATGGTTCCGAAGGTCAGGTCATCCTCTACAATCAATATCTTTGCCATCTTGTTCTTTTTTACTGTTTCCAAATCAGATGCAAAGATAGTGCAAATATGTCATAGGATGTATGTCTTTTCACATTTTTTAGCCACAAATTACCCATGAAAGATTTTGTGCTTTCACGGATTCTTCCTATTTTTGCAAATCGTATCCAAGGTGGATGCGGCAAAGTGAAGGAAAATGGCAGAGACATTAAAGGAGAAGGCGGCAAAGGGACTCTTCTGGGGAGCGATGAACAATGGGGCGATGCAACTCATCGGTCTGGTCTTCGGTATCGTATTGGGAAGACTGTTGTCGAAGGCTGACTTCGGAATGATGGCGATGATCAATGTGTTCCCCCTCATAGCCATTGCCTTGCAGAACAGCGGTTTTGCCTCGGCGATAGGCAATCTCAAACAGCCCACGCCCAACGACTACAACTCCGTCTTCTGGTTTAATATCATCGTGGGCAGCAGCCTGTATGTCATCCTTTTCTTCTGCGCCCCCTTCATTGCCGACTTCTATCACGACGAACGGTTGGTGAACCTCTGCAGGTTGGCTTTCGTCAATATCCTCTTCTCCAGTTTGGGCACCGCCCAGGCTGCTTTCCTCTTCAAGAACATGATGGTGAAGCAACAGGCGAAGGCGAGTATCGCCGCGGTGCTGGTGTCGAGTACAGTGGGTGCCGTGATGGCGTGGCAGGGCTTTGCTTACTGGTCTTTGGCGACACAGGGCGTCACTTATGTGGGGCTCAACACGCTGTTGGTGTGGCATTACTCCTCTTGGCGACCGTCGCTGAAGATTGACTTCACGCCCGTCAGACGGATGTTCCCCTTCAGTTTCAAGATTGCCGCCACGACGATAGCCACCAAAATCAATGACAATGTGATGAACATCCTCCTGGGCAGGTTTTATACCACTGCCGTCACGGGCAGCTACAACCAGGCTTACCAGTGGAACTCGAAGTGTTACCTCTTGCTTCAGGGCATGCTCAACCCCGTGATACAACCCGTGCTGGTAGACCTTTCGGGCGATGGCGAGCGACAGTTGAAGGCGTTCCGCAAGATGGTGCGCTTCATCGCCTTCCTCTCCTTTCCCCTGCTCTTCGGACTGGGGTTGGTGTCGAATGAGTTTATCGTCATCACGCTTACGGAGAAATGGCAGTCGAGTGCAGAGATTCTGCGGATGTTGTGCGTTGCCGGTTCCGTGATGCCGCTCTACACCTTGTTCTCCAATGTGGTGATCAGCAAGGGCAAGTCGGGCATTTATTTCGGTTGCACGGTGTCGCTGAGTGTCGTGCAGATTCTCCTGATGTTGCTGCTCTATCCCTATGGCATTCATGTGATGGTGTATGCCTATGTGGTGCTTACCATCCTCTGGATGTTCATCTGGTATGGTTTGGCGTACCGCTTCCTCGGCTACAAACTCTGGGATTTCCTGAAGGACTTGTGTCCCTTCCTCTTGGCTGCCTTAGTGGTGATGACCGTCACCCACTTCGCCACGATGGCGATTACCAACCTCTACCTCCTCTTGTTGGCGAGGGTAGTGATGGCGGCTGGTCTCTATTACTTGGTGATGAAGGTGGCGAGGGTGAAGATACTGGATGAGTGCATTGGCTTTTTGAAAGGTAAAAAGGTAAAAAAGTAAAAAGGTAAAAAATGATGGACAAGACATATACGAACGATCAATTGAAGGAGCGTTTCAATCCCGAGGGTTCTCTCTTGAGGAGACAGCAGCACCGCATGATGGACTTGCTCCTTGCCTTCGATGCCATCTGCCGGCGGCATGGCATCCGCTATTGGCTGATAGGCGGCACGCTGATCGGTGCAGCCCGCCACCGGGGCTTTATCCCTTGGGACGACGACATGGACGTGCAGATGCTCCGCGAGGATTATGAGAAGATGCTGAGGATATTGCCGCAGGAACTGGGCGGGGACATGGCACTACAGTGCCGTGCTACCGACGGACATTATTTCTTCCAGTATGCCAAGTTGCGGGACCGCCGGTCGGTGCTCGACGAGAACAACGGCTACGACCGCATCTTCAGGGAGCGCGGCATCTATATCGACATCTTCCCCATCGACCGGCATCCCAAATGGATGCAGCGGTTGTCCATCCAGTCTATCGGTCATGTGTATAAGATATTGAAGCGCAAGGATCTTTCCGATGAGGCTGCCATCGGCAAGGTGATGCGCTGGGTGCGCCTCAATGAGTGCATCATCTATCCTGTCCTCCGTGCCATCGCCCGTGTCACGGGTGGGGAATACCTCGATGCCTTAGGCGTTCCCTTTGTGGTGGAACGCCACCGGGAGGACATCTTCCCCTTGACTACCTTAGAGTTTGAGGGACACCGGATGCCTGTACCGGGCAACTACGACAAGGTGCTTCGCGACCAGTACGGCGACTATATGCAGTTGCCCGACCTGGACAAGGTGAACCTCCATGTGGGAAAATTAGTGTTGTCATAAAATATTATAAACAATGAAAGATTTCAAAGATATTAGAATTGCCGTAGCCGGTACAGGCTATGTGGGTCTGAGCATAGCCACGCTGCTTGCCCAGCACCATCATGTGACAGCAGTGGATATAGTCCCGGAGAAAGTGGAGAAACTGAACAACAGGATTTCCCCTATCCAGGATGATTACATCGAGAAGTATCTGGCAGAGAAGCCTCTCGACCTTGTGGCAACCCTCGACGGAAAGGCTGCCTACAGGGATGCCGACTTCGTGGTCATCGCAGCCCCGACCAACTATGACCCGGTGAAGAACTACTTCGACACGACTCATGTGGAGGAGGTCATCGACTTGGTATTGGAGGTCAATCCCGATGCCGTGATGGTCATCAAGAGTACCATCCCCGTGGGCTATACCCGTAGCCTCTACTTGAAGTACGCCAGGAAAGGCGTGGACAAGTTCAACCTCCTCTTCTCCCCTGAGTTCCTCCGCGAGAGCAAGGCTCTCTACGACAACCTCTATCCGAGCCGCATCATCGTGGGCTACCCGAAGACCATCGACCGCCCGGAGTTTGCCGAGGAGAACGAGGCTATTCTGAGCGTTACTGATGTAGAGCAAATGAAGGAAGCTGCCAAAACCTTCGCCGCCCTCTTGCAGGAAGGAGCTATCAAGGAAAATATTGATACGCTCTTCATGGGCATGAAAGAAGCCGAGGCGGTGAAGCTCTTCGCCAATACCTACCTCGCCCTGCGTGTAAGCTACTTCAACGAGCTGGATACTTACGCCGAGGTAAAGGGACTCGATACCAAGGCTATCATCGACGGCGTAGGTCTCGACCCCCGTATCGGCACGCACTACAACAACCCGTCGTTCGGCTATGGTGGCTATTGCCTGCCGAAGGACACCAAGCAGCTCCTTGCCAACTATGCCGATGTGCCTGAGAACCTGATAGAGGCTATTGTGGAGAGCAACCGCACCCGCAAGGACTATATCGCCGATGCCGTTCTCCAGAAAGCCGGTTATTACAGCTATGCCGACGACAACAGCTTCGATGCCAGCAAGGAGCACAACTGCGTGATAGGAGTCTATCGCCTTACGATGAAGTCGAACAGCGACAACTTCCGGCAGAGTGCCATCCAGGGCATCATGAAGCGTATCAAGGCGAAGGGTGCCGAGGTCATCGTCTATGAACCTACGCTCGAAGACGGCAGTACCTTCTTCGGCAGCAAGGTCGTCAACGATATGGCGGCATTCAAGGCGCAGAGCCATGCGATTATTGCCAACCGCTATGACGTATGCCTTGATGACGTGAAGGACAAGGTCTATACCCGTGACATTTTCCGTAGGGATTAGCCTGGCGTATCCGTTTCACGGAGCGAACCGTAATATAAGGCATCATGATGTTGTTGACTTAAAAAAGCGTAACATTTAGTAACTGTTTCAAAATTAAATTGTATTTTTGCAGCAAAATAGCAACGGACAAAGTTAAAAGCATCATGGAGCAGAATAAGATTAAGGAAATACCCTATGGCGTATCGGATTTCGACATCGTGAGAAGAGACAATCTCTATTATGTCGACAAGACCATGTATTTGCCGAAGTTGGAGAGCCAGGCTCGCTTCCTCTTTTTCATTCGCCCTCGCCGTTTCGGCAAGAGCGTGTTCATCAGTATGCTTCGTGCCTACTATGACATACGCAACAAGGACACGTTTCAGGACTTGTTTGGCGACCTGTGGATTGGGGGGCATCCAACGCCATTGCAGGGCAAGTTCTTGGTGCTTTATCTCGACTTCTCGCAGGTGGGAGGAAATGTCGAGCAGTTGGAGGATAGGTTCAATCGCTACTGCAAGGTAAGATTGGATAGTTTTGTAGACATCTACCGCCAGTACTATTCCGCTGATTTTGTCCAAAAGGTCTTGGATGCCGAGGATGCGGTAGACAAGTTGGTTCTCATCAATGACGAGTCCAAGAAACTCAACCTGTCCACTTACCTCATCATCGACGAGTATGACAACTTCACCAATACCGTGCTCAATGAGCAGGGGGAGAAAGTATATTGGGCCATCACCCATGCCGAGGGGTTCTACCGTGACATCTTCAAGAAGTTCAAGGGCAATTTTGAACGCATCTTCATTACAGGTGTCAGTCCTGTTACCCTGGACGATGTGACCAGTGGCTTCAATATCGGCTGGCATATTTCGACGAAGGAGGAGTTCAACCAGATGTTGGGCTTTTCCACGGAGGACGTGCGGGAAATCTTTACTTATTATAAGGAGAATGGGCTGATACGCCCGGAGGCAGACATTGAGGCAATCATCAGGGAGATGAAGCCTTGGTATGACAACTATTGTTTTGCGGAAGAGGCGTTGGAGACACAGAGCCGAGTGTTCAACTGCGATATGGTGCTGTATTATCTCCGTAACTATATGAATCGTGGTGAAGGTCCTAAGGATATGATAGACCCTAATACGAAGACGGACTATAACAAGATGCGCAAGCTCATCAATCTCGACAAGTTGGACGGCGACCGAAAGGGCATCATTCGCTCGATAGCGGAGACGGGGCAGATAGTCTGCCGCCTGGAAGAGACTTTCCCTGCCCGCCAGATAACCAATCCTCAGATATTCCCCAGTTTGCTGTTCTATTATGGTATGCTTACCATCAAGGGAACTTTTGGAAGCCAGCTGGTCTTGGGCATTCCTAATAACAATGTACGCAAACAATATTATGGTTATCTCCTGGAGGAATATCAGGAGGTGAAGTCTGTCAACCTTTCCGACTTGGAGTATAAGTTTACGCTGATGGCGTTTGAGGGCAAGTGGCGAGATACTTTGGAGTATATGGCAGCGGCGTATGCCAATGTTTCCTCGGTTCGTGACGGTATTGAGGCAGAGCGCAACCTCCAGGGATTCTTCATGGCTTATCTCAATCTCAACAATTATTATTATACGGCACCAGAACTGGAGCTGAACCATGGCTATTGCGATTTCTTCCTCTTGCCCGACTTGACGCATTATCCTACGAAGCACAGTTACATCTTGGAGTTGAAGTTGATTCCCAAGAGGGAGAAGGGAATGGCAGAGGAGGTGCATGAACGGTTGGTCGCCCGGCAATGGAAGGATGCCGAGATGCAGATCAGGCAATATTCCGAGGCTCCAAGGGTGGAGGCATTGCGCCAAGGTACACACCTGCATCGTATCATCATACAGTTTGATGGATGGAAACTGTATAAGATGGATGAAGTGTAGGAGGGCTTTTTGTCCTTTCTCTTAGGCGAAATCTCCGTTCCGTTGTTTGGAACGTATATTCCGTACTTTGGAACGGCGGTTCCGAACAACGGAATGTTCGTTCCGTAGTACGGAACGAAACTTTCTATAGGGCAAAAATACAATTTCCATTATACAAATGCAAGGCTTCTCCTATATTTCTCGGTTTTTCCTTCGGGATTTAATGTAAATTGCACAAGTATTTGTATCCTAAAATCCGCAATATAAAAAATGTTATCGGATTTTAGGCTGTATTTGCGGCTCAGAAAACGTATAGTAAATTATTTTTGCATTTC
>CAVEJY010000025.1:0-4850 GCA_963616155.1 Acutalibacteraceae bacterium
ACCACCGCCATACTCACGTCGTGCATGGCATCGCGGGTGGCGAGATAGGGCGACTTGTAGCCCGAGTCAAACTTCGCCTGCACGGCCTCCACCACCACGATGGCATCGTCCACCACCGTTCCGATGGCAAGCACGAGGGCGAAAAGCGTAAGGATGTTGATACTGAATCCAGCCACCTCCAGGCAGGCGAACGTACCGATGAGGGATACGATGATGGAAATGGACGGGATGAGCGTACTCTTGAAGTCCTGGAGGAAGAAGTACACCACTAAGATCACGAGGAAGATGGCGATAACCAATGTCTCCACCACCTCATGGATAGAGGCGAAGAGGAAGTTGTTGGAGCTGTGCATCTCGATGAACTCGCAGCCCTTGGGCAGAGCCTTCGACATCTCGTTGAGCTTGGCCGTGATGTTCTCGTTCACCTCCGTAGCGTTGGCACCAGCCACCTGGAAGGTCATGAAGGTAACGCCCGGCTTCTTGTCCACCTCACCGTGGTAACTGTAGGAGAGTCGGCCGAGTTCCACCTCTGCCACGTCCTTCAGTCTCAATACGGTTCCGTCGTCGTTGCTTCGGATCACCATGTTCTTGAACTCCTCCACGCTCTTCAGACGGCCGTGATACTTCAGGGTATACTGGAACGTGTTCTTCGAGTTCTCGCCGAGGGCACCCGTAGGAGCCTCGATGTTCTGCTCGCCCAGCACCTGGGTCACGTCGGAGGGCTGCAGGGAGTACTGTGCCATGAGGTCGGGCTTGAGCCAGATACGCATACTGTAGGTATCTCCCAGCTCGAGCACCTCGCCCACACCGTTGATACGCTTGAGCTCAGGCACCACGTTGATGTCGAGGTAGTTGGCAAGGAAGGTCTCGTCATACTTGCCGTCCTTGCTCACAAGGGCACCGATCTGGAGGAAGCTGTTCTGCTGCTTCTGCGTGGTGACACCTATCTTGGTAACCTCCGACGGCAACAGACCCTGCGCCTTCGACACACGGTTCTGCACGTTCACCGTCGCCATGTCAGGGTCTGTACCCTGCTTGAAGTAGACATTGATCTGCGCCGAACCCGAGTTGGTGGCGGTAGAGGTGATGTAGAGCATGTTCTCCACACCGTTGATGCTCTCCTCCAATGGCATGATGACTGATTTCATCACGGCATCGGCATCGGCACCTGTATAGGTAGCCTCCACTCTCACGGTAGGAGGCGCAATGTCCGGGTATTGCTCCACGGGAAGACTGAACAGTGAGATCAAGCCCACCATCACAATCAGCACGGCGATACATATAGCCATCACCGGGCGTTTGATAAATATATTGCCTTTCATTCTTGTTCTTTGAATGTTAAATGTTGAGTGAGGAATGTTGAGTTGGGCTTGCGCCTTTATTGCATTTGAATTCTTCACTCTTCACTCTTCGTTCTTCACTTAATTCTTCACCACTTCTCCTTCCTTCACCATTCCGGCACCCTCGCTCACGATTACGTCGCCGGGCTTCAAGCCGTCGCTCACGATGAAGTATCTGCCGTCGTCGATGCTCTCCACATTGATGATCTGCGACACGGCCTTGCCGCCCACCACCTTATATACAATGCGCTTGTCCTGCTGCTGCACGGTGGCAGACTGCGGAATGACGATACAATTCTTCCTTGTGGTGGGGATGATGATGTTGCCCGAACCGCCACTGTTGAGCAGTCGCTCGGGGTTGGCGAACTCGGCCCTCAGCGTCACGGCACCCGTCTCGGTGTTGATCACGCCGCTGATGCTCTCCACCCTACCCTTGTGGGCGTACATACTCTGGTCGCCCAGCTGCAGGCTAATCTCCGGCATATTCTTGATGGCGGCATCCTTGGAGCCGTACTGGCGCACGAAGCTGAGGAGCTGCTTCTCGGTCATGGAGAAATAGACGTACATCTGGGAATTGTCAGAGACGGTAGTCAAAGGCTTAGGCATCGAGGCGCTGACCAGCGTACCCACACGATATGGCAACACGCCCGCCACGCCATTGGCAGGACTTCGCACCTCGGTATAAGATAGATTGTTGCGGGCGCTGGTCACCTGCGCCTGAGCCTGAGCCAACTGAGCCTTCGCCGAAAGGTAAGCGTTTTCGGATGTCTGGAGAGTATATGAAGAAATCACCTTCTGGGCGAAAAGCTCCTTATTGCTGTTATAGGTAAGCTGTGCCGATGCAAGCTGCGCCTGTGCCGCCTTCTCCGTGGCGAGGGCATTGGCGAGGGCTGCGCGGTAAGGCACCTGGTCGATGACGAAGAGCAGCTGTCCGCGGCTCACCTTGTCACCTTCCTTTACCAGGAGCCGCTCTATCTTGCCCGAAACCTGGGGATAGATGTCGATGTCCTGCTTACCCTTGATGGATGCGGAATAACTGGTGGAGAGGTCCTTGTCCGACCGCTTCACGGTCATGGTCTTGTAACTGCTCTTTTCCACCGCTGCCTCTTGCTTCTTCTGCTGGCAAGAGGTTGTCATGAGGGAGAGGCAGAGTGCCATCCCCACACACGGAACCATACTTTTCATTGTCATCATTCTTTTCATTTCCTATTTTTTGTTTTGTTTTATAAGGGTCGGTTTCCCTCCCCTTCTCTTTTACCTTTTTACCTTTTAAAATTTTCCGCTGCAAAATTAAGGAGAAAATACAAGGTATACGGCAAAAAAAGCCGAAGGGAAATGTCCAAAAGGGGAAGATGAGTACAAACAGGAAAAGACTGTTCCGATTTTGAAAAATATTTTGCCTAAAATACGACACCCGATCGCAGGAAAGTTGTTACCTTTGCAGCGCAAAAGGGAAGCATCTACGGATGGCTTCACCCACAACTTGGAAATGACAACAAAGGTATGAACACAAAACAGAAAAAGGTATGAACATTTTAGAATCTAAAAAGATGATGGTCAACGGCATAGCCGCCCAGAAAGACGTAAGGCTGGAATTGCCGGTGGGCAAGTATCTGAAGAACGAAGACATCATCGTGCTCTTCGTGAGGGGAGGCATCGCCCACCTGGAGATAGACTTCACCGTGTACGAACTGAAGGAGGACTCGCTGATGACGATAGTTCCGAAATCCACCATCAAGTGCCTCGACATCACCGACGACTTCCGCGGTTCCCTCATCTCCTACGACCACAACTTCGCCGTAGAAGTGATCCCGCGCCCCGAGCCTGCCTATCTCGACTTCATCCGCAGCTACCCTCTGGGTATCCTGCCCAAACACCGCGTGGAACCCACCCATGCCGGCATCGGCAACATCGCCTACTTCCTCTACGACACCGAGGCGAAACACCGCGTGCAGATAGCCCGCAACATCGTGCAGGGCATGTTCCTGGAACTCTACGACGTGGTGAAGGCGAAGTTCTTGGAGGACAAGCCCAAGATAGTGAACCGCCAGAACGAACTCTTCATGCAGTTCATCCACCTGGTATACGAACACGGCGACAAGCAGCGCGAAGTGGCGTTCTATGCCGACCAGCTCTGCATCACCACCCGCTACCTTGCCAGCATCGTGCGCAACGTGGCACACGAGACCCCCAAGGAGATCATCGACCGCCACTGCATGCAGTCCATCAAGTCGCTCCTGCGCACCACCAACCAGAGCATCCAGTCGATCTCCATCGACCTCAACTTCCCCGACCAGTCCTTCTTCACCCGCTACTTCAAGAAGCTCACGGGCATGACCCCGAAGGAGTTCAGGGCGAAGGAAGAATAACCGTTTTTTTTAAAGGCTTTTTAATTAGGTAAAAAGGCAAAAAAAAATCCCCCCGTCCCATACGAGGCTCATTGCCATCTAAAGGACAGGGGGATTGCTGGTTTTCGGCTTGCGCCGTCAAGGACTACATGCCTGCAGAGTCGCCGTCGGTGGTGCCGCCAGATTCTCCGTCAGAGGTTGAACCTCCCGAGGTACTGCCGGAGGTTGAACCCGAGGTGCTTCCCGAACCGCCCGCCACGCTGGTGGCCTTCTTGATGCTCACTCCGGCATTGAGGTTGGAGTTGCTCAGGGTGCCGGTGGCACGGGCACGGAGCTTCACGCCGCTGATGTTGTTGGCTGCGGAGAACTCCGCCTCGGTCTTGGCACCCACCTTGTTCCTGATGCCCACGGAGAAGATGGCGAGGTTGTCGATCTTCACGTTCTTGCCTGCCAGGAGCTGCTCCTTGATGCACTTCACCATGGCGGTCATCATGCCCAGGCACAGTGCCTCGGAGAACCCGGTGTTGTGCTCCTCCATGTGCTTGGCGAGGGCGGAGAGGTCTATCGTCTCCTCCACCACGGGATAAGCGTACCAGAGGCCGTTGGCCTCGCTCTTCTCGTTGTTGTTCTGTCTTACTACATACTTGATCATAACTGAAAAGAATTTTGAGTTAATTACTGCCGGCTCCGCCGTCCCCCTTCCGGAAGGTGGCATTGCCGCCTCATCCTCTTTGGATTACAGTGCAAATATACCACTTTTCCGTGGAATGCCCGGACGATACCGTACGTTGGTGGAGATGGCGGACGATTTCATGAGAAAAAGCCCTCCCCACCCCCACCTTCCCGTATCTCCATACTTCAATACTTCCGTATTTCCATCTTTCACGGTTCTCCGAGATACTCCACGACCAGTGCCACTTGCCTGGGGGTGAAATACTTGGCCGACTTCCTGTAGTCCGTCTCCTCCAGCTCCTTCACGAGCTTGGGGTTGCGGTGAATCCACGACATGAGGTGGTTCACTGCCGTATGGGGCGACACTGCCCCGGGGAAATAGAGCAGGGCAAGCTCTGACTTGCCGTATGCCCTCGTCTTGAACTGATTCGTCATATTCTGTCTGTTTTGATAATCATGATACTTATTGTTCATAAACCCCATGTTTACG
>CAVEJY010000026.1:0-16136 GCA_963616155.1 Acutalibacteraceae bacterium
GATGCACAGAAACATGATTACTTTTTAGCGTCTTCCTTCTTCAAATCATCGGCATGCTCCTGCAAGAAGGAGAGCATAGACTTCAGCGCAGTGTTCGTGGCGATAGCGAGGTTGATGTCACGCCCGTAATCCTCGGCGAGCTTCACCGTACGCACATCGTCCTTGCTTCCGTAACCTATCCAGATAGTACCCACGGGGATGTCGGCAGTGCCACCCGTAGGACCCGCCACGCCGGTGGCAGAAACCGCATAGTCCACTTTCAGAGCCTGGATAGCACCCAGCACCATCTGCCTTGCAACCTCTTCGCAAACAGCGGTCTGCTCCTCCAGCACCTGGTGGCTCACTTGGAGCAGGTTCTCTTTCACCTCATTGGTGTAAGAGACGATGCCGCCCTTGAAATAGTTGGATGCTCCGGGCATGGAGATGACTGCCTCCGCGATGCGTCCGCCCGTACAACTCTCAGCCGTACCGAGCGTCTTGTCACTGTTATAGAGAATCTCCTGGATTCCCTTACTTAAAATCTTACTTTCGAATTCCATTTTATGTTGTCTATTTAAATGTTACTTTTGAAAACGCCGGAAGGTCGATGGTGGCGAAGTCGCTGTCGCGATACTTGAAGGTACCCACACATCCTATCATGGCCGCATTGTCGGTGGTATAGCTGAACTTGGGAATATAGATAGTCCATCCATATCTCTGTGCATGATCACGAAAAGCATTGCGCAACCCGTTGTTGGCGGAGACTCCGCCCGCAACCGCCACATGCTTGATGCCCGTCGACTTCACCGCCATACGCAACTTCTTCATCAGGATGTCTACGATGGTAAACTCGATGCTCGCCGCCAGGTCGAACTTGTTGCTCTCGATAAAATTAGGGTCATCAGCCACCCACTTGCGCAGGCTATAAAGGAAGCTGGTCTTGAAGCCGGAGAAACTGTAGTCCATTCCCGGGATGTGAGGCTCGGCAAAAGTGAAGGCGTGCGGGTTGCCCTGTCGCGCATACTTGTCTACGACGGGACCGCCGGGATACCCCCACTCCAGCACCTTGGCACACTTGTCGATAGCCTCGCCAGCGGCATCGTCTATCGTCTGTCCCAGCACCTCCATATCATTGTAGGCATTCACCTTCACTATCTGGGAGTTTCCGCCCGACACCAAGAGACAGAGAAACGGGAACGGAGGAGCCGTCTGGTCATTGTCGCTCTCCTTGATAAAATGCGCCATCACATGCCCCTGCAGGTGATTGACATCTATCAGCGGGATATTGAGCGAACGGGCAAAACCCTTGGCAAAGCTGACACCGACAAGAAGAGACCCCATCAGCCCCGGTCCACGCGTAAAAGCTACCGCACTCAACTGCTCCTTGGCGATGCCGGCACGCTTGATAGCCTGGTCCACTACAGGCACCACGTTCTGCTGGTGGGCGCGGGAGGCAAGTTCAGGAACAACTCCGCCATAGGCCTTGTGAACCTCTTGCGAGGCGGTCACGTTGCTCAGAAGCACACCGTTCCTCAGAACAGCAGCCGACGTGTCATCACAACTGCTCTCTATACCTAATATATATATATCATTCATGCTTACAGTTTGTTGTTTATAATTAACATCAATCAGTACGTCAGCACTTCCACGCCGTGTTCGGTCATCACAAACGTGTGTTCCCACTGGGCGGACGGTTTCTCGTCGCCCGTGATAACCTCCCATCCGTATGGGTCGTCAGCATCGATGAAAACCTGCCAAGTGCCCATGTTGATCATAGGCTCTATCGTGAAGACCATACCCGGCACGAGGAGCATACCCGTACCCTTGTGCCCGTAGTGCAGCACCTCCGGCTCCTCGTGGAACTGGAGTCCTACGCCATGTCCGCACAGGTCGCGCACCACGCCATAGCCGTATTTCTTGCAGTGCTTCTCGATGGCATGCCCGATGTCGCCCACGAAACTATAGGGTTTGGCAGCCTCCGCACCTATCTCCAGGCACTCCTTGGCGACACGCACCAGCTGCTCCTTCTCGGGTGTAGTCTTGCCGATAATGAACATACGGGAAGCATCGGCGTAATAGCCGTCCACGATAGTGGTCATGTCCACGTTCACGATGTCGCCCTCCTCAAGCACATCCTCTTCCTTGGGCACTCCGTGGCACACCACCTCATTGATACTGGTGCAGACACTCTTGGGGTAGCCCTCGTAGTTCAGGCAGGCAGGAATGGCATTGTGGTCCTTGCAGTACTGCATACAGATGTCATCAATCTCCTGCGTGTTCATGCCAGCATGAATCTGGCGTGCCACCTCGTCGAGGCATCCCGTATTCACGACACCACTCTTGCGGATGCCCTCTATCTGTTCCGGAGTCTTTATCAAGTCGCGGGTAGGCACAACCTTGCCCTTGTTTTCCCAATACATTACCTGCTTGTCAAGCTCTGTCAGAGGCTGCCCCGGCAGACAATGCCATCTTTTCTTCTTATTCACCATTGTTTATTATTGATATTTAACACTTTATCTAACCGAAAGTCATTCCCCGACGATACGCACCTTCATCTTTCCCGAAAAGGAGATGACCACCTCCACCTGGTAACTCAGGGAACTGTCGGGCATGGCAAGGACAGCCTGGTAATGTATACCCTGGCTATCGACCTTGTCAAACACGATGTCGCTCAGCACCGCCTGTCCCAAGAAAGAGGCGGGCACTGCGCTGGAAAAATCTTTCTTCTGGAAATCACGGGAGAAAACCTTCTCACTCCCATGGTAAACGTTGATGTTGACGATATTATCGTAATAGACGTTGTCCACCTCCACACCATCGTCGTTGTAGGTATTCTTGTAGACCTTGTAAGTGGTGGGGCTCACCTGTACATAAAGATGATAACGCTCTTGGCCAAAGTCGACGACTGTGTCGCGCTTGATGACCCTGTTCTGGTTCAGTACAACAGGATGCCTACGCCCAAACTGGCGCAGGTAGGAGGAGTCGTTGGTCTTCTCCAACTTGACCACATCCCCATTCTGGTTCTTGAATACCAGAAGATGGTCGGCAAGTTTGACGACGGGATATTTCACCTCTTTCCCACCCCGCATGACAAGCGTGTCGGACAGGACATAGAAATAAGCAGGCTGGCTGGTCGAGTCGGGGTAATAGATAGTGTCTCCCTTCACACGGAAGGCGACATCATTCTCGTCATCGTTCAGCCAAACCCCCTGCAGCATCTTCTTCGCCGCGACATCCTCCTGAAAGGTTGACCCTCCGTCTGCCTTGCTCTTGCATCCCGAAAGAATCGCAAGAGACCCAAGCAACAACGCCAACGGACGTATCATAAGGTTTTTCATCGGGACAGAAATTTAATCAAACACCTCTGCGTTACGGAGTTCCACTGCTTTCTTTAAGTCCTTCTCAGAGGTCAATACATCATCCTTGCCAATCGGCCATTCCACATGGACATCGGGGTCGTCCCAACGGATGCTCGCCTCCTGCTGGGGAGCATAAACGTTATCCACCTTGTAAGTGAACACAGCCTCTTCGCTGAGCACCAAGAAGCCATGTGCAAAGCCGCGGGGAATGAAGAGCTGACGCTTGTTCTCGTCGCTCAGCTCCACCGCCACATACTTCCCGAACGTGGGACTACTCTTGCGCAGGTCTACCGCCACGTCAAGCACCTTGCCCTTGACCACGCGCACCAACTTAGCCTGCGAGAACTCACCTTTCTGGTAATGAAGTCCACGAAGCACTCCATAGCTCGACTTCGACTCATTGTCCTGCACAAACTCCACATGAGAGCCAACGTGCAGGTCGAAATCCGCCTGTTTCCACACCTCGAAAAAATAGCCGCGAGCATCGCCAAAGACCTGGGGCTCGATTACCCAAACCCCCTTGATTTCCGTTTCTATATATTCCATAATTCTTGTTACCTTTTTAATTTTAGGCACAAAGATACTGCTTTTTACCGAAATACCAAAACAAATTAAACTTTTTATCACTTATAACTTTTTTTTATCCAAAACACTTGGTCATTTCAAGAAAAACAACTACCTTTGCAAACGTGATTGAAATAGACAGACATATAGAAATCCTACTTTTGAGCAACGATTGCGTGATAGTCCCCGGCTTCGGCGGCTTCACGGCTCATCATGTAGACGCACGTTATGATGGCAGAGACAATATGTTTTTGCCACCATTAAGAACTATAGGTTTCAATCCGCAGCTCACGATGAATGATTCTCTTTTGGCACAGTCATATGCCGAGACATACGACATTAGTTATCCCGAGGCCATCAACCGCATAGCGAAAGAGACCGCCGAGATGCGGGAGGTACTGGAAAGCAAGGGCTGGTTCGGGTTGAGCGGCATCGGTACGCTGCACCTCAATGAGGAAGGCAAGTACACCTTTCAGCCGTTCGAGGCGGGCATCTTGACACCCGAGCTCTACGGACTGGGCGGCTTTGATATACACCCCGTGACGAGCCTCGACTCTTCGGAAGAGATTGACGAGGACTTTCTTGTTGAGGAATCAATCGGATTTCGTACGATTCCCCTTGGTGGCGAGAATAAACGCAACACCGCACCGGAAGCCTGCAAGGCAATGGAAGACGAAGAAGAGGGAGCAAAGCCCGCGGAGTTTGTCAAAATCAAGAAGAGTCTCTTGCGCGATTTGGCTGCAGCATGTATAGCACTGATAGCGTTCTTCGCACTCTCCACGCCCCTAAATACCCCTGACGTGCAAAAGAGCCAGATAGACCCAGGGCTGCTGACACGAGTCATGCCCAAGGATATCACTGTCACGAAGAACATTGGTCGCCTTGCTCTTACAAAAGGAAACGAAGCGGAAAATGATGCCACAAGTCCCAAGGAATCCCTGCAAGATGACGAGAAAACAGACATCAACATACCTTATTACAGCATAGTATTGGCAAGCCGCATCACCAAGCACAATGCCGCCACCTACGCCGAACGTCTTCAGGAAAAGGGACTCAAGGCGGCAAGGGTACTAATCACACCCTCCAACGTCAAGGTTATCTACGGAACGTTCGGCACTGAAACGCAAGCCTACGAGGAACTGAACCGACTAAGCAGCGACGAAGTTTTTGCGGACGGATGGGTTACAAAAGTGAGTGAATAAATAATAAAAGTTTTTTAGAGTATGAAGAGAGTACGTTGTCCCAAATGCGATAATTTCATCACTTTCGACGAGAAGAAATACCAAGCTGGACAGAGCTTGGTATTTGTTTGCCCCCAATGCAACAAGCAGTTTGGTATCCGTATGGGCGTATCAAAGCTCCGCGACACACGCAAGGAGGAGAAAATCGACGAGAATGCAAACGAGAACGGCGTAGGATCCATCGTAGTCATCGAGAACGTATTCGCCTACAAGCAGGTCATCCCCTTGCAAATGGGTGACAACGTGATAGGACGATACATGAAGAACAGCGGAATCAACTGCCCCATCGAAACAGTAGACCCCAGTGTAGACATGAACCACTGCGTCATCAATGTGAGCCGAGACAAAAAGGGGAAGTTGAAGTATGTGCTCCGAGACGGCCCCAGCTATACAGGCACATTCGTTGACAACCAGATTTTGGGCGACCGCGAACGTCGTGTCATCGAAAACGGAACGCTTTTCACCATAGGTGCCACTTCCGTCATTTTGCGCTCAGCAGACAGCGAAGACGAATAATTATTCTCTTTTCGCTTACAGTCTGAAACAAAAACACATTTATTCTTCATCTTTTTGCCAATATTTTCTTTTGATTGAAAGAAAATACTTATCTTTGCATCTGTATAACAAAATAACGTTAGGTTATGGATGTAGCAATAGTAAAATACAACGCAGGAAATATCTACTCCGTGGTCAACGCCATGAAGCGTCTGGGCATCAATCCGGTCTTGACGGATGATGCCCAGACGCTCAAAAAGGCAGACCGCGTGCTGTTCCCCGGACAGGGACAGGCAAGGGAGGCAATGGACTATCTCAAGGCGCACCAACTCGACCAGGTAATTAAGGACTTGAAACAACCAGTCTTGGGAATCTGTGTGGGCCAACAGCTCCTTTGCAGACACTCCGAGGAAGGCGATGTGGACTGTATAGGCATCTTTGACGTTGACGTGAAACGCTTTGTGCCACAAAGGCACGAGGACAAAGTGCCGGCTATGGGATGGAACGAAATCTACGATTTGAAGACCGACTTGTACAAAGGTTTTTCCAGCCATACAGACCACCCATACGCCTACTTCGTACACAGCTACTATGTTCCACTCTGCGAGGAAACCATCGCCACGGCCGACTATATCGTGCCCTATAGCGCATCGCTTCACAAGGACAATTTCTACACCTGCCAGTTTCACCCTGAGAAAAGCGGCAAGGTGGGCGAAGAGATACTTAAAAACTTTTTGGAATTATGACGAACATAGAAATGATACCCGCCATTGACTTGATTAACGGCCAGTGCGTACGCCTCACCAAGGGCGACTACGACCAAAAGACCGTCTACAGCTCCAGTCCAGTGGAGGTGGCAAAGAACTTCGAGAAACTGGGATTCAAGCGTTTGCACGTCGTAGACCTTGACGGTGCCAAGTCAAAGCATATTGTCAACGTGGAAGCATTGAGGGCCATCACAGAGAACACCTCGCTGACCGTGGATTTCGGCGGCGGAATCAAGACAGAGGACGACATCCAGAAAGCATTTAGCAACGGAGCCTCAATGGTCACCGTTGGAAGCATTGCCGTCACCAACCCAGCACTCTTCATGGAATGGCTGGAGAAATACGGGGCAGACAGGCTCATCCTTGGAGCCGATGTCAGAAACGGAAAGATTTCCATCAACGGTTGGAAAGAGGATTCCTCAAAAGACCTCCTTCCCTTCCTCAGACAGTATATAGAAAAAGGTGTGCGCAACGTCCTCTGTACGGAAATCAGCAAGGACGGAACGCTCAACGGACCCGCCATCGAGCTATACAAGGAGGTGATGACCGCCTACCCAGACTTACACCTGATAGCCAGTGGTGGCGTGTCCTGCAATGATGACATCAAAGCTCTCGAAGCAGCAGGCATCCCCTCGGTGGTCTTCGGCAAAGCCTTTTACGAGGGCAGGATCAATGCGGCGGAGTTGCTGGGAAAACACAAAGGTCTGGCAAAACGAATCATCCCCTGCCTGGATGTCAAGAACGGAGAAACCGTTAAGGGAACTAACTTCGTTAACCTTAGGAGTGCTGGAGACCCCGTGGAGTTGGGAAAGGCATACAGCGATGCAGGAGCCGACGAACTGGTATTCCTCGACATCACGGCGAGTTTCGAGGGACGCAAGACCTTTGCCGACATGGTTACTCGCGTGGCTTCGGAAATCAACATCCCGTTCACCGTGGGTGGCGGCATCAACGAGCTGGGTGATGTGGACCGCCTGCTCAACGCAGGAGCTGACAAGGTGAGTATCAACAGTGCCGCTATCCACCATCCCAAGCTCGTTACCGAGATAGCCAACCATTACGGCTCACAGGTATGCGTCTGCGCCATCGATGCCCGTCTGGACGAGGACGGCTGGCACTGCTATGTGAAAGGCGGCAGGGAGAGAGTGGAATTGGGGCTGTTTGACTGGGCAAAGGAGGTGGCAGACCGTGGCGCTGGCGAAATCCTATTCACGAGCATGAACCACGACGGTGTAAAACAGGGATTCGCCAACGAAGCCCTGGCACGCTTGTCCGAAGCGGTAAGCATCCCCATCATCGCATCTGGCGGGGCAGGCACTAAGGAGCACTTCCGCGATGCCTTCACCTTGGGAAAGGCAGATGCGGCGTTGGCTGCAAGTGTCTTCCATTTTGGGGAGATAGGTATCTGCGACCTCAAGAAATACCTTCGTGGGGAAGGAATCAACGTAAGACTGTAACACCAGTTGGCAGACACAGACATCTATATATAAACAAAACAAAAAACGACAATAAAATGGAGATTGATTTTGAGAAAATGGGCGGTCTCGTTCCAGCCATCATCCAGGATGCCATTACCAAGAACGTGCTGATGCTTGGATTCATGAACAAAGAGGCATACGACAAGACGATAGAAACGAAAAAGGTGACCTTCTGGAGCAGGTCGCGCAACTGCCTATGGACAAAAGGCGAGACATCAGGTAACTTCCTCCATCTCGTGAGCATCCAAAACGACTGCGACAACGATACTTTGCTCGTAAAGGTCCACCCGGAAGGACCCACATGCCACAAGGGCACCGACACTTGCTGGGGCGAAACGAATGACATCAACCCGATTCTCTTCCTCTCGGAATTACAGGACTTCATCGACAAGCGCCATGAAGAGATGCCAGAGGGAAGCTACACAACAAGCCTCTTTAAGAAGGGCATCAACAAAATGGCACAAAAGGTTGGAGAAGAAGCTGTTGAAACAATTATAGAAGCAACAAATGGTAGCAACGACAAGCTCGTCTACGAGTCGTCCGACTTACTCTATCATCTCATCGTATTGTTCACCAGCAAAGGACTGAGGATAGAGGACATCGCCAAGGAACTACAGATGCGCCACGACCCCAATTGGGATAGCAAGCGCCGAGCAGAGAAAAGTAAGGAATAAACATCAAATCATGACAAGACCATGTTGATAGATTATCAGAACGTAAACATATACCAAGCCGACAAGTGTGTTCTGCAGAACGTCAACTTCCATATTGACGAGGGTGAGTTTGCCTACATTATCGGCAAAGTGGGGTCAGGAAAGAGTTCTCTCCTGAAGACCCTGTATTGCGAGCTTGATCTATTGAAGAACGAGGCCGAAAAGGCAGAAATCCTCGGACGAGACCTCAAGACCATCAAGCGTAAGGAAATACCTGCACTTCGCAAAGAACTGGGCATCATCTTCCAAGACTTCCAGTTACTCCATGACAGGAGCGTCCGCAAGAACCTGGAATTTGTACTCAAGGCAACAGGGTGGAAAGGAAAGAAGGCAATCAACGAGAAGATTGTGGAAGTACTCAATGACGTAGGCATGGTGGAGAAAATCGACAAGATGCCCCATGAACTCTCCGGTGGCGAGCAGCAGCGCATAGCCATCGCACGATCCATCCTCAACACCCCGAAAGTCATCATCGCAGACGAACCTACTGGAAACTTAGATCCAGAGACCGCCAGCAACATCGTGAGCCTTCTGAAGGGTGTGGCAAAAAGTGGAGCGGCAGTCGTGATGACAACTCACAACATCCCGATGCTCGACAAGTTCCCGGGCATCGTTTATCGTTGCAAAGACGGTGCTATCCGGGATGTGACCAACGAGTACAACCATATCGACCTCGCAGAGGACGGCGAGGAAGATTGAGGAGGGGCTACATCCACGCAATATACAGCGGAAAACATCCATTATTAATTGTAAAATATAAATTATTAAAATATTACAGCTATGAAGGTAATGAAATTCGGAGGAACTTCTGTTGGCACTCCAAAGCGCATACAGGAAGTCGCCTCTTTGATTACGGAATCAGGAGAACCAACTTTCATCGTCTTATCAGCGATGAGCGGTACGACGAACTCTCTCGTTGAGATTTCTGACTATCTTTACAAGAAGAACCCGGAGGGAGCCAACGAGGTAATCAACAGTTTGGAAAAGAAATATATGCAGCATGTGGAGGAGCTCTTCTCTACCGAGGAAATGAAGAATACCACACGCGAGTTCTTGTATGGTGAATTCGACTACCTTCGTTCTTTCACCAAAGACCTCTTCACGTCGTTTGAGGAGAAAAGCATCGTTGCGCAGGGTGAAATCATGAGTACCAACATGGTTGTAAACTACTTGAAGGAACAAGGGGTAAACGCCGTATTACTCAGTGCATTGGACTTCATGCGTACAGACAAGAACGCAGAACCAGACCCTCAGTATATCAAGGAGAAGTTGACCGCCATCATGGAGCAGAACCAGGGTTACCAGATCTACGTTACCCAAGGCTTCATTTGCCGGAATGCATACGGAGAGATTGACAACCTACAACGTGGAGGCAGCGACTATACCGCCTCTCTTATCGGTGCGGCACTTCCAGCAGAAGAGATACAAATCTGGACAGACATAGATGGTATGCACAACAATGACCCACGCGTAGTGGAGCACACTGAAGCCGTGCGCCAGTTGAACTTCGAGGAAGCCGCAGAGCTGGCTTACTTTGGAGCAAAGATCCTGCACCCCACCTGTGTGCAGCCGGCCAAGTACGCTGGTATTCCCGTCCGCCTGAAAAACACGATGGACCCGAAGGCAGACGGGACCATTATTGACAATGTCATTGTTCGTGGCAAGATCAAGGCCGTTGCTGCCAAGGACAATATCACGGCCATCAAGATCAAAAGCAGCCGTATGTTGCTCGCCACCGGTTTTTTGCGTAAGGTGTTCGAGATTTTCGAGAGCTACCAGACACCTATCGACATGATTGCGACATCCGAGGTGGGTGTGAGCATGAGCATCGACAAGGACACCCATCTGAACGACATCGTGAACGAGCTGAAGAAATACGGAACAGTGACCGTAGACTCCGACATGTGCATCATCTGCGTAGTGGGCGACCTGGACTGGAGCAACGTGGGCTTCGAGACACTCGCCACAGATGCGATGAAGAACATCCCCGTGCGCATGATTTCCTATGGCGGTTCCAACTACAACATCTCTTTCCTCATCAAGGAGAAAGACAAGAAGCAGGCGCTCCAGAACTTGAGCAATGTACTTTTTAAGGACTAACATCAACATTCAATCAACATTATATGAAAGGTATTTTCCCCATAGATAAATTTCAGGACTTAGAGACACCGTTCTATTATTATGACACGCAGGTGCTCCGCCAGACCCTCCGCACCATCAACGAGGAGGCTGGCAAACACGAGGGCTTCGAGGTACACTATGCCGTGAAGGCAAACGCTAACCCGAAAGTACTCGGCATCATCGGGCAAGCTGGACTTGGTGCAGACTGCGTAAGCGGCGGCGAAATCCAGGCTGCCATCAATGCTGGATTCCCTGCCAACAAAATTGTCTACGCAGGTGTGGGCAAAAGTGATTGGGAGATTAACCTCGGATTGGAGAAGGGTATCTTTTGTTTCAATGTCGAGAGCATCCCGGAGTTGGAGATTATCAACGAGCTTGCCGAGAAGCAAGACAAGGTCGCCCAGGTGTGCTTCCGCATAAATCCTGATGTGGGTGCACATACCCATGCCAACATCACAACCGGACTTGCCGAGAATAAATTTGGCATCGCTATGCAAGATATGGAGAGTGTCATTGCAGAGGCCTCAAGGATGAAAAATGTCAAGTTTATAGGATTGCATTTCCATATTGGTAGTCAGATACTTGACATGGGAGACTTTGAGGCATTATGCAACCGTATCAATGAGCTGCAAGACCAGTTGAAAAGCCACCACATCAATATCCAAAACATCAATGTAGGTGGCGGACTCGGCATCGACTACGACCACCCCAACCGCGTGCCTATCCCCGACTTCAAGGCTTACTTTGACACTTATGCCAAGTTCCTGAAATTGCACGAGGGTCAGAATTTGCATTTCGAGTTGGGACGTTCCGTGGTAGGACAGATGGGGTCCCTCGTAACACGCACCCTGTATGTCAAGCAGGGAACCGCCAAGCAATTTGCCATCGTCGATGCGGGCATGACCGACCTCATCCGCCCCGCCCTCTACCAGGCATACCATAAGATAGAGAACATCTCAAGCGACGAACCCGTCGAGGCTTATGATGTGGTGGGACCCATCTGTGAATCGAGCGATGTCTTCGCCAAAGCCACAGACCTAAACAAGACCCATCGCGGAGACTTGATTGTCTTGCGCAGTGCTGGTGCCTATGGAGAAATCATGGCAAGCCAGTACAACTGCCGCAAGTTACCAAAGGGCTATATCACAGAGGACTTGTAAAGTCCGCTAAGGAAGAGCCTTAAAGAAAACAAGAGAAAAACAATGATAACAATTGGTTTGACAACCCTTATAGCTGGCGCATCAGTGGTTTTATTGGCAATCTTGGGATCGCTGATAAATCCATTTTTGCGCAAGTTGTCTTTTGAAGAAGACGACAACGGGCAGCAGGACCCCATCACCATCCTCATCACTGTTCACAACCAGATGGCAGAGCTGCAGCGCAACTTGCCGATGTTCTTGAACCAGCAATACAAGGAATATCAGGTAATTGTGGTATGTCAGAGTACTGATGGTGACACCTTGGACTACCTGAAGCGTTTGTCGGCTGAAAATCCTTACCTTTATTGCACTTTCATCCCCGAGAGTTCTCGCTACATGAGCCGCAAGAAACTACAGATAACACTGGGTGTGAAAGCTGCAAAATATGAATGGATCATTCTCACGGAACCCTCCTGCCACCCCACGGACGACCACTGGCTCGCTTCCATGGCGAAGAAATGCCACGCCCCCAACAACTTGGTACTGGGCTATACGGCTCTGGACGAAGAGACCGCTGGAGTCAGACGTTTCGAGCATATCCGCAAAGCATATTATCTGCTCCACCGTGCCCAGCGCACATTCGGCTACCGCACTCACATGCCCAATGTGGCATTCAGGAAAAGTGACTTCATGAGGGAGCAAGGTTTTCAAGGCAACTTAGAACTGGTACGTGGCGAATACGATTTCCTGGTCAACAAATTTGGTCAACATGGAAAGACGGCGGTTGAACTTGATGACAAAGCATGGCTCATTCAGGAGGAGCCCACTACCAAGAGCTGGCACAATGCCCATCTTTATCTGCAGGCATCACGCAAGTCTCTCTATCGGGCAGGCTCCATGCGGTGCCTCATGTTCTTCGATCACTTGTTCCCGCATCTAAGCTTCATCGTCTCAACGGCAACATTGGCATATGCTCTCCTCATGCAAGAATGGATTCTTGCGGGCTGCGCAGGCTTTGCCCTGCTGTTGCTGTTTATGTTGCGCATGATTATTGCCAAAAGTGCCGTTAAGTGCTTTGACACCCAGCTCTCGACATTCAGCCTGCCGTTCTATGAATATGGAACCGTCTGGCGAAATCTCGCTGACAAAATGCGCTATTGGCGGGCAGACAAGACCAATTTCACGAGCCACAAGTTATAACAAGACGAAAAATGACAAAGCGATGAAAGCATATCTGTTCATTACCTCTCAGAAGAAACGACACATCCTGTACCAGGCTTACTTCATCACCCTTGGCAAAATGTGCGACATCACCAGCACGCTGTCTGAGGCAGACGTGGTGTTCATCATGGGAATATGGGATGTCAAGGGTGCCCGTCTTGCAAGGCAGTCTTGGAAGATGGGCATTCCCTATATCGTTTGTCCACTGGGAGACCTCTCCACAAGGAACCGGGAGACCTCCTTCTTGAAGCGCGCCTTTCAATCGGCCGCTTACCAAAAAAGAATGTATCGAAAGGCAGAACTCGTCATCGCAACCACCCCAATGGAACAAAACTATCTCATGAAACTGGGATGGAACAAGGCTGTTACCCTCTTGCGCTATTTTCACTACACACATCTTACTACAGAGGGGGAGATGCAGGAGGCATTGCAAAAGATAGGAACCACTACCCTCTCCCATTTCGAGAAGCGCAAGGCAGAGATAATAGCATCCCGAACCCAGGATGCCATCGTTGCACAAATCATGCAGATACAAAGCAGAATGCCACACAAGAACATTCCCAAGAAGTATCTCGATGACCTGCATACCCTCTTGTATGCCGACAATTACGACGAGGACGCGCTCTGCGCAGAGCTGGAGAGACTTAAACTCTCCTCTTTTGCAGCCGCTACCTTCCAGGCTATGTCCGAGAAAACAGGCTTGACAGAGGGGTTCATGCCGATATCTGCCAAGAAAGGAAGCAAAAGCAAGCTAATCATGAAATATGTATCATAAGGGGCAGAATTTCCCTCAATTTAACTTTTAACCTTTAAACATTATAAGAAAATGACAAACAAATTTTTCGCAGAATCGGAATTGATTATCAATGAGGACGGAAGCTGTTTCCACCTCCATCTCAAGCCAGAACAACTGGCAGATAAAGTAATCCTCGTAGGCGACCCCGGAAGAGTGTCGCTCGTAGCATCCCACTTCGACTCGCAGGAATGTGAGGTAGAGAGCCGTGAGTTCCACAGCATCACGGGTACCTACAAGGGCAAGCGCATCACCGTGCAGAGCACAGGTATCGGATGCGACAACATCGACATCGTTGTAAACGAACTGGATGCCCTCAAGAACATCGACTTCAAGACACGTACCGAGAAGTCCGAGCATACCACCCTCACCCTCGTGCGCATAGGCACTTGCGGCGGATTGCAGCTCAATACCCCTGCCGGCATCTATATCGCCTCGCAGAAGAGCATCGGCTTCGACGGTCTGCTCAACTTCTACGCCCGTCGCAACGAGGTGTGCGACCTGGAGACCGAGCAGGAATTCAAGCGCCAGGTAAAGTGGGTAGAACAGATAGGCAACCCCTACTGTGTAAACAACGACCCTGAGCTGCTCGAACGTATCGCCCAGAACGATATGGTGCGCGGCATCACCATCGCCTGCGGCGGATTCTACGGTCCGCAGGGCAGAGAACTGCGCATCCCCCTCGCCGACCCTGAACTTAACCAGAAGATTGAAGACTTCGACTATAACGGATTGCGTGTCAACAACTTCGAGATGGAAAGCTCTGCTCTCGCCGGACTCTCCCTGCTGCTCGGCCACAAGGCACTTACCTGCTGCATGGTGATAGCCAACCGCCGTGCCAAGAATGCCAACACAGGCTATAAGAGCACCATCGACGGACTCATCCAGCTCGTGCTCGACAGAATCTAATCTCCCCGAAAAAGAAAAAAACAATAATGACAGAAGAATGTATCTGCGCCTTGGCCACCCCCGCCGGCGGCGCCATCGGAATCATCCGCTTGAGCGGCAGTAACGCTATTGAAATCACCGACAAGGTATTCGCCTCTGCCAACGGCAAACCATTGGCAGAAGCCAAGCCCTACACCGTACACTACGGCGAAATCAAGGACAAGGCCGGCAGCACCATCGACGACGTGCTGGTGAGCGTGTTCCGCGCCCCCCACAGCTATACGGGCGAAGACTCCACCGAGATTTCCTGCCACGGCAGCCGGTACATTCTTCAGCAAGTGCTGCACCGGCTCACGGAGGCTGGTTGCCGCCAGGCCGAGCCGGGCGAATACACGCGCCGTGCCTATATGAACGGCAAGATGGACCTCTCGCAGGCAGAGGCGGTGGCAGACCTTATCGCCTCTACCAACAAGGCGACCCACCAGATGGCGATGAGCCAGCTGAAGGGGCACTTTAGCAGCGAACTGTCTATACTGAGAGACAAGTTGCTGAAACTCACCTCTCTGCTGGAGCTGGAGCTGGACTTCAGCGACCACGAAGAACTGGAGTTTGCCGACCGTTCGGAGCTTCAGGCCCTCGCCCAGGAGATAGAGCGTAAAATCACCTCCCTCGCCCACTCCTTCGAGACCGGCAATGCCCTGAAGCAAGGCATCCCCGTGGCCATCGTGGGCAAGACCAACGTGGGCAAGAGCACCCTCCTCAACCGTCTGCTGCACGAGGAGAAAGCCATCGTGAGCGACATCCACGGCACCACCCGCGACGTCATCGAAGACACCACCGGGATAGACGGCATCACCTTTCGCTTCATCGATACCGCCGGCATCCGCCAGACCGACGATGTGGTGGAGAGCATCGGCATCGAGCGCACCTTCCGGAAGTTGGACGAGGCGAAAATCGTCATCTGGCTGCTCGACACCCCACCCTCGCCCGAAGAGGCTGCAGAGATGCAGCAGAAGGTGCAGGGCAAGAAGCTGCTCCAGGTGTTCAACAAGATGGATGCCATCGCCTACCGTGAAGGCACACTTTCGGGAGTAGAGCACCCTACCCTCTTTGTAAGTGCCCGTACGGGCGAGAACATCCCCCAGCTGGAGCACGCCCTCGTGCAGGCTGCCGACATCCCCGAGATAACGGAGAACGATGTGATCGTAACCTCCGCCCGCCACTACGATGCACTGCTTCGCGCCCACTCGTCCTTAGACCGGGTATTGGAGTCGATGGACATGGGCATGAGCGGCGACCTCATCGCCGAAGACCTCAAGATCGTGCTCGAGGAACTGGGCGAAATCACCGGCGGCCAAATCAGCAGCCAGGAGACGCT
>CAVEJY010000027.1:0-8160 GCA_963616155.1 Acutalibacteraceae bacterium
TTTTTTATTGATTTGAATTTCCAAATACGCTTTAAATAAATAAAGATGCCAATGTTTTGTTACAATAAGAAACTTATAGTCAAACTATTTCTTTTTGACTATAATAGGAGTAGGTATTCTCCCCATGCTTGCCGCCTGCGGCACCGATGACGCATCATCCCTGACCCAGGGACAGACAGGAGCATTGCTCGTCAACGGCAATGTCGTGATACAGTATGCCAACGTGTTCCATGCCGACCAGTCCAACGTCGCCAACTACAAGGCGAGTGACGTGCTGTGGGCACAGACCGTGATGCAGACGGGAACGGACGAGGTACACCTCAGTTTCCAGCATGTCATGTCGGCGCTCACCCTCACCATGGGCAGCGGCGTGAATCTGTCCAAGGATGCCGTGGTTACCCTCGTGGGAATGCCCGACATCGACGAGGCGGAAATCATCGTGGGAGACAAGTATGCCAAATACAGCAAGGTGAACAGTACCTGTGGATATAAGTCGATGAACAGCACGGGTACTGATGAGGACAACGGCAAGGTGCTGGGCATCGGAGTAAATGACGACTCCGCAGGAACAGCCTCTTGCCAGGCCATCTCCGGCATCGCCCAGACTGCCACCTACAAGGCTTACCGCAACTCAGACGGCGCATACCAACTCATCCTGCTCCCATGCATCTTGACCGAAATGGCTGTCATCTGGGTAAGGGACGGCGAGTCGAGATGGAGCGTGCCTTTGTCGCAGCAGACATTTGAACAGGGAACGATGTACAACATCACCCTGAATCCACCCACATCCACCAGAACAGAAGAGGAGAAAACAGAATGAAGAAAAGGAACATCACGAAAGGAATGGCTGCCCTGTTGGGAGCTGTTCTCGGTATCTTTGCCTCTTGTGGCAATGAGACGGAAAGTGCCGCCACGGCTTCCGGTGCCCGGGCTTTGCAGGGACTTTCTGCAACGATTGCGGGCAGCAGCACCGGCACAAGGGCGACCCGTGCCACGAGTTCCGAACCCCTGTATGTGGGTAGGGAGAAGTTCGTGGGCGGTGACAAGATCAAGATGACCAAGTTCATGAGAACCGACAACTCCATCCAAGACTTTACCTACACCGACGAGGACTGGCAGAAGACAAGTGACGATGCCGGCTGGACATGTGTTTCCGAAGAGAAGCCTATCTACTGGAGCGATGCGGCGAGTAACCATACCTTTATCGGGTATAGTCTGCCCTATGCGGATTTCTCTTGGACAAAGGATGACGACGGGACGTATCATGGTCAGCTCACTTTGGTATCAGTCGCCTGAGCTACAGTTCCCTCTTCGGGTACATCGGGTCTGAGGGCACTGTGGAGGGCGTGAACCTCGCAAGTATGTTGGGCACGAAAAACGGTGGCAGTGTGGCAGAGAACAACGCCGGCACCATCACCGGCTGCGCCGTCAACGGAGACGTGGCGCACAACACGGAGGTGGCCGGCGGTATTTGTGCCACGAACAGCGGCACCATCAGCGTATGTTATCATATCGGAGCGGTGGATACTGATGTCAATAGCGGAACTACCGGCACCATCGCCGGCATCAATACCGGCACGATTGACGGCAAAACCTGCTATGCGGCAAGCGGCATGAAGGGCAGCACCATCCATATCCAATGCTATTACGACACCGAGTTCTATTCCTTGGGCTCGGAGGAGGATGTGAATACCTGGGGCAAGACCTCCAGTGACCTGATGAAAATGGCTTTCGTGACTGCGCTGAATGGTAACATAGGGGATAGTCCATCCTACGAATACAAGTTCTCTCCCTCCGAGTTCCCCCAGCTCGTCAAGAAATAAGCTCCCATGGTTACTCCCTTTTCCGGGTTCGAAAACCTCCGCCTAAATTCCGTTTAAGTTCCGGTGTTCATATAATTTTTCCGACGCTAAAATAAAAAATCTGTGTAAATCTGTGTCATCTGTGGGAGATTATAGAAAATTTTTCGTAACTTTGTCGCGATTTTATACAAACACGGGAAAGAAGAAAATCATGACAGAAAACATAGAACGGATCGGTATCAAGCATTCCTTCGCTACCAAGGTGACCCTCTGGATGCTCGGCATGACAGGACTGGTGTTCCTGTTGTCGTTCTGCGGAGCCTCGTGGTTCGCCGGCAAGATGATGCTCGTCGACGGACACAGGAAAGCCAACCTCGAACTCGACAAGGCAATCCTCAACATCACCGACGACTTGGATGAGGTGGAGGCAGCAGGCAACAACTTCGCCACGTTCCTCAGATGGAACGGGGCAGAGACCCTCTCGCCCGATGCCTTCAGGTCTGTGCTTGCCGACTTCCTCAAGACCAACCCCTATGTGCAGGGGGCAGCCGTGTGCTTTGAACCCGAATATTTCACGCAGTACAAGGAAGGCTTTGCCCCCTACCTGATGCAGTTCAGGAAAGGAGACACCAAGTATGTGAACCTCGCTGATGTATACAAGTACCGCACCACCCGCTGGTACAGGAAAGCCAAGAGCCAAAGCCAGAGGCACAGCTTCTGGACAGAGGCGTTCGTGGAGACAAACGGCACCATCGTGTGCAGCTACTGTGTGCCGCTGACCAATGCCAAGGGGAAACTGGTGGGCGTGCTGGCTCTCGACATGTCCCTGCAGGCCCTCACCGACGAAGTGCAGGAACAGAAACCCTATCCCCATTCCTATATCACCGTGATGGACGACGGGTTCCATTTCCTGGTGCATCCCGACAGGAAGATGATCATGGACGGCAACGTAAACCACCTGCTCGACAAGAAACGCTTCGCTGTGAACGAGTCCATCATGGTGGACATGAAGAACCAGCGACGCGGCAAGGGTGCCTTCGTGGAGGACGGTAACACCAAGTTCCTCTACTATGCCCCCATCAGACGGTGCGGATGGACGGTGACCTTGGAGTGTGGCAAGGACGAGATCATGGCGGAGGTGTCTGCCGTGCGGCTGCAGATGGTCTTCATCTCCGTGGTGGGACTCCTGCTGCTCCTTGTCATCAGTTTCTTCCTCATGCGCAAGATCCTCCTGCCCATCAAACTCTACTCGAAGGCTGCCCACCGTATCGCCAAGGGCAACTTCCATACCCATCTGCAACTGCTGCGTCCCCATGACGAGCTGTGGGTGTTGGGCAACGCCCTCGACCACATGCAGCACTCCTTGGAGAGATATATCAAGGAACTGAAGGTGACCACCCAGGCAAAGGGACGCATCGAGAGTGAACTGAACATCGCCAGCAAGATACAGATGGCGATGATTCCCAAGATATTCCCGCCCTATCCCGAGAGGGAAGACCTCGACGTGTACGCCACGCTGATACCCGCCAAGGCGGTGGGAGGCGACCTCTATGACTTCTTCCTCAGGGACGAGAAACTCTTCTTCTGCATCGGCGACGTGTCGGGCAAGGGTGTGCCTGCCTCCTTGGTGATGGCGGTGACCCGCAGTCTGCTGCGCATCGTGGCGGCACAGGAGAGCCGGCCCGACCGCATCGTGGCATCACTCAACAACTCCATGTCCGACATGAACGAGACCAATATGTTCGTGACCCTCTTCGTCGGTGTGCTCGACCTGCCCACGGGACGTTTCCGCTATTGCAACGCCGGACACAACGCCCCCGTCATCATCGAGGGGGAGACCCGCGAGGTGAGGATGCTCGACGTGAAGCCCAACCTGCCCATCGCCATCATGCCCAACTGGACCTTCGAACTGCAGGAGACGATGCTCGCCACCGACTCCGTGCTGTTCATGTATACCGACGGTCTCACCGAGGCGGAGAACAAGGAGAAGGAACTCTTCGGCGAAGACAGGATGATGGCGGTGCTGAAGGAGAAGGAAGACAAGTGTACCAAGGAACAGATAGATGCCATGCTCGAAGCCGTACACCGCCATGTGGGCGGAGCGGAACAGAGCGATGACCTCACGATGATCTCGCTCGGATACAAGAGGCAGGAACGCGACACGAAGTTCTACCGCCGGCGCACCCTCCACAACGACATCCGGGAGACACCGAAGATTGCCGACTTCATCGACGACATCGTGGGAGAGACCGGCATCGACATGGCTCTCGCCTGCAGTCTGAACCTGGCACTGGAGGAGGCGGTGGTGAACGTGATGAACTACGCCTATCCCGAGGGACAGACGGGCAACATCACCATCGAGTCGTATGCCTTCGACGGCAGTCTGAAATTCGTCATCACCGACAACGGCATTCCCTTCGACCCCACAAGGGTGAAGGAACCCGACGTGACCTCGGGCATCGAGGACAGGAAGGTGGGCGGACTCGGCATCTTCCTCGTCAACCGCATCATGGATAAGGTGGAATACAAGCGGATGAACAATACCAATATATTGACGCTCAGCAAGAAGCTGGCGATTGTGGACAATAAGGAATAAAGAGAAGACAACATGGCAGAAGAATATGATACGCTCGATATGAAATGTCAGATGATCGTGGACGATTTCGACGCAAGACTTCCTGTCTACGAGAAGGTGGAGGAGGTCGTCACCAAGGTCATCAACGACGTGCTGCGTGACAGTCATGTGGAGGTGACCGCCGTGGAGTCGCGTGTCAAGAGACGTGACAGCCTGATCGGCAAACTCATCAGGAAGGGGTATAAATACGCCACCATTGACGACATCACCGACCTCGTGGGGCTCCGAATCATCACTTATTTCAGTGACGACGTAGACAAGGTGGCATCGTATATGCAGAATGTCTTCGACATCGACTGGAGGGCTTCCATCGACAAGAGGAAGATGCACGAGATGAACAGTTTCGGCTATAACTCGCTGCACTATATCTGCCGTATTCCCAAGACCCTCTATGAGGATGCCAGACATCCTGAGGTGAACGGGATACGCTTCGAGATACAGATGAGGTCGACACTGCAGCACGCCTGGGCGGCGATGGAACACGACATCGGCTACAAGACAGAGGTGGAGATGCCGCCGGAATACAACCGTATGCTGGGCAGACTGGCGGGAATGCTCGAACTCGCCGACGAGGAGTTCTCTCGCATCAGGACGAGTGTGGCTGCATACCGCCGCAAGATGGATGCCCTCATCAAGGCTGGGGCTTTGTCGGAGGTGCAGCTCAACGGTGACACCTTCGCCGCCTACGTCGCCAAGAGGCCTTTCGCCAAACTGACGCGACGCATCGCCGACATCAATCAGGGCGAGATACAGGAGATGACGTTCGCACCCTTCTTGCCCCTTCTCAAGGACATGGGGATGGAGACGCTACAGGACGTACAGGATTTCATCAGGGAGAACGAGGAAGATGCCTATCAGTTTGCCATGATCCAGTTCTCCGGCACCGACATCGACATCGTCGCCTCTACGGTGGCATTGCAGGACCTGCTCATCGTGGCGGCTCTGAAGATGGGAGGTGGAAAGGTGGCACTGAAGCATGTCTATGATGTGCTCAACGGCAAGAGTGTGCATAATGAGCGGTTGGCGGAGATGGCGTACCGGCAGGCTTGCAAGTTGCCGTTCATGAGTGAGTGACGCTGTATTTTTAATGATAATAGAATAGGAAAAGATAGAAAAATGAATTCACCATTGGATACGGCCTTGGTAGACAAGGCGATTATCTTTGCCACGAATGCCCACCGGGGGACGGAACGGCGGGGAAAGGGTTTTCCCTATATCGTGCATCCGCTGGAGGCAATGGCGATTGTGGCGACCATAGACAATGACCCCGACCTGCTGGCGGCTGCCGTGTTGCACGACACGGTGGAGGATACGGACGTGACCTTGGACCAGCTCCAAAGGGAGTTCGGCAGTCATGTGGCGGAACTCGTGGCGGAGGAGACTGACGTGAGGGAGTTGCCCAACGGACAGGAGCTGACCTGGCGGGAGAGAAAGGAACGGGACATGGACAACCTCCGTGTGGCTTCCCGTGAAGTGAAGATTGTGGCGATGGGCGACAAACTGTCCAACATGAGGGCGATTGCCCGCGACTATCGCCGGATGGGCGACCAGGTATGGCAGTTGTTCCATGTCAAGGACAAGGCGGAACACGCCTGGAGATACCGGGGACTGAGGGATGCTTTCGTGGAATTGGCAGACACCTTCGCCTTCCGTGAGTTCGATCAACTCGTCAAGGAAGTGTTCGGGGAGTCTAATGAATAAGTATATATTAATCAAGAAAATAAAAGTAAGAAGATGAATACATCAGAGAAATTTGTCATCACCATCAACCGCGAATTGGGTTCTGGTGGACGTACGATAGGTAGGAAACTGGCGGAACGCCTTCAGGTGAAGTACTACGACAAGGCGTTGGTCAAGGAACTGACCAAGAAGTTTGACCTCTCCGTGGAGAAGCTGGAGCAGGTGAAGAGTTCCAAGTTCAACTGGTGGAACGAGTTGAAGGAGAGCTATTATATCCTCTGCACTGGGGCGGAGGGTACGGATGTGAACCTCAACGTACCTACCACCTTCAATATCTTCAAGGTGGAGTCGCAGTTCCTGGAGAAACTGGCGGAGGAGGAGTCTTGTGTCATCGCCGGCCGTTCCGGCTTCTTCATCTTCCGTCATCATCCCAATTCCCTGAGAATCTTCATCCAGAGTACGATGGAGAAACGCATCCAGCGTGTGATGGAGAGACAGGGACTTTCCGAGAAAGAGGCGAAGGAGGCGATAGACAAGGTGGACAAGGGACGCGAGAAGTATACCCAGGAGTTTTCGGGCACCAGCCGTTACGACACACGCAACTACGACCTCGTGCTGAACATCGCCAACATGACGGAAGACGATGCCGTGGAGCTGATCCTCGACTACATCAAGAGAATGAAGTAAGAACATCTGTCAATTAATGGGTCTTGTGACCAAGGAATGTAGATTATGGATATTGAAATCAGCAAAGAAATCGGTGGGATAAGGGCACGCCTCACCGGACGTTTCGACACAGCTGCCGCTGCGGAAATCGGCCCTAAGTTTAATGAACTGAGTGGGTACGCTGACCAGGAGATTGTTCTTGATTTTTCCGACCTGCAGTATATCAGCTCTTCAGGCTTGCGCCTCCTCATCGGTCTGCGCAAGGACAGTGCGGCGAAGGGCGGTAAGGTCATCATCGAGAAACTTAACGACTCCATCCGCAATGTCTTTACGATGACAGGCTTTTTCCGCCTGTTTGAGATTAGGGACTAACGCTTCGTGTGATAGATCTTTTGGGAAAAAATTATTTTTTTATCGCCTTCAATACCTGCTGTGCGAAGCTCTTCATGCCCTTCACTGACGGATGACCGTTCTTCTTGTCGATGTCATGGAGGGCAATCACCGGCACTTGGTATTCCTTGCAGATCTTCTTCACCGATTCGTTGATCTCTTCCTTCAACTCGGAGTTGAGGATGAAATACACCTCCACGTTGGGGTAACGCAGACGGATGTCGGAGAGCATCTTCGCCAGTGCGGGGCGGAAGGTGTAAAGGTCCGCACGCTTCCAGTCGCCGAACTTGTAGTCGCCGATGGGGGCGTTCGCCCAACTGTCATTGGTGCCGCCGCAGATGAGGAGGATGTCGGGGGTGCCCAAGAGGGACGTGCGGTTGACGAAGGAACGGTCGGAGTAGTCCTCGTCATTGTAGCCGCTGTTGCAGATGGTTGATCCGGAGTAGGAGTTGATGTTTCCCATCTTGTAGCCACCCTCCTTGATGACCTGCCACCACCAGGTTTGTTCCACCTTGTTCACGTCCGTGGTCTCCGGGCGGTTGCGGGAATCATACCAGATGGCGTAGCCCTGGGGGTTGAAACCTTCGAAGGTGGAATACGAGTCACCGAAGACGGCGATGGTCTTTCTTACTTGCGCTGCCAGGGGCAACGCGATCAATGCCAACAGGCAAAGGAGCGTAGATAGTCTTTTCATACCTTATTATATATAGATGTTACTTTTTTGCCGCAATAGAGTGTATTTGTTATGGGTGCTGCAAAGGTAGCATTTGTTTGGCAAATATGCAAGGTTTTTGGCGAAAATATGCCATTTTAGGGCTTTAATTGTTAAAATACTGTTAATTCTTAAACTTTTTCTTTGAAAGATTTGGTGGTTTGGAGAAATGTTTGTACTTTTGCACTCGCTTTTGAGAAATACACTTTCTCTTAGCAAGTAAAGAAAGAGTTCTTTGAAAGATTTTACATAAACAGACAAGTAGTACAAGAAGC
>CAVEJY010000028.1:0-25915 GCA_963616155.1 Acutalibacteraceae bacterium
GGGGTGAGCAGGGAGCCGTCGCTCTGGCGGATAGCCTGCCGCAAGTCCTTGCCCAGCGACTTCTGCTCTATCATCACATGCGTGGCGGGAATCATGGCATCGATGAAAGAGGTATGGTCGAGCTGCGCCTGCTGCTCGAAGCGTATAAACTGCGAGGGGTCTTCCACGCCCATCACCTCCGTGAGGAGTTCGGTCCAGAATATCTGGCTCTCGCCCTTCTCGTATCCCCTGCCCTCCCATTTCTTGGCAAAGGCTGCGGCTGCTGTCTTCTGTTGTTTCTCTGTCTTTGTCATAGCTCTTCGTATATGCGTGCAAAGATAAGCCAAATAAACGACAATGCCAAACATTTCCGCTTTTATTCCTTTGCCAATCAGAATGTTTTTTGTAAATTTGCCCCCAGATTACGGAGTGTCAACATCCGCAAGTATATACTTAAAGCATTCATAACGATGGCAGCATTGAAATTATATCCAGTAGGAATACAGACTTTTGAGCGTATCATCCAGGAAGATAAGCTCTATGTGGACAAGACGGAATATGTTTACCGCATGACCCATAGCGGCGGCAAGCATTTCTTCTTGGGTCGCCCCCGCCGATTCGGCAAGTCACTGCTCGCCTCAACCTTCCATAGCTATTTCGCCGGAAAGAAGGAGCTTTTCAAGGGACTTGCCATCGAGAAACTGGAGAAGGAATGGACAGAATACCCAGTCCTGCACTTCGACTTGTCGGGCGGAAAGCACATGGACAAGGAGGGACTGGAAGAATATCTCGACGACATGCTGGACGAACAGGAGAGACTGTTGGGACTGAAGGAAGAAGCCCTGGAGCCAGATGCCAAAAAGAAGTCGCCCAACCTCCGCTTCAAGGACCTGATACTGAAACTCTATGAAAAGACCGGGCAACAAGTGGTGGTACTCATCGACGAATATGATGCCCCACTCCTGGATGTAGTACACGAAGAGGACAACCTGAAAACACTCCGCAACGTGATGCGCAACTTTTACAGTCCCTTGAAGAAATACGAGTCTTATCTCCGCTTCGTCTTCCTGACAGGCATCACCAAGTTCTCGCAGATGAGCATCTTCAGCGAACTGAACAACATCACGAACATCAGCATGGATGATGACTATGCAGGCATCTGCGGCATCACCAAGGAAGAGCTCGTTACGGAAATGTCGGCAGACGTGGATGCCTTGGCTGAGAAATTAGGAAAGACAAGAGAAGAGACCCTGGAGAAACTGCGTGAATATTACGACGGCTATCATTTCTCGCCCGACTCGCCCGACGTATTCAACCCTTACAGCTTGCTCAATGCCATGGCTACAGGAAAGTTGGATTACTATTGGTTTGCCTCCGGCACTCCCACCTATCTGATCAACATGCTCGACAAGTTCCATGTGATGCCGTCGGAGATAGGAGGCGGCGAGGCAGACAAGTCGGAGTTTGACGCACCGACGGAAAAGATGACCACCATCACACCCCTTCTCTACCAGAGTGGCTACGTCACCATCAAGGGCTATGACCCCGAGACAGACCTCTACCTGCTCGACCTCCCCAACAAGGAGATCCGCGTGGGCTTGTACCGTTGTCTGCTGCCCCATTATATCGGCGCCAACACCATGAAGGGCACCACGACCATCGCCAAGATGTCTGCCCTCATCCGCCGCAACAACATGGACGCAGCCTTAGAGATGCTCCAGACTTACCTCGGCACAGTGCCTTATTGCGGCAACACAGACTCCGAGGGACATTACCAGCAGATGATGTATGTCATCTTCTCCATCCTCGACAACTATGTAGACGTGGAGGTTCGCACCCCCAAGGGGCGCGTAGACATGGTATTGCGCACCGCCACCCACCTTTACCTCTTCGAGCTGAAGCTGAACAGGAATGCCGATGCGGCAATGCGCCAAATCAACCTCAAGGAATATCCCAAGCGATTCTCCCTTTGCGGCTTGCCTATAGTAAAAGTGGGCATCAACTTTGACGTTGACACCCACAATATCACAGACTGGAAAGTGGAGGAATAGACATTCCCCTACAGATACCTCTTACTTGTTCTGGAACAGATGGGGCACGAACTCCCTGAAGCACCTGCGCCAGGTGAGCCACTCGTGCGCCGTGCCCTGCGACTCATAGTAGTCGAGCCGGATGCCGAGGTCCTTGAGTTCCTTCGCCATCTTGGGTGTTCCGAAATTCTCCTCCGAGCCGCAACCCATAAACATATAGTTCATCCGGGCGTTGAACTTCTCCGCATCGGCGAAGACACCGTCGAAACACGTCTTCACGTCCACGCCGAAGATGGCACCGCTGAAGGTTCCCATGTAAGAGAACTTGTCGAGATGCGGCAACACCGTGTTGAAGGTCTGGCAACCGCCCCACGACAAGCCCGCCATCGCACGGTGTTCGCGGTCGGTATAGGTGCGGAAGGTCTTGTCTACCATCGGAATCAAGTCTTTCAGGATAACATCATAGAAGCTGGCACCGTACAGTTTGCGCTCCTCGTCCTCGTTCTTTCCGGGACGGGGCACGAAGGGCTGCTTCACGTCGCCGCTCTCCATCACCACGATCATCGGCACCGCCTTGCCCTCGGCAATGAGGTTGTCCATGATGTGCTGCATGTGTCCCTGATGGCTCCATCCCGTCTCGTCCTCACCCATGCCATGCTGCAGGTAGAGCACGGGGTAACGCTTCGTGACGTTGGTCTCATACTCGGCAGGGGTGTAGACCATGGCACGGCGGAACTTGCCCTGTGAGGCGGCATAGTAAGACACCGAGCGCACCTGCCCTTTCGCCACGCCCTGCTGCGGGCGATAGTAGTTGCCCTCCTCGCCTTCCGGCACCTCCAGGCCGCTCGCCTCCCGGCAACAGCCGAAATAGGTTTCGCTGGCAGGATCTACCACCTGCACGCCGTCTACATTCAGAAAATAATAATGGAAGCCCACCACCAAGGGGTCGCTCACGCCATACCAGTCGCCGTTCAGGTCTTTCTTCATCGGATATTTCTTGCCGCAGATGTCGAACACCACTTGCTTTGCCTCCGGGGCATGGAGCTTGACGTATGCCCGGCGGTCCTTGTCTACCCGGGGATAGTTGGTGTCGGGAATGATGCCCAACAAGGAGAGCATCTTGTCGGCATAACGCTTGCCCAACGCACGGTAGCTCTCGGCGACGAAGTGCAGACCGTCGCCCCGCTGCGGACATCCCTTGGAAGAGACGACATGGGCGGTGGGGATGGTCTGGGCGATATTGTCTACGATGGCGATGTGCGCCCAGCAACTGCCGCCCTGGTCTTTCTGCACGGTCTCGCCCACGATCAGGGGCACATCCTCCGCCTTGAGGTCCAGTTCCTTCAGGATGTCATCGTAGACGGTCTTCACCCTTGTAGCCCATGTGGGAGAGCCGTTGTCGGTCTCGCCCTGATGCAGGAGGATGCCCTTGATGACACCCTGTTTCTTCGCTATCTTCGCCAACTCGACGAGTCGGGCATAAGGGTTGCCGTTGTATCTGGAGGCAAAGTCCTTCATCCAGTCGGGCTGCTTCTTGAGATAAGCCTTGCAGGTGCGCTTGTTGAAGAGGTCGATGCTGGCACCGCCCACAGCCACGGTGATGGTGCCCACCCTGATACTGTCGGGCAGGTTGTCCACCATCTTCCTGCCGAAATAGTCTACTGGCGTAAGTCCTGTGTTCGGACGAGCCTGGGGCGGCACCGCCGTATGCCATTCGCCCTTCTTCCATCCCGCCTTCTCGTCGTCTACGGCATACATCGCCACGAAACGGGGGTTCACACCCGTGCGGTCCTGGTCTTCGATGGCGGCATTGCCCTCCATGTTCGACTGTCCGAAGCAAAGATAAATCTGGAAATTAGGGTCGGGCTTGTCGCCCGACTTGCTGCCCTTCTGCTGCGCCGCCACCGGCAGGCACACCATCATGAGCATGGATGCCAAGAATGTCAATCTGTTCATTTCTTTTTAGTTTTATGTTGGTTAGGTTTCTATCTATTATTCTATCACCACACCGCCATTGCAGGGGATGACGATGTCCAGGGTGAGCTTCTTGCCGATCTTCACCTGTTTCTTGCCGCCCACGAGCTGGGCATTGTCGCTGTACACGTTCACGGCATCCCCCGCCTTGAACATATCGAGCGAGATACGCTTCTTCAGCGGTTGCTTCTCGGCATTGATGCCCACTACATACCACTTGTCGCCGTGGCGGCGCGCCATGATGACATACTTGCCGGGATAACCGTCGATGAAACGGGTGTCGTCCCAAGTGGTAGGCACCTTCTTCATGAAGTCGATGGCCCAGGCAGGGGCATCGGTCAGGTTGTTGGGAGCCAGGGCGAAGTGCTGCACAGGGCTCTGGAAGAGCACGGCAGTGGCAAGGGCGAAGACATCCGACGTGATGCGACGGGAGCCCGTCTTGTTGTCACCATTATAATACTTGTTGAGTGTGGAGCCGCCAAAGTCCATGCTGCCTACGGCATTGCGAATGAAAGGATGGATGCAGGCGTTCCGGGCCTCCGCATCGCACATTCCCTGAGAGAAGTGCAGGTTCTCGCTCGCCAGCACCGCCTCGCTCGCCACATAGTTGGGGTACATACGCTCCCATCCGCGAGGCAGGGTGCAACCGTGGAAGATGACCTCGATACCGTGGTCGTTGGCATCGATGAGGATGTCTTCATACAGTTTCATCATTTCCTGCTTGTCGCCGCCGAAGAAGTCTACCTTGATGCCACGGATGCCATTCTTCTGCATCCACGCCATCGCCTCACGACGCTTCAGGGTATTGTCCATGATGCCACGAGGTCCCTGCGGTGCATCGTTCCAGGAACCGTTGGAGTTGTACCAGAGGAAGAGGTCCACGCCCTTCGACTTGCCATACCTCGCCAGTTCCTCCATCTTGGGATAACCTATCTGCGAATCCCAAAGCGCATCCACCAGAACGGTCTGATAGCCCATGGCAGCGGCGAAGTCGATATACCGTTTCTGCTCGTCGAAGTTGCACGACCAGTCCATACCGATAATCCAGCTCCATGTGCCCTTGCTGTACTCATACTTCTTGGAAGCCTTGTACTTCTGGCTCACCACATCAAAGGGGATAGTGGTCTCCACGATAGGCTGGAGCGTAGTACCCACGGTGATGGTGCGCCAAGGCGTCTCCCCAGGCAGGTTGAGGGCAGGATTGGCAGAACCTTGCCCATTCATCTCTTCAGGCATAGGGTTGGCTATCTGATAGCTGCCGTCTGCCTTTCCCGTCAGTCGGCAACCCACATAACTGGCATCCGTCCCCGTCTCGGAGAGGAGCACCCAACCGTTGTTGCCGTTCCTGAAGAGGCAAGGGAAGGTGTAGCCCGTATGGCTGAGCTTCTCGCCCACCGGCACATCCAGGTCGTAATTGGTCTCATAGCTGGGTGCCGTGCGGGCAAAGCCCGTCATCGGACTCATCTGCGGACAGAGGAACGAGGTCGCCCCCTTGGGCATCTGGTAAGAGGTAGCCTCCTCCTTCACCACGAGGCACCGGGTATCGCCCTGTGGATAAAGGCGGTACTTGAAGGCGATGTCGTTGTCGCCCACCTGGAACACGACATCATACACCTTCTTGCCGTCTTTCGAGAAGGTGAGCACCTGCTTGTTGGCATGATAATCCACATGGCTTTTCTTGATGCGGTCGAGCTGGTAACTGTCGCTGACAGCTTTCACCTCCGAAGCCTCAGCCATGGTCATGCCTTGGGTGAAGTCGCCGATATTGGTATTCAGTCCGAGGGCAGAGGTCTCCAGGAACACCTTTCCGTCGAGGCTCACCGTATACTGCGGCTTTCCGCCGTCGTCATTCACCGTCACCACGAGCTTGCCGTTGGGGCTCGCCACCTGCTTCTCAAGTGCGCTTGCCGACAACATCATCATCGCCAAGGCGCCACAAATCAATATTCTTTTTCTCATATTCCTATTGGGTTCTTATCCTATTCATTTAACGCTTACAAAGATACCCCTTTTCATCATAACGCACTTTGCATGGTGTTACACATTGTTTCTAAAAAAAGGCCGGCTGCACCTTTCCATGCAACCGACCTTCACAACTAACTTAAATTTTGGGTACATCTGCATCACTCGGCAGTTGTCTCCTCATACTTGGGAGCACCGAGTCCCACTGCGAATCCGCCATAGGCACGCTTGCGGTCATACTGCAATGTCCAGAGACCCACAGGTTCACCATTGCGCCATCCTGAGCCGGCTGGAGAGTCGGTGATGCACCACTGGGTGATGCCGTAACGCTGGGCGGCAGGGATGATCTCGAAGTACTTCGAGACGATGAACTGATAGAAGTCAGCCATCTTCTTCTGCTGCGCATCCGTCAGGTTCTCCGTCTTCACGGCATTGCCGTCAAGGTCCTCATAGCCCATGTCAAGCTCAGAGACCTTACAGAGCTTGCCGGTGGCTGCCATCAACTGGTACATCTGGACAACATGCTCCTCACGACTCTTCTGGGTCGTCTCGTTCTCAGAGCAAGTCACGTGCATCTGAGTGCCGATACCGTCTATCTTGGTCACGCCGTCAGCTTCCCAGCGGTTGATCCACTCCACAAGACTCTTCATCTTCTTGTTGTCATCCCAGAAAGACTCCAGGTTGTAGTCGTTGACGAACAACTTCAACTGAGAGGCATCCCCGTTATGCTCTGCGAAACGCTTGCGAGCCGAAGCCACCGCTGTACGCACATAGTCGAGGTCGCCAAGGTAATCCTGCCAATAGAACATGTTTTGCTTGTCCTCGTCGGACACCGTATTGCGGGTAGCCGACTGCAGGTCGTAGAAACCGTCGCCGTCGTTGTCCACACCAGAAATGGCCTCGTTGACCACATCCCAAGCCACGACATTGCCGTCGCAAGCCTCCATCATGCCGTCAATCCACTTGTCCATCACCTTGGTCAAGGTATCCTTCTTCTCTTCCTCGGTAAGCGGCATGGTGTTGCCAGACTTCTCCACTGCCCACTGGATATTGGCGAAATAATAAGTCACGGCATTCTTGTTGACATTGAGGTTGAAGGCAATCGACTTCATTCCGTCTCCCTCACTGGGGATAGAGCCTGTAGCCTCATAATACTGCCATGATGTCGTAAACTTAGGATCGGGCGACAACATCTGCCAGTGCTTATAAGAACCCGGGGCACCATGGCACTGGGTGGCGCAATCGGCAGCCTCCGTGGCCTTGTACCAGAAGGAAACCTTGTATTTCTCTCCGGCAGCCCATTCCTTGTTGGGAGTATAGATGAAGAACTGGGTGTCCCAATCGTTGGTGGGGTCTGCATGAGACTGTACTGCGAGGCAATTGGTGCCGTCCGGTCCCTGACCTGCCAATGCCACACCGTTACGATCTGACTGACCAGGTTCGCGAACCACGAAATTGCTCATGTCCGCACCCTCTTCCATCTTGCTGTTCTGGATCTGGTTGACATAGTAGTTCACCGAGGCAGCCTCACCGTGAGTGACCTTGACATACTCCACGTCGATGGTACCCACGAACTTGCCCGACTGGAAAAGGGCGAATCCGTCATCGGCTACGGCAGTGAAAGGCACCACATACTCCTTCCACTCGGTAGTAAGGTTGATGGAGCAATCCGCCTTGTCTCCCCAACCGCCTACACCAATATATAAGGAGCAGTTGTCAGAAGCCTTCGCCTTCACCTTCAACTTATATTCCTCACCAGTCTTGATGCCCAGTCCGTTGGCACACATATACTGCACCTCCCAGTTGTTCTGGGCGGTTGCATTCGTGATATGGAAGCCCTTGCCGTCAACGGTGATGCCCGCCTTTGCCGCATCGGAGCCCCACATGTCATAGCTGTCTGCCGAAGTCCAGTCGCGCTCATAATCGGTGACCTCTTGACTGGCACCAGGAGTCACTGGTATCGCCTTGTCGGCAATGCAAGCGTTCAAGAAAGTGTTGTTCTGCTGGGAATGCCAAGCCAAAGTGTGACCAAAGACTGTCATATTGGCCTCCTTTGCCGCCTCAACGAATTTCTTGACGAGCGAGAAGTCCATGCTACCGTCGTCACTTACGCAAGAGCCGAATTTCATGGCATTGCCCGCCGTCATCTCGTCAAAGTTGGCATTGGCAAGACGATAGTCTATATGATGGTCTACATAATTCTGGGCACCTACGCCGATGGCCAACTTAAAGTTGGGGTTGGCAGTACGGTCCACATAAGTCTTCAGGGCATCATACTGGTTCAAGTAGGCCAGGTTCTTCAGACTGTCGGTATGTTCGGCAAAGAAGCCAGACAGCTCGCCGTCTGCGCAGCCCGTCATGGAGAGGGCTGCCACAGAAAGAGCGATACTATAGAATATTTTCTTGTTCATAACTTCATCTTCATTAGTTACTGATTATAGGTTACATCGAAGGTCGTATAGGCGTTCTGATGGTCACGGAACACAAGGATGTCCTTGCAGGTATACTTCTTCACATGACTTACTCCCTTGTCGGTGTAAGTATAGGTGAGCGTATAGTCGAGGGTCATCTGGTCGCGGTCCTTGTCGCCCCAAGCCTTCTTGGCTCCCTGGTATTCCCAGGTACCTGAGCCTGTAGCCGTATAGGAATAGGTACCTCCGTTGCCTGAGCCGGGAACATCGGTCAGCGCATTGTCTTCCGCCTTGACCGTCACGCTGCCGTTGGCATCCACGTTCAGAATCAAGTTGGCGTTCAAGGTAGCTGTGGTGGGCTTGTCGTCCTTGTCGGTGATGTCTACGACGGTAGACAGCGCATACTTGGCAGTACCCAAGCCGAGAGTGGTCATGTAGCGGATGTCGTTCTTCTCCAGGTATTCAGCCTCTCGTGTCACCTCCGTGGTAGTACCGTCCAGGTTGATATTGTCAGTGCCATGACTGATCCATGCACCATGGTAGGCGTTCTTGTAGGTGACGCAGCAGAGAGTGTAGTTCTTGGGAGCCACATTCCAGTCATTCGCCTTCTGGAACTTCGGACTTGCCACCGTCTCCTTTTTGGTTCCGCTCAAGATGGAGTCGTTGCCGGCATCCACCAGGCGGACAGGAATCACATAGTTCTCTTCCAATGCCTTGGAATCGGCGAAGAAAGCATCAGTCAACTGCACTTCCACACCACCCGTCACCTGGCCGGCGGGAATGGTAATCACATCACTCTGCAACTGGTAGTAACTCTCAGGCATCGGAGTGACGGCACGACCGTTGTCAGCAAACGTCAGACCCTCACAGAGACTGTTGTCCACGACAATCTTCACCTTATGTTCACTCTTCAGGTTGCGGTCGCCACCCAAGGTAGCCTTGATGTAAAACTTATGCTGGTTGTCGTCGTCAGTGGGGTATACATCGTCTCCCAACTGTATGGTGCGCACATACGACTGATTGGCGAAGGAGATGGTCTGGTAGTCGTAGTCATCAAACTCCACAGTGCCATTCTCGCAAGAGGTTGCGAAAAGCATGGCGCAAGCACCCAACATTGACAAAATTATCTTTTTCATTGTTTACTTCTTTAAGTTTAAGTCTTCAATATCAAATCACCAACCCTTGTTCTGCTTCAGCTCAGAGAACTTCAGGATCTCAGAATAAGGAATAGGACCATAGTTCATATAGTCTTTGAAGTCGCGGGTATCCACGTCCACCACCGTATAAGTACCCTTTTCCTTGTTGATGCTCATACCTGTAGCGGTCTCGTTGAGGTTGGCATTCCAACGGCGCAAGTCCCAGAAACGGAAGCCCTCGAAAGACAACTCGATGCGACGCTCATTGCGAATCAGCTCACGCATCTTCTCCTGGCTCTGCGCACACTCCTCCAAATAGGCATCGTTGCCATCCACGCCCAATCCGGCACGCTGGCGGATTGCCTTGATGACATCGTATGCGGAGTAAGCGTGTCCACCGTTGGCCTTGGGGCCATACGCCTCGTTGGCAGCCTCTGCATATCCCAGGAACATCTCCGTATAACGGATGCGAGGATTGTAATGATACTGCTGGCTGGTCGACTTGGGGTCGAGGTTGATGTCGGACCTCAACAACTTGCGCAGATAGTAGCCGGTACGGGTGGAAGAGCCGCTCAACTTGTTGAGGGCATCCTGAGTGGTACCGTCCACTGCCGTTATGATTTCCGCATTGGCAGTGCCTTGCGTCTGACCATTGTACAACACATACTTTGCCAGACGTGGGTCGCGGTTAGCATAAGGATCCTTGGCATCATACTTCGCATCGGAAGCACTGATGGGATAACCATTCTGCATGGGGAAGGCATCCACGAAATTCTGGGTAGGGTTGATACGTCCCTTGCCATAGATAGAAGGAGGATAGTTGTCGCTCTCCAAACTGTTGCTCTGGCTCTTCTCGCCACGCCACATCACCTCCTTGGGACAGTCGCCGCCGGAAAGTGCCGTAATCTCGTTGACGTTGCAATACCAAGTGCCGCCGTTGGCATCCATGCCAGACACACCACCGATGCGGTCGAGTACTTTTGCAAAATCATCCGCAGCAGTCTGGTAGGTCGTTCCCGATGCACTGTAGGCAGGACTGGCGGCCAACAAGGCAGCCTTGGCACGGAAGGCCTCTACATACTTGCCGCACATACGACCGATGAAGTTCTCACCGAACACACGGTTGTACTGTGCCGTCGTCGCTCCCTGCTGCTTGTACTTAGCAGGAATCTCGCTCTCGTTCTCGATGTTGCCATACTCGGTAGGCAGCAGTTCAAGTGCCTTGTCGCAGTCATCGTTGATGGCCTGGATACATTCTGCGAAAGTATTGCGGGGAACGTTGAGGTTCGTGTTCATATCCTCCGGCTCCGTCACGATGGGCACACCGAGCAGATTGCCCTCGGAATCCACGCCACCATGGGCACGGAGCAAGTAGTACATATACATGGCACGAAGTCCATAGGCCTCGCCCTTCTCACGGTCATTGTACATGACAGAGGCCATCTCGTCCTTTGCCCAAGCCACCTTGTCGGCATTGGCAAGGAAGAGGTTGATGTACATGATGGCAGAACGGCAGGAAGTCCAGTTCTCCGCAGGGTTGTTGTCGGATGTCCAGGAGCCGGCCGCAATCTTGCGCCAGCTGTTGGACACATCGTTGCTCACGGCATCGTCCGTAGCCACCTCGGAGAAGGGGTAAGAGCCACAGGGTATGCGGGTATAGGCATTTCCCAAGACACCTTCCGCATAGCTTGGGTTGTCGTACATGTACTCTATGCCCAGGTTGTTCTCAATGGCTGGCTCGAAGAGGTCGTCGCAACTGGCGAGCGTCATCGAGAGAGCCATTGCTGATAATATAATTGACTTTTTCATACGAATGCTTATTGTTACAAGTTTACTTTAAATCCAAGATTATAACTTCTGCACTGTGGGGCACTCCCGACATTGGTCTCTATATACTTGCGCTCCTTGGCGATTGTGAGGAGGTCGGTACCGTAGAAGTAGACTGACAATCCCTTCACCCAAGTGTTGCCACTGAACAGGCTGGAAGGCAAATCGTATGTCAACTGCACCTTTCCCAGGTAGAAAGCATCGGTCTTGTATGTCCAGAAGTCTGAGGTGACGAAGTTCAGGTCTCCGCTCTCAGTGGTCAGTCGAGGATAGGTGGCTGTTGCGGCAGTCTCCTTGGTCCAGCGTCCGCGCACCACGTCGGAATACTTGCGGTCTCCATAGTTCCACTCATAGAGATTGTTCTTTATTCCCATTCCTCCTACGCTTCCATGACCTGCCAAGAACAAGGTGAAGCCATTCCACTTGGCAGTAAAGTTGATGCCATAGGAGAAGTCGGCGCCATAGTGACCCAGTACCACCTGGTCTTTGCTGTCAATGATGCCGTCACCGTTCACGTCCTCGTACTTCAGGTCACCGGGCTTGGTGTCGTTGTTGATCTTGGCACTACCGGCAACTTCCTCGTCCGTCTGGAAGAATCCGAGGCACCTGTAACCACGGAGCGCGTCCGAACGCTGTCCCTCGCTTTTCAACCAGTCGTACTCCACGTTTTCAGCCACTCGCGTGTTCTTGGAAGTCTGGTGATAGCCCAACAGTCCCAACGACAGGTCCACCTTGCCCACCTTCTTATGAAGATTGATGCCCAACTCATATCCTGTGTAACGGATATTGTTATAGTTCTCGTTGGGTATGAAGGATGACTCTGGCCAGTAGGTGTGGTAATAGCTGGGGTACCTGTTGGATGCCGAGGTGATAAAACCGTTCATGTTGTCCACATAGTAGTCGGCATTGAGTCGAACGTCACCGTTGAAGAAGCTGGCATCCAGTCCTACCCTGAACTCCTTGCGCTTCACAAATCCCAGGTCGTAGTTGGCTGCCCTGCGGGAATCGGATGTCTGGAACGAGTTGTGGGCATCGCTCCATCCCCACCATGTACCTGTAGCAGTGAAGATGTTGTCGTACAGATAGTAGTCGGAGATGTCACGGTCCTCATTGATGATGCCATAGGAAGCGTTCAGCTTCAGGTCGTCTATCCAACTCACGTCCTTCAGGAAGTTCTCCTTGCTCAACCGCCAGGCGGCAGTCACTGTAGGCGAGATGGCCTCGCGGTGTCCTTCCGCCAACTTTGCTGAATGGATGGCTGCCGCACTGAAGTCAAGATAGTACTTGTGGGCATAGTTGTATGCTGCCTGCAAGCCTAAGTTGGCTGTGCTGGTGCGGTGATAGACACCCGTATTCGTCTGCTGGAAGCCATGTGCCAAGAGGGTGGCGCTCACATTGTGCTCGTCGAAGGAGCGTGCCCAGTCAAACTGGCCCGAGAACATGATGGTCTGTGCCTCGGTACTGCCGCTGATGTTCTGTGTACCCGTCTTCTTGTCGGTGCCATACTTCGTCAAGCTGGTGATCAAGTCACTTCCGGAGTAGTTGTTCCACGATGCCTCGTATACCGAGTAGCTGTTATTGATGGAAGTATTGTAAGTGGTGGCATAATCTACGGCAAACTGTGTCTTGAAGCTCAAGCCCCGAAGCACACTGTTCAAGTCAATCTTGATACCGGCGTCAAACTGCAACTGGCGGGAGGTATAATTGTTGTAACCACCTGCATACATGGCTGCAAAAGGATTGGTCTGCTGGTTCTGCGTACCGCCCAGCAGGTATTTGCCATCCACCAGATAGCTGCTGTTGTTGACCAATGTCCAAGAGCTCTTGTCTTCCTTCTCCAGGTAGTCCACGGGAATCAGCGGCACCAAGGGATACTGGCTGGTGGGACGCACAGTAGCGGAAGAACTCCAATAGTTGGACAAGTCGCCACGCACATCATAGAAGGTGGCATTGGCATTGACCCAGCCCGAGATCCAACTGTTGAGACGGAGGTCGATATTACCACGCACGTTCAAGCGATTGGTATGGTTGTCCTTGCCCTCGCCGAAGTTCATGAGGTCACCCACATGATAGAGACCGACGTTGGCATAGAAGTTGGCATACTTGCCGCCACCCGAGAACTCAGCCACACCCTCGTAGCGCTCGTAATGCTTCTTGACATACTGCTTGTCATAGAAATTGAGGTTGGGATAACGATAAGGATTGTCACCCTTGGCATAGTTGGCGATAAGGTCCTGGGAATACACAGGACTCTTGCCGTCATTCTGCAACGCCTCGTTATAGTAAGTCATGTACTCGGCGGAACCCAACCAGTTGGGGTACTCCTTGGGTACAAAGGTAGATGCGTTGCCACGCACACTGACATGAAGTCCATCAGTGCGCCCGCGCTTGGTGGTGATCATGATGACCCCGTTATGGGCACGGCTACCATAAAGTACTACGGCAGAAGCCCCTTTGAGGTAAGAGATCTGCTCTATCTCCGAAGGCAACACATTGTTCACGTCACGAGGCACACCGTCTACCAGCACCAACTGACCGGAGTTGTTGGTCCAGCATCCAGTGTTGATAATACTGCTCAGATCGCTCAAGGCATAGGTGGAATAGCTCTTCTTGGACAGTTCCACCATATTGATGGAAGATACGCCACCCATCAGGTCCTCCTTGTCAACAGCCTTGAAAGCCACGTTGACCTTGTTGGCCACAGAATCGGGATAATCGTTCTGCGCATTCGCATGGCCTGCCATGGCGGCAAGCATCATGCTGAATGTTATGATTTTATTCGTCTGTTTCATACTTTAATTTTCTTTCTGTTACTCCCATCCTGGGTTCTGTTTAAACTCTGGATAAATCTGGCAGTCTTTCTTCTTGAGCGGCAACCAGTAGTGCTTTTCCGAGAAGTCGCGCTTCAGAATCTGCTTCTCGCTCCAGCCGCTCACCTGGTTCTCCTCCGGATTTTCCTTGTTCATGTCGCCTACGCGGAGGAACTCCTGAGAGGTCTTGATGTTGTAGGGGTACTGGTCCAGCAGCAACCAACGGCGCAGGTCGTTGAAACGGTGTCCCTCGAAAGCCAACTCAACGGCACGCTCACGGCGCACCTCACTCATGAACTTGTCCACGCTGCCCGTATACTTGGCATTGACATCCTCCACATTGGAACGCTCGCGAATCTTGTTGACCGCATCCACGGCTGTCAGGGAACAGGTGGAAGACTTCGCCAACGGCGAATCGTAAGCCTCAGCCACAGCCTCCGCATAGAGCAAGTAGACCTCTGCCAAGCGCATCCAGGGCAAGTGGAGGTTGAAGTGGTGAGCCCATCCATAACCGTCATCGAACATATTGCAGCTCTTGTCGATGAACTTGTAGAGCAAGTAACCCGTGCGGCTTCCGGTGGTGACATTGCGGAAGGAACTCCTGTCGTTGTTGGTATTCTCGCAAGTCTGCAAGTTGGCATACTGGAAGATTTCATTGTCCGAGCCGCTCAAGTCCTTGTTCACCACCTTCACGCCATCATAGATGATGTCCTTGTAGAAGCGGGGGTCGCGGTTTCTCCAAGGGTGGGAAGAATCGAAGCCAGACTCGGGGTCATCCAAGGGAAGACCGTTCGCCATACCGTAGTAGTTGACATAGTTGGCAGTGGGGAGACTGGACACACCGTTGTCGTTCAACATCTTGGTGCCATACTGTTTGCTCTGTCCCCAGTTACTGTCGTTCCATCCGTAGTCGGGGCCCAACAAGAGTGCCTCCGTTACTGATCCATCCTTGCTGGAGCCAGGGATCTTGCCGTTTTGGTCGATGGTGTAGAAGTTGCCCGACACCTCGTCCCAGTTGAGCAAGCCATACTGTGTACCGCCGTTCTCCACGAGGGTGATCAACTGTCCCAGCACATCGGCCGCCTTCTTGCAGTACTCCTTATTATATGTAGGACTACCCTGTGACTCCTTGTTCATCAACGGACTTCCTGCCCAGAGGTAATTCTTGCCAAGGAAGGCGAGGGCTGCTGCCTTTGTGATACGGATCTGGTTCTTGGTGGATGTGTTTTGGCCCACCTGCGTCTTGTCCCAGTCCATGGGAAGGAGTTCGGCTGCCTTTTCCATATCCTGCGCCGCCAAGTCTGCCGTCTCCTGGTAAGAGAGGCGCGGTGCATTGAACTGCTCCGTTGGCGAGAGCGTCGTAGTGAAATAGGGAAGACCTCCGAAATACTGCATCAACTCGAAATAGAACCAACCACGGAAGAAGTAAAGCTGTCCCTTGATCAGATTGCGCTCCTCTTCTGTCGCGTCAGTCATCAGTTCCATGTTCTCCAATCCCATGTTGCACTTGCGGATAGCATACCATGCACCACGCCACAGTGACATGTGCTTGAAGCGACTGTCATCGGTAGGATCCCAGTTGCCACAGTCCATCCATCCCGAGCCCCAGCCGTCATACTCCGACTGCCAGCCCCAGAAGTTGCCTTGGTCCACCTTGTAGCACATGTGGTAATCAATACCCACATTCATGATCTCATCCTCACCCCAGTTCCAGGAGTTGCTCCAGTAGCCCTTGGAGAAGATGGGAATACAGTTGTATATCTCCTCAGTAAATCCCTGGAAGTTCTGGAAATCCTTATAAGCCTCCGTAGAAGAGATGTCCGACTCCTCCGCCTTGTCCAGGTAGTCTGTGCAAGAGGTGAGAGAAGACGCAGCAAGTGCCAATCCACAGAATGCTGTATATAGTTTTGATATTTTCATCTTTGTCTATTTTTATAATGTAAACTTAAGACCTATATTATAACGCTTCACGGTAGGATAGGCACCTTGACTGGCAAGTCCTGTTCCTGCGAAGTTCGACTCTCGGTCATCCGGCATCCTTGACCATACCCAGAGGTTGTTGCCATTGAGAAATATCTTCAAGGTGTTCAAGCCGAAATGCTTGATCCAGCCGCCAGTCCACTCGTAGGCTATCTCCACGTTCTTCAGTCGGATGAATGAACCGTCATAGTGGAAACGAGTTCCATCATAATAACTGGTCACCGAGTTGAAGCGAGGCATGGGGGCATCAGCGTTCTGGTTGTCCTTCGTCCAGTAGGAGCCTTCGTCATACACGGTGTCAAGCTTGCCGCTGAAGGTGTTGAATGCCACATAACGGTTCACGTTGGTGACACCGTAGAACTGGGCGTATACGCTAAAACCCTTGTAGCTGCCGCCGATGGAGGCACTGTAGGTGTTCTGGGGCGTGCCCGTGTAGCCGTAGGGTACCTTGTCCTTGTCGTCGATTACACCGTCGCCATTATAGTCGATGATGTTGTAGGTGCCGGGCAACTTCGACGCGTCATTGGTGTCAAACTTGGTGATGGCATATACATCATCCCAGGTATTGGCATAACCGGCATCCAGGTAGGAACGGTCTTGTCCGATGGCAAAGCCCGTCGTCTTCTGGTAGTCGGGCGACAACTGTGGGTCGTCATACAGGGTCACCTTGTTCTCGGCATGGGTCATGTTGAACTTACCCCAGAGGCGGATGCCGTTCTTGAACACCTTGTTGACATTGAGTTCCAACTCATAACCCGAGGTCTTCACCTTTCCATAGTTCATGGTGGGCGCATCGACTCCGAAATAAGAAGGTACGGCACGAGAAGTTCCGGTTATCAAGATGTCGGAACGCTTCTCGTTGAAGAACTCCAAGGTTCCGGTGAAGAGACCGCCCAAGAATCCATAGTCGAAACCGAGGTTGCGCTTCACCGCTTTCTCCCAGTGGATGTCGGGGTTGCCCACGCGGGTCTGGCGATACCATGAATAAGGACTCTTCTCATAGTTCAGGCCCTGGTAAGTGGTACCTCCGTATGCCCACTGGTCGGCATAGAGCCAACGGTCGCTGACGTTGTCGTCACCCACCTCACCGTAGGAGTAGCGCACTTTCAACATATCCACATACTTCTTGATGGGCTGGAAGAACTTCTCCTCACTGACCAACCATCCCACGGCACCGGAATTGAAGAAGGCAAAGCGGTTGTCCTTGCTGAACTTCTCCGAACCGTTGTAGGCTCCGTTGTACTCGAAGAAGTAGCGACCACCATAATTATAGGTGGCACGGAAAGCCCAGTCCTCACGGTAATGGGTAAACTCACTACCCGTGGCACGCTCCGTACGGTTGAACACGCCCATAGCAGAAATGTCATGCTGCCCGAACTTGTTGCCCCAATAGAGTTGACCTTGATAATACAGATTTCGCTGGGTGAGGTTATTGCTCACGCTACCACCCGACACGCTCCAAAGGATTCCCTCCTGGTAGTCGAAGTTGGTGTGACTATCGTCTTTCTGCTTGTACTGTGCGATGCCGGTATTGGGATCTATCCACTTGTACTGCGCACTATGATAGAGGTCGTTGATACCGCGCTCTGCCTCCACGAAAGTGTTGTCCCAAGAGACGGTGGCACTCGCCTTCAAGCCTTTCAGGATGAAGCTCAGGTCTTGCTCCAGGGTAAAGTCGGTATTGATGCGCGTGGTCGTGGTGGTCTCCCGTCCTGCCAATGCCAGATTGGTCACTGAGTTGGGGGCACCCTGCTCATTCTCCGGATAATAGCCCCATGTGCCGTCGGAATAACGGGGCAAGAACACATCGTGGGGAGCACTGTAGGCTGCCTGCCACAACTGGGTGGCACCCCATGAATCATCGGCGATGCCCCAAGGAGACTGCTTGGCTCCATACGAGCCGAAGAGGTTGACCTTCAACTTGGTGGTCTTGGTCAACTTGAAATCGAGGTTGCTGCGGGTGTTCACGCGATTGAAACCATAACCACCCTGATAGCCACGGTTGTTGTCCCATGCCTTGAACATATCACCCTCGTGCAGGAAATCGACGGAGGCGAAATAGGTCACCAGCTTGGTACCACCCGAGATATTCACATTCGGATTGTAGGCATAGCCGGTGGTCTTGAACAACTCATCAGCCCAGTCCACATCGGGATAACGCTCCCGCTCCTCCAGACTGGCGGGGTTGCGGTATTTCTCGATGACAGCGGCAGGTGTAATCTTGTTCCAGGATTCAGGAGTCAAGCCGAGCTCATGCTCCACGGCCTGGTTGCGCACATAGAGAGCGTCCGCACTGCCCAGTGAGCCCGGGAGCTTGGACACTTGCTTCATCGTCATGTTGACACCCGCCTCTATATGTGCAGGTCCCTCAGTTCCACGCTTGGTGGTGATCAGGATAACACCATTGGCACCCTTCACACCATACACGGCTGTGGCGGAGGCATCCTTCAACACAGAGATGGTCTGCACGGAACCGATGTCAATGCTCGACATCGGACGCTCCACACCGTCCACCAGGACGAGAGGGTCACTGGAGTTCCAGGAACTGATGCCACGGATCACAATCTTGGGGTCTTCCTCACCAGGCATACCCGTGGAGGACATCGTGATGACACCGGGGAGGTTACCCGTCAAGGCTGCACCGATGCTGCTGACACCACCGGCACGCTCCAGGGTCTTGCCCGTGGTCTGGGCGATAGAGCCCACCACCGATGCCTTCTTCTGCTGGCCGTAACCCACTACCACCACCTCACCGATGGCATTGTCGTCCTCAAGAGTGAGCTTGAACTCTCTCTTCTTGCCCACCTTCAATTCTCGGGTCTTCATGCCGACGTATGTGATGATGAGCGTGGAGCCCTCGGAGGGAACACTGATGGAGAAATTACCGTCGAAGTCGGTCACTGTACCCAAGCTGGCATTCCCCTTTACCTTTACGGTGGCACCTATCAGCGGTTCCCCCGTAACGTCAACAACATTGCCCCTGACACGGATGCCCTGGGCCTGGACACCCAAGCCGCAGAAAGCCCCCATCAAGCACAAGGCTGCCGTCCGTTTCATTGTTAACACTTGTTCAATCATGTTCTATTCATTTTTGATTTACGTTTTAATTATCTTATAATGGTGTTGTTTAACCTCAATTTCGTCAAGATTGTACATCCCAAGCACCTGTTTCTCCTTGAACAATCTCCTCACCTTAATTATCATAGGATGGTACGTATCCCTACGCGCCATCCTATGGAGCTAACTTTTCATGATTCTATTCAACCATCAATTTGCTCATTCCAATCTAAAACCTCTAACTATAAACCTAAGACTCAATGTCTCTTTTTTAATAAATTAAAAACCTGCTGCAAAGATACTGCTACTATCCGAAAGGTACTTTGTGCTGAGTAACCTATACTTTACGTTCGTCCACCTGGTGTAACAAATACATTCCATCATGTAACATAAGGGATGGACACAGCCACAAAAAGCCATACTTATGTTAAAAAACATCCACTTTTCCTTGAATATTCCAACTATTATGACTACTTTTGCAAAATAAAGACAAAAAATGACAATCATGACCCAAATAAGTAAAAGCTACCTTACGATGCCTGCTGAAAACCATATTTTCGTGAAGAGCATCCTCACCGTCTGGTGCCTCGTATGTTTCTCTGTGTCCACGGTATGGGCACAGAGCGGAAAACTGTTCGATACCGACACGCAGCTGTCGAGCAACTTCGCCACATATGTGTTCCAGGATACCAACGGATTCGTGTGGATCGCCACACGCAACGGACTGAACGTGTATGACGGCTACAATTTCACCATCAAGAAGAAGAGCGAGGATGATCCACAGGCACTCAACACCAACTACATCAACTGCATTGCGCAAGACTTCGACAACCATATCCTGCTGGGCACCAACAGGGGGCTGCTGCTCCACGACGGACAGTCTTTCACCAACATCCCCCTTCCCGACAACTCCGGCACACCTGCCACCACCTACGTCACCAGCATCTGCAAACGGCGCAACGGCGACGCACTCGTCACCACCTCCGGACTCGGCATCTACGAAATGAAGAAGGGAGACCACACCTGCCAACGCATCAAGGGCACCCAGGTAAAGATGAAATACGCCTCACGCATCATGGAAGACCGCCAGGGCAACCTGTGGATCATCACCGAGGACGGACGACTCTACCAGATGGACAAGCAGGGGAAATTCACCACCCGCTTCGCCGGCACCGAGGGACTTGTGCCGCAAGAGATGAAAGAGGACAGCAAGGGCAACCTCTACCTCGCCACCAAGAACCAGGGCATCTACAGGAAGACGGCAGGCTCCACGGTCTTCACCCGCATCAGCGGCATCGGCAACCTGCCGATACAGACCATCTACCTGAGCCGCTCCGGCCAGCTCCTCATCGGATGCGACGGAGAGGGCATCAAGCGTTACGACCCGTTGACGGGCATCGTGACCGACAACCCCTTCTTCAGCGCACAGGTCAACCTGAACAAGAGCAAGGTGCAGAACATCATCGAGGACGCACAGGGCAACATCTGGTTCAGCATGCTGCAAAAGGGCGTGTTCATGCAGCCCCAGGGACTCTATGACTTCTCCTACATGGGACACAAGCTCGGCAACAGCAACATCATCGGCGACAACTGCGTGACGAGCGTACTCCTCGATAAGGAGCACAACCTGTGGGTGGGCACCGACAAGGACGGCATCTACAAGCTCAGCCCCAATGGCAATACCCTAAAAGCCCACTACCTGACAAGTACTACGGTACTCACCACCTGCCAAGATCAGGACGGCCGCATCTGGGTGGGAACCTACACCGACGGCTTCGGCTACCTGGACGCTGCCGGCACCTACCACCGCATCCACATAGAAGGCATGGGCAACGCCGGCGTGTTCGACATCAAGTGCGACCGACAGGGCACCCTGTGGCTTGCCACCATGGGAGCGGGACTGGTGCGCATCGACAAGACCGGCGCACCTATATTATATAAGGTGAACAAACGTACCGAAGGCAACATCCATGCCGACAACATCCCCAACGACTACATCGCCAAACTGGCACTCTCGAAAGACCATAGCCGCATCTATCTCGCCACATCCATCGGTATGGCGTGCCTCGACCTGCGGAAAAACAGCTGGCTCTCTGTACTCGGGGGAAAGAACTGCATCAACAAGAACAGCTTTTCACACGCCATCTTCGCAGACAGCAAAGACCGCATCTGGTACGGATGCGAAGACGGTGTTTACCAGTATGGCCGGGACGGGAAACTCCAGAAACATTACACCACAGCAGACGGACTGAACGACAACTGCATCGCCGGCATCATTGAGGACTACAAGGGAAGAATCTGGATCAGCACCACCGGCGGACTGAGCAAACTGAACCTTGACAACGGAAACATCACCCGGTTCTACGCCGAGAACGGCTTGCAAAGCAACGAGTTCTCCGACGGAGCCACCTGTGCATCAGCCGACAAGCGCATCATCTTCATGGGCGGAACGGGCGGTGTCAACTGGTTCGACACCGACAAGGTGAAGCAACATCCCTGGAAGGCTGCCGTCAACATCACCGGTCTCCTGTTAGGCAACCGCAGTGTGGCACCGGGGATGAAGTCGGGCATCTACACCATCGCCGAAGGAGGCGTATACGAGAGCAAGCAGTTCGACCTCTCCCACGAGGACAACACTTTCACCCTGCAGTTCTCCACCCTCACCTATAACAACGTAGACCAGATCACCTACGCCTACAGCATCAACGGCGACGAATGGCGGGAAGTGCAGACGGGCCAGAACGAACTGTCCTTCACCCACCTCCCGGCGGGCACCTACAAGTTCCGGCTCAAGGCCATCTGCAACGGTTACGAGACTCCCGTCAGGGAGTTCGCCATCACCGTCCACCCCGTCTGGTACGCCACTTTCTGGGCGAAGCTCGCCTATCTGCTCGCCTTCTTAGGACTCTGCCTGCTCTACATCCGGCACCGCAAGCGCAAGGAGGAAGACCGCATGCTGCTGCAGAAGCACATCCACGCCGAGGAAATGGGCGAGGCGAAACTGAAGTTCTTCATGAACATCAGCCACGAGATACGCACGCCGCTGACCCTCATCCTCACCCCCCTGCTCAGCCTCATCAAGGAAGACAAGGACACCCACCGACAGGGCATCTACGACATGATGCGCAAGAACTCGGAACGCATCCTCCACCTCATCAACCAGATGATGGACCTGCGGAAGATAGACAAGGGACAGATGGTGATGCACATGAGCGAGACCGACATGGTGGCATTCGTCGGCGACGAACACAAACTGTTCGAGCAGCAGGCACAGGCCAAGCACATCCATTTCAGCTTCAATCATGCCGATGAACAGCTGCCGGTATGGATCGACCGCGACAACTTCGACAAGGTGCTCATGAACGTGCTGTCCAACGCCTTCAAGTTCACCCCCGCCGGCGGAAAGATAGCCATCACGCTGACCCACTCGCCCCATCATGTGCGCATCTCCATCAAAGACAGCGGAAAGGGCATCGACTCCGACAAGCTCGAGACCATCTTCCAGCGATTCTACCAGAGTCCCACCGGCAGCAAGGACCACAACACGGGAACGGGCATCGGCCTCGACCTGACCCGTTCGCTCGTGGAACTGCACTACGGTACCATCGTCGCCTTCAACAACAAGGACAAGGACGACTCCGAGTGGAAAACGGGAAGCGAGTTCCTCATCACCCTGCCACTGGGCAAGGAACACCTGAAACCGGAAGAGATGCTGGAGTCTCTCCCCGAGAGCCATGCCGACGAAGACATCCAGGAGCTCTGCGAGATGCAGGAGACAGAGGACAAGACAGAGCCGTCGGAAGAGATTCTTGATGAAAACAAGGGCACCAAGAACACCATCGCCATCGTGGAAGACGACGATGCCATCCTCGAATATCTGGAGGCACAGTTGGGAACCTTCTTCCATGTCCTCACCTACCACAACGGCAAGGAGGCCCTGCCGGAGATCATCAAGAGGAAGCCCGACCTCGTGGTGAGCGACGTGATGATGCCGGAGATGGACGGCAATACGCTCTGCGCCAAGCTGAAGAGCAATGTCAACACCAACCACATCCCCGTGATTCTCCTCTCCGCCATGAGCCGGGAGGAAGACCAGCTCATGGGCTTGCAGACGGGTGCTGATGCCTACATCGCCAAGCCGTTCAACATGGACATTCTGCGCCGCACCATCATCAACCTCCTCAACATGCGCCGCACCCTGCGCAACAAGTTTACGGGCAACGAGAGTCAGGACGACAAGGTGGAGAACGTCAAGGTGGAGTCGGTGGACGACAAACTGATGAAGGAAGTGATGCGCGTCATCAACGAGAATATCAGCAACGAGGAACTGAGCGTGGAAATGATTGCCAACATGGTGGGCATCAGCCGCGTGCACCTGCACCGCAAGATGAAGGAACTGACCAACCAGACCCCACACGTGTTCATCCGAAACGTGCGACTGCAACAAGCGGCAAAGCTGCTGAGGGAGTCGAAGAAGTCGATTGCGGAGGTGATGTATTCCTGCGGATTCGCCAACGCCGCCAGCTTCAGCACTATCTTCAAGAACACGTTTGGATCCTCACCGCGCGACTATATGAACGAACACCAGGCAAAATGATAAGCCTTGTAAAATGTTGGTAACACCGCATGGGGACATTTGTCGGGAGAAAGAGATAACTTTGCAGCGGGTTTGTCCGATACAGGGACACCCGAATGATTTTTTCAGTACATCAACAACAATTATTATAGCAATGAAGAAATTAGCAACCTTATCCCTTTCTCTTGCGTTTGCCGCCATGGTCCAAGCGCAGACCGCCGAGTTCGGCTACTTCAAGTATGCGGGCAACGACGCCCGCTTCAATGTGGCCATCGACAAGACCCACCAGTACTACAACCCCGTCCTGGCGGGCTTCTACCCCGACCCCAGCGTGTGCCGTGTGGGCGACACCTATTATCTCGTAAACTCCTCGTTCACCTTCTTCCCCGGCGTGCCTCTCTCCACCAGCAAGGACCTGGTGAACTGGACACCTGCAGGACATGTGCTCGACCGCCCCTCGCAGGTTCCGCTCAAGGGACAGCATGTGTCGGGCGGCATCTATGCCCCAGCCATCTCCTACAACAAGAAGAACAAGACCTTCTACATGATCACCACCAACGTGGGGGCAGGCAACTTCTATGTGAAGACCAAGGACCCGTCGAAGGGATGGAGCGAACCCATCTACCTGCGCAAGATAGACGGCATCGACCCCGCCTTCTTCTTCGACGACAACGGCAAGGGATACATCGTGCACAATGCGCCGGTGGTGGGCAAGGCCGACTACGAGGGTCAGCGCGCCATCCGCTGCTTCGAGTTCGACGTGAAGGGCGACTCTATCAAGGGCGACTTCAAGGAGGTGCTCCGTGGCGGAACCCATGTGCAGAAGAATCCCATCTGGATAGAGGGCCCACACATGTTCAAGAAGGACAAGTACTATTATCTGATGTGCGCCGAGGGTGGTACGGGAGCCTGGCACAGCGAGGTAATCCTCCGTTCCAAGAATCCGATGGGCCCCTGGGAGGAATGTCCCAACAACCCTATCCTCACCCAGCGTACAGGTCTCGATCCAGACCGCAAGGACCCCGTGTCCAGTGCCGGCCATGCCGACTTGGTGGAGGACGGCAAGGGCAACTGGTGGGCAGTGTTCCTCGCTTGCCGTCCCTACGAGGACGATATGTACAATACAGGACGCGACACCTATCTCCTGCCTGTGACCTGGAAAGACGGTTGGCCGGAGATTCTCGCCAAGAATACACCCATATCTTCCGTAGGTGAGAAGGCTGGCCTGAAGCCGGCGGAGAAGAACGAGTTCTCCGGCAACTTCAGCTACACCGACAACTTCGGGAGTATGGACAGCCGCTGGATGACCCTACGCGACTTTGTGCCCTTCTTCGAACCAGGCACAGACAAGAGGGGCATCAAGTTCAACATCCTGCCCGGCAACATCTACCAGCGTGAGCCCATGTCGGCACTCTGGACACGCCAGCAACACGGCACCTTCACCGCAGAGACATCACTCGACTTCACTCCCCGCAACGAAAAGGAAATCGCAGGTCTCGCCCTGCTCCAGAAGGAAGACCACAACTTCGTGCTGGGCAAGACCATGAAGAATGGCAAGTTGATGCTTACACTGACCCGTGCCGAAAAGAACAACGCATTGATTGCCTCAGCGTTCATCCAACCAGGCACGCTTCGCCTGAAAATAGAAGGTCACGACCGCTACTATGATTTCTACTATGCCGAGGAGGGCGGCACCTGGCAGTTGCTTGCCAAGGGTGTGGATGCCTCCAACCTCAGCACCCAGAAGAGCGGCGGCTTCCTCGGTGCCTGCATCGGTCTCTACGCCAGCTCCAACAAGGAATAAATGTGAAAAGGCTCCCCAGAGAGGGAGCCTTTTTCATATTTATATCTTTCAAGAGTCTTCATTAGTCACCCTTGCGATAAAATCGTCTAATTATTAGACAACCCTACCTCTTTCTCACGGATATTTCGTAACTTTGCACCCAAACTACCGCATCATGGCAAAGAAACAAGGAACTATACTCGTAGTAGATGACAACCGCAATATCCTCACCACCGTCAGGATATTGCTCGAACCTGTGTTCGAACGTATCCTCACCATTGCCTCTCCCAACTCCATCCCTGCCAAGTTGAGGGAGGAGCATCCTGACGTGGTGTTGCTCGACATGAACTTTTCGAGCGGCATCAACTCGGGCAACGAGGGTTTGTATTG
>CAVEJY010000029.1:0-12095 GCA_963616155.1 Acutalibacteraceae bacterium
CCCCCCCATCATCTCTTCGGCACGGCAGACAAGTCAATCTTGCCTATGGGGGTAAATTTCTGCCGAGCAGTCTCTTTCCTACACGGTGTCGAGCACGGCCTTTCCGAAGCTGGCATACCGGGGTCTCCATCCCTTGTCGCTCTCGCCGTCGCCCTCTATGGCGACGAGCAGTTTCCTCAAAGCCATGCGTTCGTTTGCGTCACGTTGGCGCAAGTAATCCGGGAGGCCTACCGTCCGTCCGTTCTTGACGAAGAGACTACGGAACACCAAGTCAGAGACGGGCTTTTGCGAATAGTGGTATATCATGCAGACATACAGCACGAACTCGTTGAGCGGGGCAGAGAGCAAGTTGGTGTAATATTTGACGTAGTCCCGGATTTTCCTTGCCTCATATCCGTTTTCGCTGATGGCTATCGAGAAATCGATGACCTCGCAGTCTTTTGCCGTCCGCAGTCTGAGGTCGTCCGAGAGCCGGCGGCTCTTGCCATAGCTTTCCACCTTGCAGAGGAAACGGTTTTTCTCGTCGAGGTCGAGCATACTGTCGCTCAGGTATTCCGTGTCGTCGGAAGGATTCTTCCTGGAGTTGCGCTGCACGAAGAGGAAGAGGAAGTTCTGCTTGCAGGAGTTGCACCCCCGGATGAGCGAGTCGACGGTCGTGACATTTACTTCGGAGGCCTCCACGATGACCAGCACCGGGGTCTTCACCTTGTTGTAGAGCATCTGCAGCGTCTCCTCCGTCTTGTCCCTGACATATCTGCGCAAGAGGATGACGGGATATATTTTGCGCAATGCGTAGGCCAACTGCAGCGACAAGGTGGAGCCACCTGCTCCTGCCGCATGGTAAAGGCGGAATATGGATGACTGGCGGGCGGCCAGCTTCTTCTTTACTTTTCGCTCCACCTGTTCATACACCTTGCGATTGGCCTCCACCTCCTGCGACAGCTCATGCCAGGTGATGGGCTCGCCGCGGAAGAAGGTCTCCGCCGGCGACTTGCCGGTCTCACTCCCCTCCCCCACGGCGGAATGCACCACCTCTATGCCGCCGTCCAGCAGGCGCGGGGCTACGGGGGCGATGTCTACGGTGCTCATGCTGCCGTCATCTGCCTTGGCAGGAACGACCACACTCGACCGGCCATGCTTCCCGCCGCTGGAGAGCGACTCCTCTATGCCCAGCAGGAAGAGGTTGGCATCCATATTGACGGAGTGGCTGGCGAAGCCATAACCCTCCACCTCGTCGGCCAGAGCGGCAAGAGTGTCGTCGTCGGCCGACACAAGCACGAAGTGTACCAGGTCGGGCTGCAGCTCGTCGATGTCATGCAAGGCATTGACGATGCTCTTGACGTACTGGATGTTGCCGGACAGGCAGACAATATAATAAGTGTTTACGGTGTCCCTGGCGAAATCCCGGAGAGCCTTCTTGATGAACTTGTCGTACTTATGGGCTATCCATGACCTGAAGTCTGAGGTCACGGTTTCCGCCATATTCTCCAGTCCGTTGGCGAAGATCCAGTTCAGGCGTCCCTTGCTGTTGCTCACGGCGAGGGTGCTGCTCTTGTACTGCTCTATCGTCATGGGCACGATGCGGCTGTCGCCTTCACCATCGAAGGCAGTGAACAGACCTTGCTTCCCCTTCGTGGAGGCATCGAAGTCGAGGATGAACGACCACGGTATGCGTGACAGCAGCCGCTTTTGGCTGACGCTCGTCATCCCGCAGTCCGCCGGACTTACCAGTATATACCTGTTGCCCTTGTCGAAGCCGTCGCACACCTCCAGCACATCGCCGAAGTCCACATAGTCCCGGAGGACTGTCTCCGTGACTTTTCCCCGATAGGCGTCATCCAGTTCTTCCGGAACCGGCATGCCCATCTTTCGGTACAGGCAGGACGTGAGCAACTGCGACTGGGCGCGCAGCATATCAAGTTCCACGCAATCGGGCACGGCAGTCTCCTCGTCGGAGTCATGCGCCCCCACATTGGCATAGGCAGACAAGTCGTCGAGGGCCTTGTCCTCGGCATCGGAGAGTCCGACTTTGTTTTTGAGGTCCTTATGCAGAAGCAGGTAGCCGGGGCGACGATGCGCCGTAATCGGATTGCCTTTCAAGTCGGCGCTTCCGTTGAGGTAGTTGGTCACCGACTTCTCCCCGAGGGCATCGTACAGCATATACTTCATATATGCCTCTCCGCTCTTGCGGAAGGACAGGCGTGCCTCGTCGGCATTTCCTTCTATCGGATAGTGGTACATGGCCTTGAGTACATGGCCGCAGTAATTCTTTAGTTTGGTTTCTTTCCGTGTCATTATCATGAAATATTGATTATTGTCATTTTGTGAGACTATGCCTCACCTGCACATGAGGCTATACCCCGTTGCCGCATGAGGCTATACCTCATCGCCCGTCGAGGCTATACCTCACGAAAAGCCCTCGGGCAGGGACGGCCGGAGAGGCCGCACTGCCCTGGAGGGAAATCATGGTCTGGTCGGGGTACGTTTCAAAACGGTGCGGAGGCGAGGGCTACGCCGCCTTCTTCCTGCCAAAGTATTCCATCATTACCTTCGCCCATTCGGCGTCGAGTCCCTCAAAGTCGTCGTCCTCGTCCAGACCCGTGCCGTCGCTCTCCTTGATATAATAGAAGAGCTGGGCAAAGATGTTGGCCACCGCCTCGAAGGTGACGGTGGGGTCGATGTTCCCGGGGGAAAGTTTCCTGAGCGTGCGGTAATTCAAACCGGTTTCCTTGTGCAAGGAGGAAAACGAGCGGATGCTGCTCCTCTCCATGAAGCGGGCCACCGCGCGGGAGGCCCTGCCGAGCCACTGGGGCACTTCCTTGCTTTCGGTCAACGGATTCATCGCTATGGAATAGTGTTACTAATCCTTAGCAAGCCATTCCTGTGCGATGTAATGTTACCGAAAGTTAAAAACAAGCCCGTTTTTGCAGCCTATGGAGTGCAAAAGTATGTCTGCCTCTCTTCGTACCTTTGCAACGTCAATCAGGGACAGACGATGATTGGTTCGTTTTCATGCGAGTATCGTTGTTCATTCTATGTTTAACTTCTGTCGGGTCCGACAAGTCCCTGTGGCACCTTATTTATATAGGTGTGCCTGCCGGATAAATGCCAAGTCCCATACCGACGATGGGCAACAAGCCATGATAGACTACAGTGTTTATCTTCTCAACAACCCAGTGAAGCCTGAGGAGCCTGCCAAGGCCTACGGCGCGAACCAAGTGCGCGAGGTGTGGTCGCTGGAGAAGTTCTCCAAGCACATCGCCGACCACAACGGCGTGTACAGCCGAGGCACGGTGAAGGGGGTCATCTCCGACATGTGCGAGTGCCTCGTGGAGCAGTTGCTCAACGGCAACAAGATCAAGCTCGGGGAGCTGGGCGACTTCAGCATCACGCTCAACACCGAGGGGGCAGAGAGCAAGGAGAAGTTCACCTCCACCAACATCAAGGCGGTGAACATCCTATTCACGCCAGGCGAGGACTTCGAGAACCTTGTCGACAAAGCGGAGTTCAACCTCGTGGCAAGCCGTGCCGCACAGGCTGCCGTACTGAAGGCGGTGAAGGCCAATGCCGACAGCGTGGACCTCTCGGCCCTGAAGAAGCCTTCCACCTCTACGGACGACGACACGCCTACCGACCCTTCTGACGGCGGCGGCACTCCTTCGGGAGGCGGTTCAAGCTCAGGCAGCGGTTCAAGCTCCGACAAGGGCGAAGGCAGCGAGCCCGGTGGCAGCGACAGCGCCGGAATGTAGAGTCCTGAACCAGGTGGTACCCGGTGCCAGACCGGGTGCCACCCTCTCTCACAACAATGTTGAACCTATTTAAAATATTTTTAGCTATGACGGAATCAAACGTGAATCCGGGTAATGGAAGCAGGAAGATTTCCTGGGTGAGTATCTTGAACGCAGTGGTGCAGGCGGTCATCGCAGCACTCACGGCACTGGGCGTCAGCTCGTGCGCAAATTCAATTTACAATTTATAATAAGATTTCATGACTATTGACCATTTTCCCATGACCATCGGGGAGGAGGGAGCCCGCTGCGAGCGGGCACTCCTCAGCAAGGTGGAGGACGGCACGATGATGAAGGATGCCGGCTCCGTGAGGTTTCTGGTGCTGCACTGCTCGGCAACGAGGTGCAACCAGAGTTACAGTGTGGAACAACTCAGGCGCGACCACAGGGCGCGCGGGTTCCGTGACATCGGTTACCACTTCTACATCCGCAGGGACGGGACGATGACGCAGCACCGCAAAATCCTGGAGGTGGGGGCGCACTGCCGGCCCTACAACCGCTGCTCCATCGGCATCTGCTACGAAGGCGGGCTGGACGGGCTGGGCAAGCCCTGCAACACGCTGACCGCCGAACAAAGGGAGCAGATTTCGGATTTGCTCACCCTCCTGCACCAGCTCTTCCCGAGGGCGAAGGTCGTGGGGCACCGTGACCTGCCGGGCACCACGCCCAAGGCTTGTCCGTGCCTCGATGCCCAGGCTGAGTTCGGGTGGATAGAGGATTCGTGACGCACGCCATAGCGGTGGCGTCGGGGAAATACTCCTCCGGGGCGCCGCCCCGGAGGAGTTAGAAGAATTTGAATATCTTTCCTTGTCAGATTACTTGCTGCCGCCGCCGGTGTGGTTGCGGTTTACTGTCCAGGAAGTGGTGGTGATGTCCACGTTGCCGTACGACTTGGCCGTCAGGGTCTTGCCTGCAGCAGTGGCTGTGTATGTGGTGACAGCCTGTGTGCCGCTGACCTTCAAGGCGCCGCCCACGGGAATCTCCACGTCGAGGTTGTAGCCGCCGCTGAGAGTCTTCATGCCGGTGCCTGCGGCGCGTGCGATCATCTCGGCCAGGTAAGCCATGACCTTGTCGGTCTTGGAAACGGTCACGTCGGCACCCAACTTGTAGCTGAACTCGGCCTTGCCAGCCTTCAAGGCGGCAGTACCGTTGGTGTTGTCCCATGTGTCCTGAGTGAACTTGATAGCCTCAGTGCCGGAGGTGGAGGTGATGGAACCCTTGCAGAAGAGGGCGTAAACGGTGAACTCGTCCACAGTGAAGGCAATCTTGCCAGTGTTCAGATTTCTGCCGGTATCCACCTTTTTCCATTCGCCTTCCACGAGCTTCATGGGCTGTACATACATGAGCATGCTTGGGTCGATCACATAGGACAGAATCAGGGGTTTCTTCAGCTTGACACCCGCCTTGGAGCAGGCGACATCGGTACCGATGAGGAAAATCTGCTCATCACCGTCAGCACGTGTGCCGAACGCCCTGGTAGTAGACTCGGTATCTTCCGAGTAGGTGGGAGTGAAGGTAATCTCGGCATCCAGATCTTCCTCGTCGAGGGCACCGGCGGGAGCCTCTACTTCCACGGGAATCTCGGCTGCGTCATTGTCCTTCAGGGTCTCTGTCGCGCTGGTCTCCGATTTGTCCTCGGTGAGGCTCAGCTCGATTTTCTTACCCTCGTTGCTCATGGTGAGGTTGACCACCACGTTCTGTGCCGTCTTGGAGTCTGCAACGACAGCCTCGCCGATGGCGGTGACCTTGCCTTCCTTCTGCGCATCGACGGTGAATTTTCCGGCGGGCACGTCGCTGAAGCTGTAGAGACCGTCGGTGCCGGTCGTTGCCTTCTGGGCGTTCATGGTCACCACGGCACCCTCGATGGGGTCGCCCTTCATGTCAGTCACCATACCGCTGACGGTGTTCACTACCTTGACCTCAGGGACCGTGACGTTCTCGACGGTGCCCTCGGGATCGCTGCTGCTGCAGGCTGTGACACCCATGGTGAGTGCCAAGCCGAGGAGTGCGGACACTCCATACATTTCAAACTTTCTCATAATCTAAAAAACTAAACAATAGTGAAAAATTATTTGTTAACAACCACAAATTTAACGGATGCCAGTCCTCCAATTATTAATTATCAATTAAAAAAGGTTGACCTGGTAGCAGGCACCGCCGGAGAAGTACCTGCCGTCCTGGAGGGTGGCCTGGAGGAAGAGGTGGCGCCAGAGGAGGCAGTCGGCACCCACGTTCACGCCGTCGCCCGTGTACTCCACGATGGCGCGCAGGTTGGGGGCGAAGGAAGGGTTCCACGTCACGCCGCCCACGATGCCCTGCCACTTCTTGTTGTATTCGCGGCGGTAATAGCGGTAGGCGGCATGGATGCCGAAGGTCTGCCGTGCCAGGCCGAAGTGCTTGGTGGCGGCGAGGTAGTAGTTGGCGAAATAACCGCCGTCAGACGTACCTCTGGAGTTGAAGGGGTCGTTGGTGCCAAGGGCTATCGAGGGCCAGTACCTGCCCTCCTTCAGGGGGCGGATTTTCACGGAGAAGTAGCGGTCCTTCTGGTTATAGGAAGGGCCGTCATAGCCGTCTATCTTCGTCTTGAAGAGCGTGAAGGTGTAGGCAATCTCTATCCAGCTGAAGGGCGTGACGGAGGCGTAGAAGTCGGCCGTGCCGTATTTCTCGCCGTCATAGGAGAAGCCGCCGTCGGGCGTGAAGTGGCTGTTCAGGAAATAGCCGCCGATGCGCACATCCCCCGTACCGTTCATGTCGGCGGAGGGGGTGTGGATCAGACCGGAGAGGCCGGTGTAGAGCTGGGCCTGCGCGGCGGTCGCCACGACGACTGCCAGTGCGGCGAGGATCATGCGAAACTGTTTCATTGCTGCACCTCCTTTCTGTCTTTATAGTTGAAGTCGGGGTCCATGGTGTCGGTGCCCCAGGGGATGAGGTCGCGGTCGAAGCAGGAGGTGCGCTCGTTCTCCTCGGGGTCGGTGAAGTAGGTCACGGTGGTATAGGGCTGCGCCTCCACGTCGTAGGTGAGGCGGAAGTTGCTTGCCGGGCGGAAGTTGACCCTGCCGGCGGTGCGCCTGTAGGGCGGCAGCATCACGATGACCTTGAAACCCGCATCCTTGTGCAGTTTCTCGCTGTAGGCGGCGTAGAGTCCCACGCTCACATGCCTGAAGTGGCGGAAGCCCTCGCCCACCATACCGTAGTCGCCGTAGGCGTAGCGGCCGCCGCGCAGGGAGAGCTGCGTGTTCCAGCGGTGGAGCCACACCTCGGGCCCTATCTGGAAGGTGAGGCGGTCCATCCTGCTCATCTCCCACCCGCTTGCCGCCGACCAGTAGCCGGTGTATCCGAGCTGTAGGGAGAGGGCGAGCCAGCGGCTGGCGACGAAGAGGTTCTTCATGTCGATGCCGTAGCGGTCGGAACCGAAGAGTCCGCCGCTGAACTTCATCTTCCAAAAGCCTCCCACGGCGAGCTGCTTGGAAAGGGACGCCATGCCGAGGCGCACGTTCTTGTAGCGGTCGCCATACTGGTTGAAGACGGGCACTACCGCCTGCGCCGCCGCCTCCCACCGCCTGCCCATGTTCCAGCGCACGCCGGGGGTGAGGTTGACGAGGACATCGTAGACGCGGTTGTTGTAGTAGATGTCGCGGTAGTGGAAGTCCACGCCCATGAACACGTCGACGGTGCCCGGGCGCGTCTGCGCCTGGAGCGGCAGCGGGGCGAGCACCAGAAGCACCGCCAGACCGCGGAGGTTACGGAATGATACCATAGGATGTTGTTAATTATTAATTGTCAATTGTCAATTATGATAGTGGTACCCGTAGCCGTATCCGTAGTGGTAGCCGTAGCGGTAGTAGTGGCCGTAGCGGCCGCCCTGCGCCTTGGTGCCGTTGAGCACGAGGCTCATGTTCTTGAACTTCTTCTCCTTGTAGAGCTGCTCCATGTCGGGCAGCATCGACCGCTCCAACAGACCGGCGCGCACTATGAAGACGGTGCGGTCGGCGAGCTTCTCGATGATCTGCGTGTCGGCAACGATCTCCACGGGAGGGCAGTCGATGAACACATAGTCGTACTCCCCGCGCATCTGCTCCACGAGCTTGCCGAGGCGGTCGGAGAAGAGCAGCTCGGTGGGGTTGGGGGGCATCGTGCCGACGGGCAGGATGTCGAAGCCCTTCACATAGCCGAAGTCCTCGCCGTGGCAGACGATGCCGCGGAGGTCGTCGGTGCGGCCGTTGAGGTAGTCGCTGAGACCCTCGCCGGGACTGCCCACGAGCATGGACACGGAACCGTGGCGGAGGTCGCCGTCGATGACGAGCACGCGCTTGTCCTTGATGGCCAGCGACATGGCGATGTTAGGGGCAAGGAAGCTCTTGCCGGATCCGGGATTGAAGGAAGTGAAGAGGATGACCTTCTGCTCGGGATGCGTGCCGATCATGAACTCCAGGTTGGTGCGCAGCACACGGAACGCCTCGTTCACGATGTCGCGCTTGCCCGGCTTCACCACGATGCGGCGCACCTCCTTCGGCTTCTTCCAGAACTCGAGGCGCTGGCGGAGCGTGGGGCGGTCCTTGCGGCTCTGGCAATAGGGTATCTCGCCGAGGAAGGGGACGGTGACGTTCTTCAGGTCCTTGCGTCCGCGTACGGTGGAGTTCATGTTCTCGCGCACGAAGATGATGACTACGGGCGCAAGCAGACCCACTACAAACGCCACGAGCAGGAAGTTGCGGCGCATGGGCGCCACGGGGGCGTTGCTGCCGGTAGGCGGCGTGATGATGCGGGTGTTGTAGGCGGTGAACGCCTTGCTCAGCTCGTTCTCCTCACGCTTCTGCAGGAGGAAGAGGTAGAGCGACTCCTTCACCTTCTGCTGGCGGCCCACAGCCTGCAGGTATTTGGCCTGGTCGGGGGCGTTGGCTATCTGCGAGGTGGTCTGCGCATCGATGGCCTGGATGTGGGAAAGCTGGGTATTGAGCGACGTGATGTAGTTGTCGATGCTCTGCAGGATGGAATGGCGCATGGCGGCGAGGTTCTCGTCGTAGTCGGCAACGAGGGGGTTCTGCTCGCTGGAGTTGGCCACGAGGTTGTTGCGCTCCATCTGCAGCCTGTTGAACTCGGAAATCTGCGACTCCACGCCACCGCCCTCTATGCCGGTGTTGCTGGGCAGGAGTTGGTTCTTGCCCACCTTGCCGGTGAGGAACTCACGGATGTAGCGCGCCATGGCGAGGCGGACGTTGAGTTCCTGCATCTCCTTGTCGGCCTCGTTGCTCTTGGACACATACTGCTGTGCGGCAGACTCCACGTCGGGCATCAGGTGGCTGCTCTTGAAGGAGGAGATATCCTTTTCCACGTCGCCCAGCTCACGCTCGATGACACCGAGACGCTCGGTGATGAACTGCGAGGTGGAGACGGTCATCTGGTTCTTGTCGTCGAGCCAGCTCTTGCGGTATACGGCGATGAGGGTGTTGAGCACGTCCTCGGCACGCTCGATGTTCACGTCCTGGTAGGTGAGGTCGATGATGGTGCTCTTCTCGTCGCTGTTGACAGCGGTGAGCGACGCCTTGATGGCACTGGCCATGGCGTGGAGAGGGATGCGGCTGACGTGGATGACGGGAGCTTTGCCGTCCTTGACGAAGGGGGCGTAGTTGCCGGCCACACTGACAAGGATATTGCCAAGGGGTGTGCGCACGGGGGCGTCGAGTTTACCTTCGATATCCTCGTCACACTCCACGGGGTTGCCGTGGCGGTCGGTGCCCTGCAACTTCTTGATGACGAACTTGTATTTGCCCACGAGGTAGAGGTCCATCTGTGCGCCCTGCACGTCGTTGAGTCCGAGGAACTGCACGGTGACGGGGAGGGTCTTGCCGTAGAGGGTCTCGGCATGGAAGGCACCGTCGACGGTGTAGCCCACGTCGAGGTGGAGCTGCTTGCCTGTCGCCAGAAGCACTGCGGGCGACTGGAGGGAGATAAGCTCGTTGCTGACATTGGACTTCATGGTGCCTATTCCCATGTCGGAGAACATGGAGCTCACGTCACCGCTGTTGCCGCCTTTCGCATCGTCCTTAATCATGAGGGAGGCGGTACGCTGGTACACGTTGGGGGTGGAGAGGAGGTAGCAGGCGGTTGCCCCAAGGCACACGGCGAGGGAGAGGACAAACCATTTCCAGCGGGCAAGGCACATGTAGAGGAGGTCCTGAAGGCGGAGGAAGTCGTCGCCCTGCTGTGCGGCGGGGCGGCGGTTCACGGGAGACGGGGGATTATTCTGTATCATCCTTTTTTAAAATGTTTAGTGTTTAGGATTACTTGATACTCAGGAAGGTGAGAACCGACATGAGGAGGGAGGCGACGCTCATCCAGAAGCCGGTGCTCTGCACGGTGTTGCCGTTGACGGTGGAAGAGCGTTTCTTCGTATTGTTGGGGGTGACGTACACCACGTCGTTCTGCTGGAGGTAGTAGGCGGGCGAGCTGAACACGTCGCGGCCCGAGCAGAGGTCTATCTTATATACCTTCTGCTGGTTGCCGTCGCGGCGCAGCACCATCACGTCCTGGCGGCGGCCCTGGATGGTGAGGTCGCCGGCATTGCTGATGGCATCGAGGATTGTAACCTTCTCGTCCTCTATCTGGTAGACACCGGGGCTGCCCACCTCGCCCAGCACAGAATAGTGGAGGTTGTTAAGACCCACGGTGACGGTGGGGTCCTTCACGAGGTTGCTCTCCGTGAGTTTACTTTTCACGAGTGTGGCCACCTGCTCGCGGTTGAGTCCCTCCACCTTGATTTCGCCAACCACGGGGAAGTCGATGCATCCCTTGCTGTCCACGGTATAGTAGTAGGCATCCTTAGTATTGGTGTTGGATGTGGAACCGTTGCCGCTGAGGTTGAAGAGACTGGTAATTTTCTCGTCCTTGCACTTTACTCCGATGTAAATCTTGTCGGTGGGTTTGAAGGTGATCACCCTGTTCTGGAGGTTGACCACGGTGTCAGGATTGTTGCTGAAATCCTGAAAATAAGATATGTCCCGGGGCGCGGAACAGGAAGCCACGCCCAGGATTGCCGCAGCCGCGGCGGAGGCTATAAGTAAACGCTGCAAAATCATCTTTTTCTATTAAGAACCAATAATTTACAATTAACAATTATGCTTTCAAAACTCTATCTTCCAATATTCAGATCTTCTCCAGGAAGCACCGGGGGATATAGGCTGTGGCGACGGCGCAGATGCCCTCCACCGCCACGACGAGTCTATGGTCGCCATGTATACGCTTGATCTCCCCCTCCAGTCCCTTGAACTTCCCGTCGACGACGCGCACGCGCTCGCCCTTCTGCCAGCTGAATGCGCCGTCCTCGAAGAATTCCAGCCCGTCCCGGTCGCCGGAGGTGGCCATCATGAACATCTGCATCTGCCTGAGGGGAATCTCAACGGGCATTCTGTCGCCGGTGAGGTGCCGGTAGAGCCGCGCCCTGCCCATCATCTCCCGCTCGATGCCCATCGCCTGCCGTCTGCTGCCCTTCACGAAGAAGAGAGAGGGGATGAGCGGTCTCTCTATCTCCACCCTCTTGCCCCTGCCGTTGGTGAACGTGTCGATGTAGAAGGGGGCATAGTATTCCATCGCCTTCCCCAGGAGGTCCCGGGGGAAACCGTCGTCAGGTTCCTTTCCGGCCAGCAGCGCATCGTTGTACTTGTTGAACACGTCGCGGCAGAACGGCACCTTGTTCATATAAACCCTCATGGCATACCACGAGGGGGCGTTGGTTGTTTTACTTGACAGACTAATCATTCGATGACTATGATATATAAGTACACATTTTCTCCTCCCCCTCCCGGTGGAAGTACCTCCGCGAAAGGCAAGGAGACTGGGGCAGTCTACCTCATCCGCCATGGCGAAGGCATGACTGTCTCACCACGGAATGGGCTTCTGCCGCACGAAGCATCCCTGATCCAGGCGACGCCGAACTCGCAATCCCATTCGAGTTATCATCCGTGTTTTTAGGGTAATACTCAAATTCGGTGCAAATTTAGCTAAAAAAACCTTCATAAAACATTTTATTATACTAATTTTTGTTAACGGGGGGGGCAAAATCAGGAATCGGGAATGAATCATGAAGGATCAAGACGGATTTCAGACCCAGGATTCCCTTATCTCACGACCCAATCTTCCACTCCAAGGTGTTCACACCGTCCTTCAGCAGGAAGTTCATACCCACCTTCACCACGGGCTTGCCTTTCAGCAGGAAGGCGTCGGCGTAGTGCATCGCCTCTATCTGGGCGAGGGCATCGTCCGCAGTCTTGTCGAACTTCAGCTCCATGATGTAGACCATCGTCCTCGTCT
>CAVEJY010000030.1:0-11049 GCA_963616155.1 Acutalibacteraceae bacterium
GGTTCTCCTCCTCGTGCGCCACGTCGAGCAGCGGTGCGTCATACTCGTCGATGAGCACCACTACCTGCTTGCCTGTCTTTTGGTGGACGGCAGCCATCAAGTCGGCGAACCTGTTGTTCACGCCGTTGCGGTGTTCCGTGACACCGAATTTCCTTTCCTGGTCTTCCAACTGGTAATTCAAGTATCTCTCCAGCTGCTCCTTCTCCATGTGCTTTCCCCTACTCATGTCGAAGTGCAGCACGGGGTAGGCGTTCCACTCTTTCTCCAGCTTCTCGATGGCGAGGCCCTCAAAGAGGTCCTTCCTGCCCTCGAAGTAGCTCTGGAAGGTGGACACCAGCAGCGACTTGCCGAACCGCCTGGGGCGGCTCAGGAAGAAGAACGTGCCGTCGGTGTGCGCCATGTGGTAGACGTACGCCGTCTTGTCAATGTAGAACTTGTCCTCCTCGCGGATGCGGGAGAACGTCTGTATGCCTATGGGATATAGTTTTCTTGCCATGTCCTTGTGCCTTTAAATGTTATCTGCAAAGATAACGCATTTCCCCGACACCGCCAAACTTTTCCGCCGAATTAACGCCCTGGGGGAACAAAACTGTGAGAAGTTCGTTTAAATCGTGTATTAAAAATACGGATTTCATGAAAAAAGCCAAATATAAATGCATATTTCCTGAAAAAAGTTTGGAGAATTGCTAAATAATCCTTAATTTTGCAACCGATTAAAAATATTTTTAAAATTTAGATAAGATTGTGTGTAGGAGATGTGGCGGCAAAGTATGCGCCCCTATATATAATAAGGTAAAGAGAGATTTATAACAATTATATTCATTTATTAAGAGAGAGATTTATGGAAAAAAGACTCATGACGTTTATCGCCTGCCTCTTCCTGTTCATAGGATCGGCACTGGCACAAACTCAAGTTTCCGGTACTGTTACCTCTTCTGAGGATGGAAGCCCCGTCATCGGCGCGTCCATCAAGGTCGTTGGTACTAACACCGGTACGGTTACCGATGCTGACGGTAACTTCTCACTGAACGTTCCGGCTGGTGCTAAGCTGGAAGTGACTTACCTTGGCATGCAGCCCAAGACTGTCAAGGCAAGCAACAACCTGAAGGTAGTCCTCGACACTGACAACAAGGCACTCGACGAGGTGGTTGTCACTGCGATGGGTATCTCACGCGACAAGAAGGCCTTAGGTTACGCTTCACAGAAGTTGGGTGCCGAGGACTTGAACATCTCCGGTACCAGCTCCTTGGCAAGTGCCATGCAGGGTAAGTTGACGGGTGTGGACATCCGCCAGTCTTCCGGTGCTCCCGGTGCTTCCGCACAGATCGTGATCCGTGGTGCCCGTTCCTTCTCGGGCGACAACACTCCTCTTTATGTAGTGGACGGTATGCCTATCGCCTCTTCTGCCGACTACACCACTGGTGCTTCCGTGACGGGTGCCGACCAGGCCAACCGCTCCATCGATATCAACCCCGACGACATCGAGAGCATCGACGTGCTGAAGGGGCAGGCTGCCTCTGCCCTCTATGGTATCCGTGCTTCCAATGGTGTGATCCTCATCACCACCAAGCGTGGCAAGGCCAACGGCGGCCGTCCTGTCATCACTTTCTCTACCGACTTGAGTGCCCAGACTGTCAGCAGAAAGTTTGAGCGCCAGACAGTTTACGCACAGGGTAATGGCGTAGACAACTATGATCCAACATCTTCCGCGAGCTGGGGTCCCAAGATTACCGAGTTGGCAAATGACCCTGTTTATGGCGGTAACACAGACAACGAGTTTACTCAGCGCTATGGCAAGCACGCCGGTCAGTACTACAACCCCAAGTATGCCGCAGCGGGTCTCGACGGATGGGCAACTCCTCAGGTCTATGACAACGTGGGTGACTTCTTCAACACGGGTTTCACCCAGAACTCCAACTTCGGTATCTCTCAAAAGAAGGGCAACCTCGCCTATTCTTTCGGTATCGGTGACACTTACCAGACCGGTATCGTGCCTTCCACAGGCATGATGCGTACCACGGCCCGTGGTTCTGTAGACTTCGAAATCAACAAGGAGTGGAAGACAGGTTTCTCTGCCAACTACAGCTCCACCAAGATTACTTCTGCCCCTGGTGCCAACAGCGGTATCATAAACGTGGTTTACTCCGCTCCTGCCGAGTATAACCTGAAGGGTACTCCTTACTGTTCTCCTACCGATCCTACAAGCCAGATCTTGTTCCGTTCCACGAGTTTCAACAACCCCTACTGGTGGGCAGACAACGATGAGTACAGCCAGCGCACCAACCGTGTGTTCGGCAACGCATATGTAGAGTTCCGTCCTAACTTCAACTGGGACAAGGAGCGTTACAACCTCGTGTTCCGTGAGCAGGCTGGTATCGACGTGTATACCACCAACAACAGCACCATCGCCGAGGTGGGTTCTGCATACAACAAATCTGGTGAGGTGGAGAACTACGGTGTTCAGCACAACATCTTCAACAACCTCTTTACCGCCAACTTCACTGCCAAGTTCGGTGCCGAGCAGCAGTGGGACTTCGGTGCATTGCTCGGTTCTGAGTTCAACCACGACTACCAGCGCTACTGGGACTATGACGGTACCAACCTCTTGTTCTATGGCCAGCCCACCATCGCCAACACAACCGTGAAGGCATATACTTCAGAGTACATGGCTTCCGAGCGTACCGTAGGTTTCTTCGGTCAGCTGTCCTTGAGCTACGCCAACCAGGTTTACCTGACCGTGACAGGCCGTAACGACATCGTTTCCACCATGCCACGCGGCAACCGCAGCTTCTTCTATCCCTCCGTATCTCTCGGCTGGCTCTTCACCGAGCTTCCTGCCTTGAAGGACAACCACATCCTCTCTTACGGTAAGCTCCGCGCTTCCTTCGCACAGGTAGGTCAGGCAGGTCACTACTATGCCAACTACTACTCAGTGCCTACATACGGCAGTGGTATGTACACCTTCACTCCGTTCAGCTATCCCAGCAACGGCGTGAGCGCATATGCTCCCTACTACATCAAGTACGACCCCAACCTGAAGCCACAGAATACGGTGAACTGGGAGTTCGGTGCAGACCTGAACTTCTTCAACAACCGCATCCGCTTGGAGTACACAGCCAGCTATCAGGATATCAAGGACCAGATCTTTGACGTTCCTACTGCAGGTTCTACAGGTTACCAGTACCTCCGTACCAACGCAGGTGAGATGACCACATGGTCTCACGAGTTGTCTCTGAACGCCAGCATCATCCAGACCAAGGACTGGGATCTGGACCTCGGCATCAACTACACCACTTTGACCAACAAGGTGAAGTCTCTCGCCGACGGTGTGGAGAGCATCTTCCTCGGCGGTTTCACCCAGCCACAGGTACGCGCCCAGGCAGGCTACACCTATCCTATCATCTACGGTACAGCCTTCAAGCGTGACGACGAGGGTCGCCTGTTGCTTGATGACAACGGTCTGCCACAGGGTACAGCCGACAGCCAGCCTCTCGGCGAGTGTACTCCCGACTTCAACATGGGCTTCAACCTGAAGGCCCGCTGGAAGCGTCTCACCCTGTCCGCTACCATGGACTGGCAGAAGGGCGGCAAGATGTACAACGGTACACTCTTGACCTTGAACTATTTCGGTGCCACCAAGGAGTCTCTCGAATACCACGAGGGTACAATGGTTGTAGACGGTATCATCGAGAGCACAGGCCAGAAGAGTGCCAAGGTGGTTAGCAAGCAGGCTTACTGGATGTATTACAACGACGTGACAGAGGCAGGTATCTACGACCGCAGCTACCTGAAGCTCCGCGACGTAACCCTGAACTACCAGTTGCCCAAGCTCGGCAACTTCGACATCTCCATCTACGGTTTCGCCCGCAACATCCTCCTTTGGTCCAAGATGAAGGATCTCGACCCGGAGAGTTCTCAGGGTAACGGTAACATGAGCGGTTGCTTCGAGCGCTTCTCTTTGCCTAATACTTCAAGCTTCGGCGGTGGTTTCAAGATTACATTCTAATCTGAGACCCACCTCCGGGATCATTACAAGTATCAATCACAAAAAAGGAAAAAACAATGATGAAATTTAAGAATATATTTGGCATCCTCGCTGTCTCCGCGCTCTCTTTGACAGCAGTGTCATGTTCGGAAGACACGATGGACAGAATCAACACGGACAATGCGCATCCAGGTGAGAGCACTGTGGACGCAAAGTTCCAGTTGACAGATGCAATCGTCTCAAGTGTCTATTCCACCAACTGCGGTAGCCTCGCATGGTACGTTTCCATCTACACAGAGCAGACATTCGGTACAGGCAACAATCAGGCAAAGAACGCCGAGCTTCGTAGTGTCAATGAAATTGCTGCTTCCTCTACATTCGACAATGAGTGGAACAGTACCTATCTGAACCTCAACAACATCAAGCAGATAATTGCCAAGTGTTCAGAAGGTGGTCGCAACGAAGGTCTGGTGGGCATCAAGGGTATGGGCGAGGTGCTCGCAGCCTACAACTGGGGCATCCTCACCGATATGTTCGGCGACATCCCTTACTCTGAGGCACACACCGAGGGCATCTCTGCCCCCAAGGTAGACTCTCAGGAAGAGATTTACAAGGGCATCTTGGGCTATCTGGACAATGCCATCACTGACCTCACTGCTTCTATTTCCAACGATGCAGCTGGCCAGGACCTCCTTTACAATGGGGACCCCAAGAAATGGCTTGCCTTGGCTCACGCCCTGAAGGCCCGCTATCTCTTGCATGAGTTGGGACGTGCTTCAGACAAGACCGCCCAGCTCCAGAGCATCGTTTCTGAGGCTCAGGCTGCCCTTGACGGTGGCTTTGAGGGTGCAGAGTTGTCTATCTTCACTGGCTACAGCACAGGTTCTACCAACCCATGGACTGCTTATTGGTTGAGCCGTGACTACATCGGTTCCACCACCACTGTTGACAACCTCATGAAGAGCAGAAACTATCCTTTGGAGGAGTACTATAACGCTGACCTCTATGGAGCGAATAAACTCGCTACACCGGGTGATGAGAAAATGGCGATAGTCACAGAGACCTGTAATGCACCTTACTGGTTGTTTTGGGGCTACCAGCACAGTGTTTCTGCCCACTTGATGAGTGCTTCCGAGCTTTACTTCATCCTCGCCGAGGCACAGGCTCGTCTGGGGCAGGATGCCAAGCAAGCCTTCGAGAACGGTATCATGGCTTCCTTGGACGACGTAGCTACCGCTTGCGGTACTCTCGTCACAGCCGAGGATATGGTTGCTTATGTAGAGGGTGTGGCAGCCACCAAGTTTGCTGAGAACCCATTGAGCGAGATCCTCGTCCAGAAGTACATCGCCCAGACTCGTGACGAGCAGTTGGAGACCTACAACGATATGCGCCGTTGCAAGTATATGGACGGCAGCTATCCTGTGGCAATGACTAACCCCAAGAACACTTCCGGCAGCGCCAACCGTTGGCCTCTCCGCTTGCCTTACGGTTCCAGCGACGTGAAGTCCAATCCTAACGTTGCCAATGCCTTCGGCTCAGGCAACGATGCCGGTATGTATATCTTCACCGAGAACGTATGGTGGGCTGGCGGTAGCCGCTAATCGCGACATCAGCCGACATAATATAGCAAAAGGTGCATTCCCTGCGGGGGATGCACCTTTTTCAGTCTCTTTGCGATAAAATAAAACTCTCCGTTTTCGTTCCCTCTGAGCTCTGCGGATTAATCTGTGAGATTTGTGGAATCTTCACCGTAATCCACAAACCTTAAAGTCATAGTACTTAGGCATAGGCTTCCTCCAATAACTTCTTGTTGCGGTTCCAGTATTTCATGACAATGCTGATTTCTATGTCATCCATGTTGGTTTCTATTGTCTCTCCGTTTTGATTCATCACTAATGCATGGAAGGGAGCGTGCAGGCTGACTACACGCGTAAAATGTTTTTCTGTCTCAGAGAAAGCATAGCCGCAGACGATCATTTGTGCTTTTTCTGCAATTGAGTTAATTTCTTCAGCGTTCATTGTCGGCGATTTTTACTGATTTGATAGGCTTTAAAAATATCTTTGGATTCATGTAGTGGCAGTGGCGATTTATTCCACTGCCTTTTCTTTTCTATTTCAATAATGTCTTGCCTTTTTCAGTAAGAAAATATTTCTGTTTTGGATGTTTCGGATTTTCAGGATATAGTTGTTCAACATAGCCTTCTTCCATTGCAGGATATAGATATTTATCAAGGAAATAAGTCTTGTCTTTCAACTTTATACATTCCATTATCTCCTTGGCAGCCATTATGTTATCTCTTATTACAGTAATTACTTTCATTAACTGTGGGGTAACTGTGGGATAACTGTGGGGTAACTGTGGGGTAACTACCACACTGTTCCTGTTGTATTTGAATATGACCCACACAAAATTACCATCAGTATTGAATTCTGGAGCAGGCAAGCCTACACGTTTGCATTCATCGACCATTGTACCTATTCCACGTCCCCAACTCTCCAATATCTTGCTCTTATAGAGTACGTTGGCGATAATTGGATTCTGTGGCTTGGAGTCATGTTCCTGCATAAGACGTTCTATAGGCAAGTCGGCAGGAAAAGTTCCCGTATTTCGTATTTCAACACGGTCATCGTAGATAGCGATGCTTACAGAACTACCTGGTTGATGATACGAGCGATGGCAAAGTGAGTTGATGCAGCTCTCTCTTAAAGCCTTGTACGGAATGCTCAACTCTTCCTCACGATAAAGACCGTTTATCTTACCAGACAGTGAGAGATGCTTAAAGAAAAATGCCATTGAGGCATCAAGCAATTCGTAAATGTTACCTTCCGCGCGTTGGTTGTCTATAAACTCTTCTTTCGTTGTTCCTTTGAAACGAGCCATACGCACAAGACATTGTGGGTATCCATACAAATCCTTGCCAAACAACACGGCGGCTGCATTGTTCAGTTTACCATCATGGAACAAGCCGAACTTTTTCAAGATTACAGGTATCTCCTCGCGAATAGTTGTTTCAGGAAGTCTTCCGTTTCGTATTCCCTCACGGACAGCACCGAGAATGGCATTCTCATCCAAGTCACTTATCTCCAAATCAGAGTTAATCATTGCTTCCCATCCATATTTTCCGCCTCTTTCCATTAAGAGATGGTTATACCGTTCCTGTGGCATAAAGGTTGTGGTACTTTCAATGCGCATATAAGCCCTTCCCTTATAAGTGAAAGGACGCATGAATCGTTGACATTCCGCATGAATGGCTATCACATATTTGTCAGTCTCAAGAATAGGAACATACGAGATTTCCAACTCTACAAAAGGCTCAATTCTATTGACCGCCTCAGCAATAGAGCGTTTAGTATTGTCAGATACCTCTTGACCTATAATCTTACCATTATCCTTTACACCATAAAGAATAGTACCACCTTCACAGTTGAGAAACGCACATAGAGTCTCCATCGAACGGTCTAATTGACCTGTCGATTCCTTAAACTCCAAATTGTTGCTTTCCTTTAAGGAAGCAAGTTTTTCTATATCTTGATAATTCATACTTGTTGCAATTTTTTACGAACCCATGCTGGAGCCAGCAAAATGTCTTTTAGAAAATCTCCCGTTGGGACATTTTTCAAATGACCTTTGATGATGTTCATCTGTAGTTCTGTTATATTTTCATCACCGATTTCACGGAGAGCCATTACTATCAACAGCATAAGCTTTGACCGATAAGCAAACGTTCTCATCTCTGATGTATGCTTGAAAAGGATTCCGTAACCTTTGCCTACAGAAACCTTGCGAGAAGACCCATCTGTAAAGAACGCCACATTTGCCGGTACTTGTTTTGACAGTCCTAATACATTCAACACATACGCACCTGTCGGAACAATTCTAACTTTATCACGTTTAGCAATGCCATTGGCAATGTCTTCAATGGATGGCGGTACAACTCCGCTTCCCCATTTTGTGTCAATCTTTGGATAGCAATAGATGCCTTGTGCCACTCTTATTATGTCTCCATCTTTGCACAAACGCACCAAGGCTGACCTTATTGCATCGGATGATGCCATTTGAGCGAATGAATCGGGAAAGAACAATGTTCCCCGTTTGGAAGACGTTATTTTCCTTTTTATCTCGTTATAAGCACTATTCGTTGCCATTCCTCTTTGTTTTGCCACAAAACTACAATATTTTTGTGGCAACACCAAAAGTTTTTAATCTTTTTCAGAAATAACATAAGAAACACCTCGATTATCGCCTCATTCTCTCCAATTCATCATCCCTCCGCATTTTGTCGTTCAACTTCTCCTGCATTCTGTCAAGGAAGTAAGTACGGCTATGGTTCTTGCGTCTTCTGATGTCGGTGTAGAAACGGTAGCAGTCCTTGGCTTTTATGCCGAAGAACTGATTCTACAAGGTCAACGGCATTGCCAGTCCATTTCCTGACTTCGACTATGCGTCACCCATTTCGCATAGTCGAAGTCAGGGGCATCTGTCTTTGCAACACCGAAGTTCTTTATCTCATGGAACTTTCCGTTACTCTTGTCCACAACTATCACGCCTATGTGATCGCTGCGGTACTTTTTCTTACATACAAACATGACGCAAAGATACGAAAAATAGCTTGCGTCACCCATTTTTAGCTATTTTTTTGCTAACTACCTGAAAATGAGCACTCGTTTTTTTTAATAGTCCAGGCTTGTCAAAGTCAGGACGGCAAATTTGGTTCGTAACCAAAAACCTTACGTTGCTCATTAGTAACTCACTATAAATCAGGGCGTTCAAATCCAATTCGTAACCTTCTTCATTCTTCTCTCAAACACTTTTTATATGTACTTCCTTAGGAAGAAACTGCATGAAACCATATAGTTTATGATTCCCTGAAAGGCTTGTAGTGTCCTTTGTCTGCGAAAGCGAGCATCTCCCTGTCGCCGCGGCTGTCGCCGAAAGCCTCTATGAAATACCGGCTGCGGTCGAAGGAGAAGGAGGTGGGGGAGGAGGACTCCCGGGGGGAACGGGTCAGCGCCTCGTGGATGCGCAGCACTTTCTCCGCACCATAGCAGTTGTTGCCCTCTAACCTGCCCGTCACCTTGCCGTCCTTTACCTCTATCCTTGTGCCCAGGACGGTAATGCCCTCGATGCCCCGCAGGGAGAAGAAGGGGCGTACCCAGTTGTCGATGCTGGCACTGACGATGAATGTGCGGCAGCCCTCGCCCACCACCTTCTGCACGAAGGCGATGCCCTCGGGGCGGAACAGGTGCTGGTTCTCCATGGCGAAGTCATGGCAGAGGGAATCGAACTCCGCTATCGCCATGCCGCCGAAGAAATGCGTGAAGATGCGCTGCTTCGCCCTCCAGTTGGGATAGAACTTCATCTTCATTAGCACGAGCAGCGGACTGTGCAGCAGGAATCCACAGAGCATCCGCCCGGTGCCTCGGGCGTAACGGATGAACTCGATGAGCGTGTCGTTGCTGGTGAGCGTTCCGTCGAAATCGAAACAGTAAATCTTTTCTTTCTCCATAGTCTTCTATACGATGTAAATCAGGAACAGGAAGGAGGCGAGCCATGCCAGGACAATGAACTGGGTGATGCGGTCGCGCAGGATAATCTTCGTGGGGTCGCCGCTCTGTTGGTCTACCACGGCTATCTGGATGTAGCGCAACAGACCTACCAGCACGAAGACACTCGTGAGGTAGAGGTTCTCGGTATGGAAGTTCTCTATCACCTCCGGGCTCACGGTGTACATGATGTAGCACACGAGGGTGACGGAGGCAGTGATGGTAATCGCCTGGTTGATGAAGGTGAGGTTGTAGCGGATGGTGTTCTTGCGTGGCGCCTCTCCCGTCTTCTCCATGCGCACCACGTCGTCGCGCCGCTTGGCGAAGCTCATGAAGAGGGTGATGAGGAACGTCATCAGCACAATCCACTTGCTCAGCATGATGTGTGTGGCGACACCGCCCGCCAAGAGCCGCAGTACGAAGCCGAACGCCACGATGCACACGTCGATGATGGCGTACTGCTTGAGCTTGGCGCAGTAGCCGAGGTTCAGCAGCCAGTAGAAGGCGATGATTGCCATGGACTCCCACGAATCCAGCATACTGCCCACTGCCATGGACAAGGCGAACATCAGGAGCATCATGGCATAAGCCTTCTTCACGCTGATGGCTCCCGAGGCTATCGGCCGATGGCATTTCACGGGATGGCGGCGGTCTGCCTCCACATCGTAGATGTCGTTGAAGCAGTAGATGCTGGAGGCGGCGAAGCTAAAGGCGAGGAACGCCACCAGCCCCGAGACCAATGCATCGGTATGGAACAGGGCACCGCCAAAGAAGATCGGTACGAATATGAAGCAGTTCTTGATCCACTGCTTGGGACGTATCAGTCGCATCCATGCAGCGAATCCCTTGCTGTCTTTCTCTATGTTGTCTATTTCTTTCATTATATTCTGTTCTTTATTTGATGATCTTGGATAGTTCCTTGGAAATCCACCCAGCTATCTTGCTCAGCATCCAGGCCACGGGCAGGGTGATGGCGACGCAGGCGAGGAAGGTGGGCCAGTAGCCCCAGTGGTAAGGCTCGATGTAGTCGAGCACGAAGTGGATGTGGATGAGGTAAGCCTCTAAGCTCAGGGCACCCACGAACATGAAACTGCGGTTGAACCAGCGGGGCGTGCGGCGGAAGATGCGGTTCAGGAGCAGGATGGTGGTGATGGTGAGCGGGATGTAGAGCATTCGCTCCAGAAAGAGGGGGAACTGCCCGTGCTTCTCCTGTTCGAGGAAGATGCTCGCCAAGAGCGTCATCAGGAACATGAGCCATATCATCCAGATGCTGGTGCCGTCGAGCGTCTGTTTCTGCCGCACCATCTCTCCCATGTTGATGCCGATGAAGAAGATGGGCACTCGGCTCCAGAATATCTCCAGATGTCCCACGGTCTGGTGGATGGGCGTGACATACTGCACGAGGATGCACCACATCACCATCGCCACGGGCAACCACCGGTAGACGGGATGCCGCTTGATGAGTTCCATGTAGGCGGGGGCGAAGAGGTAGAGCATCATCGTGGCGGGGATGTACCAGA